>NZ_JBEYSO010000013.1:0-174850 GCF_040642675.1 Micromonospora sp. NPDC047738
ACGGGCGGGCAGGGCCCACGACGGGGCTGGGGGCGACCGTGACCGGCGGAGGGATCAAGCCTGACCGCCCGGAGCCGGGCACGGTCGCCCCCAGCCCCCAAGCGGAGAGCAGGGATCAAGCCAGCCGGGCACGGTCGCCCCCAGCCTCAGCGGAGAGCAGGGGTCAAACCCGAAGCCCCTCACCCTCGCCCCCAGCCCCCAACAGCAACCAAGAAGCAACCGCGAGACGCGCAGCACCCGGCCGGTCAGAGTTCACGGCGGAGCGGGCGGCGGCAGTGGTAGACCAGGGCCGGCGGCAGGTTGGCCCAGACGGTCCGGCCCACGGTCACCTCGTCGAAGACACCGGTCAGCAGCCGGTGGAAGCGCCGGGCCGGGCGGGTCGGCAGGGCGTGGCGGTACGCGAAGGTGGTGAACACCCCGCCAACGTTGAGCGCCCCGACCACCGCGTCGAGGATCGCCCGTTGCCGTCCGGCCGGAAAGGCGGCCCAGGGCAGCCCGCTGACCACCACGTCGGCCGACACCAGCCGGCGTTCCGCCAGCAGTTTTCCGAGCGCGGCGGCGTCGGCGCGGACCACTTCGACGGCGGGGTGCCGGCGGGCCAGGCCGGTGGCGAACGTCGGGTTGAGTTCGACCGCCAGGTGGTGGCCGCGGCCGGCCAGCCGTCGCTGGATCGCCCGGGTGAACACTCCGGTCCCGGGGCCGAGCTCGACCACCAGCGGATGTCCCGCCCGCGGCACCGCGGCCGTGATGTCCCGGGCCAGCGTCGGCCCGCTGGGCAGCACCGCGCCGGTGGCGAGTGGGTGCCGGGCGAACTGGGTGAGGAAGGTCGGCGCGTCGCTGATCACGCTGGTCGACGCTAGGCGTGGGACGGCGGGGCAACCCTCGTGCCGGCGGCCGGCTTACCGGCCACCTGGAGGAGGTGCGGCGGCCGATGGGAGGGCCGCCGGCGGGACTGCTCCTCCGTATGGTTGGCCAGGTGACGGGTGGGTGGCGCGGCTGGTGGCGGGAGCTGCTGCTCGGGTTGGTCGCAGCCGGACTGGGCCTGGCCGGCAGCTGGATGGCCCGGGCCGGGGTGGCCCGCGAGGAGTGGGCGGCGGTCTTCGCGGTCCTCGCCGGGCTCGCCCTGGTGGCCGTACGGCGGTGGCCCTGGCCGGTGCTGCTCGCGGAGTCGGCGCTGATGGTCGTCGGCGGCGCGGTGACGCTGGCCGGTGGCGGCGTCCCGCAGCTCGCCGGGGCGGTCGCGCTGGGCTACGTCGCGTACTGGTGCGGCCGGTCGGCGACGGTGGCGGCGTACGCCCTCTACCTCGGGGCGACGCTGGTCGACGTCCTGTACCGGGGAAACGCGGGCGTCCTCTCCGGCGGCACGGGGGTGATCCGCCTGGTCATCCTGGCCGCGGTCGTCGCCGCGCCGGTGGCGTTCGGCCGGTACCTGCGCGGGGTGCGGCAGGCCGCAGCGGCGGCCGAGGAGCGGGCCCGGGAGGTGGAGGAGCGCCGCGCGGCGGAGACCCGGGCGGCCCGCCTCGCCGAGCGGGCGGGTATCGCCCGGGACCTGCACGACATCGTGGCCCACCACATCGCGGCGATCGCCCTGCGCGCCGGCGCGGCCCGGTACGCCGTGCAGCACACCGGCCGCACCGACGAGGCGGTGTCCGCCTTCGGCGAGCTGCGCGACACGGCCGGGCAGGTGCTGGACGAGCTGCGGGAGCTGCTGGAGGTGCTCCGGGACCCGGAGGCGGTCGAGCCGACCGACCCGCAGGTGGAGCCGGAGCAGCTGATCCGGGACGCCGCCCGGCGGGTCCGCGAGGCGGGCGTGGCGGTCCAGGTGACCGTGTCGTCCGCGCTGGCCGGGGTGCCGCTGGTGGTGGGGACGACGGCCGCGCGGGTGGTGCAGGAGGCACTGACCAACACCCTCAAGCACGCCGGGCCCGGGGCGATCGCCTCGGTGGACGTCCGGGGCGTAGACGGTGCGCTGCTGCTCGAGGTGCTGGACAGCGGGCCGGTGCGGCACCAGCTCGTCGAGCCGGACCGCGGCCGGCCGGGGCCGGCGCTGCCGGTGTCCGGGTACGGGTTGAGCGGGATGCGGGAGCGGGTCGGCCTGCTCGGTGGCACGCTCACCGCGACGGGCACGGAGGGTGGTGGCTGGCGGGTGCAGGCCCGGCTGCCGATCAGGGAGAACGCATGATCAGGGTGCTCGTGGTCGACGACCAGACGCTCGTCCGGGCCGGGGTCGGCCTGCTGCTGCGGACGGCCGGTGGTTTCGAGGTGGTGGGCGAGGCGGGGAACGGCCACGACGCGGTACGCCTCGCCGAGCGGCTGCGGCCGGACGTGATCCTCATGGACCTGCGGATGCCCCGGATGGACGGCATCGAGGCGACCCGGCGGATCCTGGACCGGCAGCCGTCCGCCCGGGTACTGGTGCTGACCACCTTCGCCGACGACGTCAACGTGTACGGGGCGCTCGGCGCTGGGGCGATCGGCTATCTGGTGAAGGACGGCGCCCCGGAGGAGCTGATCGACTCGGTACGCCGGGCGGCGCGGGGGGAGACCCTGCTGGCGCCGCCGGTGCTGGCCCGCGTACTGCGTCGGGCGCTCGCCGCCCACGACCGGGACCGGCGGCCGCACCCGGACCCGCGCGCGGCGGGCCTGCGGCTGCTCAGCCCCCGGGAGCGGGAGGTGCTGGCGCTGGTCGGTGCCGGGCTGTCGAACGCGGAGATCGGCGTGCGGCTGCACCTGGGGGTGACCACGGTGAAGACGCACGTGTCGGCCGCCATGGAGAAGCTGGAGCTGCGTAACCGGGTGCAGGCGGCGGTGCTGGCGCACCGGCTCGGCCTGGTCGACGACGACTTCAACCCCCTCCCGGGTGCCTCGGGAAACAGCCCGTAAGGGGGTCGCCGGCCACCTGGAGGATCCGGGCCGGCCGGTGGGAGGACGGCGGGGCCGCCCCGGCGCGGCACGCTGGTTGACGTGACCCTCCTGGATTCCCTGCTGGACCGGCTCGACACCCTGCCGCCGGGTTACGTGTTGCTGGCCGCCGCGGCGGTGCTCGCCGCCGAGGTGGGCCTGCTGGTCGGCCTGGTGCTGCCGGCCGCCACCACCATGCTGACGGTCGGCCTGCTGGCCCGGGCCGGTCGTCTCGACCTGGGCCTCGCGCTCGCCGTCACCACGCTCGCCGCGTTCGCCGGGGACCAGCTCGGCTACCTGGAGGGGCGGCTGCTCGGGCCCCGGCTGCGGCGCGGCCGGCTGGGCCGCTGGGTGGGGGAGCGCCGCTGGCAGCGCGCCGAGACCCTGGTCGCCGCGCGGGGCGGCCCGGCGGTGCTGCTCGGACGATGGACCGCGTTCGTCCGTACCCTGGTGCCCCGGGTCGCCGGGGCGGCCGGGCTGCGGTACCGCCGGTTCGTGCTCTTCGACGGCCTGGCGGTGGCGGTCTGGGTGCCGGGGACGGTGCTGCTCGGCTGGGCGGTCGGCGCGGCGCCGACGGCGCTGCCGGCCGCCGCGGGGGTGCTGGTCGCGGCGACGGTCGCCGCCGCGGTCGGCCACCGGGTACGCCGGGCGCGCCGCCCGGCCGGGCGGGCCTGTTCCGGTCCGGTCCGGGGAAGTCGCCAACGCGGCGGCCGGCGGGGTGGTTCCCGCCGGCCCGGCGCCGGCCACAGCGCGCCGGCCCGCCGGGGTGCCCTGTTCTGAACGCCGGGCCGGGGTGACCGGTCAGTCGGGTGCGGCGACCAGCTCCACCTCGTACCCCTGCCCGTCGGCCAGGTAGGCGGCGTACGTTCCGGGGCCGCCGGCGTGCGGGTGGCGATCCGGGAAGAGCAGCTCCCACCCGTGCCCGGGTGCGGCCGCGACCAGCCGCTCCACCGCGGCCGGCGGGCCGGCGTGGAAGGCCAGGTGGTTGAGGCCCGGCGCGAGCCGGTCGTGCACCCGTCCGGAGAGCGCGGGAGACTCCTCGATCACCAGGTACGTCGGGCCGAGCCGCCAGGAGCAGCCGGCCGGCCAGTCCTGGTACGACGTCCAGCCCAACTCGCCAAGGAGCCAGCCCCAGCTGTGTCTGGCGGCGGCGAGGTCGGGTACCCAGACCTCCACGTGGTGCAGGGTCCCGGCGGTCAGCGCTTCCCGCCCGGCACCCATAGCACATCTCCGTTCGGATTTGCCGTTCTTGACAGGATAAAGAGCAGATCGGAGAGCCGGTTGAGATACTTTGCCGGGAGCGTGCTGGTCCGGTCCGGATCATGCGCGATCAGGGCCCAGGCCGCCCGCTCGGCGCGCCGGGCGATGGTCCGTGCCACGTGCAGCAGCGCCGCGCCAGCGGTGCCACCGGGGAGGATGAAGGAGTCGAGCTTGCTCAGGCGCGCGTTGTACTCGTCGCACCAGCCCTCGAGGCGCTCGACGTACGCCTCGGTCACCCGCAGCGGCGGGTACGCCGGCTCCGGCTCCACAGGGGTCGCCAGGTCCGCCCCGACGTCGAACATGTCGTTCTGGATCGACCCGAGCACCGCCCGCAGCTCGTCGTCGAGCTGCCCGAGGGCGAGCGCGACGCCGATCGCGGCGTTGCACTCGTCCACGTCCGCGTACGCGGCGATCCGCGGATCGGTCTTCGGCACCTGCTCGTTGTTGCTCAGCCTGGTCATGCCGGCGTCGCCGGCCTTTGTGTAGATGCGCGTGAGGTGGACGGCCATGACGCACAGCCTACGGATACCGGACCTGACCATCCCGGCGCGGCCAGGCCAGGCCGGCTGGCCGGCCGGGGTCGGGCCGGGCGACGCCGGTGACCCGGCGGTCAACGACGTCGACGTCATCCGGGTGCTCGGTGAGGCCCGGCTGGCGGGCACGGTGCACGTGGTCGGTGCGAAGAACTCGGCGCTGAAGCTGATGGCCGCCGCGCTGCTCGCCCCCGGACGCAGCGTGATCACGAACGTGCCCCGGATCACCGACATCGCCATCATGGGGGAGGTGTTGCGCCGGCTGGGCTGCGGTGTCCGGTTCGCCGAGGACGACCCGGTCGACCCGATGGTGGCGCGGGGCGGGGTGGAGCGCTCCCGGTCGGTGGTCATCGACGTGCCGGAGCAGCCCGGCGCGGAGGCCGACTACGACCTGGTCCGCCGGCTGCGTGCGTCGATCTGCGTGCTCGGCCCGCTGCTGGCCCGGCGGGGGTACGTGCGGGTGGCCCATCCCGGCGGGGACGCCATCGGCTCGCGCGGCCTGGACATGCACATCTCCGGCCTGACCCGGATGGGTGCCGACATCTCCGGCGAGCACGGCTTCGTCATCGCCGAGGCCCCGGACGGCCTGCACGGCGCGGACATCGTGCTGGACTTCCCGAGCGTCGGCGCCACCGAGAATTTGGTGATGGCGGCGGTGCTGGCCGGCGGCACGACGACGATCGACAACGCCGCCCGGGAGCCGGAGATCGTCGACATCTGCACCATGCTGAACTGCATGGGCGCCCGGATCGAGGGGGCCGGCAGTTCGACCCTGCACATCGTCGGGGTGCCCGAGCTGCAGCCGGTGCGGCACGCCACGGTGGGCGACCGGATCGTCGCCGGCACCTGGGCGTTCGCCGCCGCGATGACCCGCGGGGACGTGACGGTGACCGGCATCGACCCGGCTTTCCTGGAGGTCGCGCTGGACAAGTTGGTCTCGGCCGGCGGCCTGGTGGAGACCCGGGCCGACGCCTTCCGGGTGCGCGTCGACGACCGCCCCGCGGCCGTCGACGTGGTGACCCTGCCGTTCCCGGGTTTCGCCACCGACCTGCTGCCGATGGCGATCGGGCTGGCCGCGGTGAGCGACGGGGCGTCCCTGATCACCGAGAACATCTTCGACGGCCGGTTCATGTTCGCCAACGAGATGATGCGGCTGGGCGCGGACATCAAGACCGACGGCCACCACGCCCTGGTGTGCGGCCGCGAGCGGCTCTCCGGCGCCCCGGTCCGCGCCACGGACATCCGGGCCGGCGCCGGCCTGATCATCGCCGGGCTCTGCGCCGAGGGGGTCACCGAGGTCTCCCACGTGCACCACGTCGACCGCGGCTATCCGGACTTCGTCGCCGACCTGCGGGCGCTCGGCGTGGAGGTGGACCGCGGCACCGCGCCCGAGGAGCCGGATCTCGCCATCTGACGGCTCGCACGGCGCTCGCTCGGCGGCGCCCGCGAGACCGACCGCCTCGCCCCGGCCCCGAAGACGTGCCTTAGCACTCGTTCAGGCTCGCCGACTAGGGTGCTGGCAGACACTCAATCAGGCGAGGGAGAAGCAGATGGCGGGTCGACTCGCGGTCGTCGGTGCTGGGCTGATGGGTTCGGGCATCGCCCAGGTCGCGGCGCAGGCGGGCTGGCAGGTGACGCTGCGGGACCTGGACGACGCGGCCACCAAGCGGGGTGTCGACGGCATCCGGAAGTCGCTGGAGAAGTTCGCCGAGAAGGGGAAGATCGAGGCGTCCGAGGTCGAGGCCACCCTGGCCCGGATCACCCCGACCACCGATCTGGAGGCGGCGGCCGACGCGGACATCGTGGTCGAGGCGGTCTTCGAGAAGATCGAGATCAAGCACGAGGTGTTCCGCGCGCTGGACAAGATCTGCAAGGCGGACGCGGTGCTGGCCACCAACACCTCGGCCATCCCGGTCACCCAGATCGCCACCGCCACCGAGCGCCCGGAGTCGGTCGTGGGCACCCACTTCTTCTCGCCGGTGCCGATGATGAAGCTCTGCGAGCTGGTCCGCGGCTACAAGACCAGCGACGAGACCCTGGCGACCGCGAAGGCGTTCGCCGAGGGGGTGGGCAAGACGGTGGTGGTGGTCAACCGGGACATCGCCGGCTTCGTCACCACCCGGCTGATCTGCGCGCTGGCCATGGAGGCGGTCAAGCTGGTCGAGTCCGGCGTGATTTCCGCCGAGGACCTGGACACCGCCTGCAAGCTGGGCTTCGGTCATGCCATGGGCCCGCTGGCCACGGTCGACCTGACCGGGGTGGACGTGCTGCTCAACGCCACGAAGAACATCTACACCGACACCGCGGACGAGAAGTTCTTCCCGCCGGAGCTGCTCCAGCGCATGGCGACCGCCGGCGACCTGGGCCGCAAGACCGGCCAGGGCTTCTACCCGTACTGAGTCGGGCGGAGGGCGCCCCCGGCCGAGGCGGCCGGGGGCGTCCCGCTCAGCCGTCGCGCTTGGTGGTCCACCGGAAGGTGGTCAGGCAGAGGACCAGGCCGATCACGCACCACAGCGCCAGCACCAGGGCGACCCGGCCCAGCTCGAACGAGCCGGCCGGCTCCTGGGCGCCGAAGCTGTCCGGCAGGAAGACGGCGCGCAGCCCCTGGCACATCCACTTGAGCGGGAAGAGCGCCGCGACCTGCTGCATCCAGCCCGGCAGGCCGGTGAAGACGAAGAACACGCCGGAGATGAACTGCAGGATCAGCGCCACGGGGGTGACCACCGCCGAGCCGCTGCGGGCGGTCCGCGCCAGCGACGAGATGGCGATGCCGCACAGGGTGCAGGCGGTGACCCCGAGGGCGGCGACCCAGCCGAAGGTCAGCCACCTGCCCGCCGTGCTGGGCAGGTGCAGATCGAAGAAGACGGCCGAGACGGCGAGCAGCAGCACGGTCTCGGCGACGCCGATCGCCACCACCATGAGCACCTTGCCGGCGAAGTAGACCCATTTCGGCATCGGGGTGCCCCGGTAGCGCTTGAGCACGCCCCGGTCCCGCTCGATCGGGATCCAGATGCCGAGGTTCTGGAAGCTCACCGTCATCAGCCCGGTCGCGATCATGCCGGTGACGAAGTACTGGGTGAACCGCACTCCGGGTGTGATCTCCCAGGTGAAGATCGAGGCGAAGATGGCAATCATCACGACCGGGAAGAGCATGGTGAAGACCACGGACTCCCGGCTGCGCAGGAACTGGGTGATCTCCAGCCGGCCCTGCCGCAGCGCCAGGGTGCCCGCACCCGGCCGACGCGCTCCGGGGGCGGCGGCGACCGGGGTCGCCGGCTTCGTGGTGGTCGTCATCAGTGTCCGATCATCCGCAGGTAGACGTCTTCCAGGGTCGGCCGGGTCACCGTGAGCCCGGGGACCTCGCCGCCGAAGCGCGCGGCCAGCTCCGCGACCAGCGCCGTCGGCGTCGCGGTCGCCGCGGTCTCCAGCGTTCCCTCCGGGGTACGCCAGGAGACGGTGGTCAGGGCCTCCTGCCGGTTGCCGAGCCGGTTCGGCGGGGCCACCTCGACCACCCGACCGGCGGCGATCACGCCGACCCGGTCCGCGAGGGCCTCGGCCTCGTCCAGGTAGTGCGTGGTCAGCACGATGGTGGTGCCGGCGGCGGCGAGGTCCCGGATCAGCTCCCAGAACTCGCGCCGGGCCTCCGGGTCGAAGCCGGTGGTGGGCTCGTCCAGGAACAGCAGTTCGGGGCGGCCGATGATGCCCAGCGCCACGTCCAGTCGGCGCTTCTGCCCGCCGGAGAGGGTGTGCGTACGGGCCTTGGCCTTGGCGCCCAGCCCGACCCGCTCGATGACCTTGTCCGGGTCGTCCGCGCCGGGGTAGAAGCCGGCGAAGTGCCGGACCACCTCGGCGACGGTCAACTCGTCGAACTCGCCGGTGCCCTGGAGCACGATGCCGACCCGCGAGCGCCAGTCGCGGGCCGGGTGTCGCGGGGCGCGCGAGGAGCGAGCTTGCGAGCCCCGCAGTCGCGACCCGGAGACGAGCTCAGGGTCGACGCCGAGCACCCGCACCTCGCCGGCGTCGCGCTGCCGGTAGCCCTCCAGGATCTCCACGGTGGTGGTCTTGCCGGCGCCGTTCGGGCCGAGCAGGGCGAACACCTCGCCCCGGTGGACGTCCAGGTCCACGCCGGCCACCGCGACGTTGTCGCCGTACGCCTTGCGCAGCCCCCGGACCGAGATCGCCAGCTCGTCTTCCATGACGTCCAGTGTGCGACTCCGGCACACCCACCGGCGGCGCGGGGGGTGGTGGTCTCGGACATGTCGCGCCGCTCGTGCCCGGTGGTCCGCTCCATGGACCTGTGTGGTTTTCCACAGCCCGTTTTACTGAACGGTAACTTAGACTCCGGCCATGGACGAGAAGGCTCCCTCGGGGCGGTTGCCGGAGCGCGACCGGCCCTGGGTGATGCGCACCTACGCCGGGCACTCCTCCGCCGCGGCCACCAACGCGCTCTTCCGCCGCAACCTGGCGAAGGGGCAGACCGGTCTCTCCGTCGCCTTCGACCTGCCCACCCAGACCGGGTACGACCCCGACCACGAGCTCGCCGCCGGTGAGGTGGGCCGGGTGGGGGTGCCCGTGGCGCACCTCGGCGACATGCGGGCGCTCTTCGAGGGCCTCCCGCTGGCCGAGCTGAACACCTCGATGACCATCAACGCGCCGGCCATGTGGCTGCTCGGCCTCTACGGCACGGTCGCCGCCGAGCAGGGCGCGGAGTTGGCCCGCTGCGCCGGCACCACCCAGAACGACATCATCAAGGAGTACCTGTCCCGCGGGACGTACATCTTCCCGCCGGCGGCGTCGCTGCGGCTGACCGCGGACGTCATCGCCTACACGCTGCGCGAGATGCCGAGGTGGAACCCGGTCAACATCTGCTCGTACCACCTGCAGGAGGCCGGGGCGACGCCGGTCCAGGAGGTCGGCTTCGCTTTGGCCACCGCGGTCGCCGTGCTCGATGCGGTGCGCGACGCCGGCCAGGTGCCCGCCGACCGGATGGGCGAGGTGGTGCAGCGGATCTCCTTCTTCGTCAACGCCGGGGTGCGCTTCGTCGAGGAGATCGCCAAGATGCGCGCGTTCGGCGCGCTCTGGGACGAGATCACCCGCGACCGGTACGGCGTGGCGAACCCGACGCAGCGCCGCTTCCGGTACGGCGTCCAGGTCAACTCCCTCGGCCTCACCGAGGCCCAGCCGGAGAACAACGTCCAGCGCATCGTGCTGGAGATGCTCGGCGTCACGCTCTCCCGGGACGCCCGGGCCCGCGCGGTACAGCTGCCCGCCTGGAACGAGGCGCTCGGCCTGCCCCGCCCCTGGGACCAGCAGTGGTCGCTGCGGATGCAGCAGGTGCTGGCGTACGAGTCGGACCTGCTGGAATACCCGGACCTCTTCGCCGGCTCGCACGTGATGACCGCGCTGGTCGACGACATCGTCGCCGGCGCCCGGGTCGAGCTGGCGAAGGTGCTGGAGATGGGCGGCGTGGTGGCCGCCGTGGAGACCGGCTACCTGAAGAGCGCGCTGGTGGCCTCGCTCGCCGACCGGTGGCGGCGGATGGAGGCCGGCACCGACGTGGTGGTCGGCGTCAACACGTTCACCGAGACCGAGCCGTCGCCGCTGACCGCGGCCGGCGCCGAGGCGATCGAACAGGTCGATCCCGCCGTCGAGGATGCCGCCGCGACCGCCGTACGCGCATGGCGGGCCGGCCGGGACGCGGCCGCGGCGGCCGCGGCACTGGCTCGGCTGCGCGCGGACGCCGCGACCACGACGAACCTGATGCCGGCGACGCTGGCGTGCGTGCGGGCCGGGGTGACCACCGGCGAGTGGGCCGGCGCGCTGCGCGAGGTTTTCGGCGAGTACCGGGCCCCGACCGGCCTCTCCGGCGCCGCCGGGTCGGGCGGGGACGCGGGGCTGGCGGGGGTCCGCGAGCGGGTCGCCGCGACGGCACGCGAACTGGGCAGCGGCCGGCTGCGGCTGCTGGTCGGCAAGCCCGGCCTGGACGGGCACTCCAACGGCGCCGAGCAGATCGCGGTACGCGCCCGCGACGCCGGCTTCGAGGTGATCTATCAGGGCATCCGGCTGACCGCCGGGCAGATCGTCGCCGCCGCGGTCGAGGAGGACGTGGACCTGGTCGGCCTGTCGGTGCTCTCCGGCTCGCACCTCGCCGCCGTGCCGGCGGTGCTGGACGGGCTACGCGTCGCCGGGCGGGGCGACCTGCCCGTGGTGGTCGGCGGCATCATCCCCGGCGGTGACGCGGCGGCGCTGCGGTCGGCCGGTGTGGCCCGAGTCTTCACCCCGAAGGATTTCGCGCTGACCGGCATCATCGACGACCTCGTCACCGTGATCCGCGAGGCCAACGGCCTGAGCTGAGAGAGCCCCTGGTCAACGCCTCGGGCACCTCCTCAGCCGGGCCGTGATCGACGCCGTGTCGGCGATATAGCGGTATCGCAGCGTGCCGGATACCGCCGGTTGCGCGATCTGGTGTGAATACCCGAGTCCTGGCTGGCGCCCGCCGCAGGAAGGATCAGACCCGGAACCCAGCCGCGCGGGCTGCCGCGCGTTCCCGACGCCGATCCTTGCGCCGCCGCAGGAACCAGCCGAAGAACAGCACGAACCCGAGCAGGAACGCCAGCACCAGCACCGGCAGCAGGATCGCCACCACCGACATCACCGCGCTCGTGGCGTCCTCGGCGGTGCTGGCAACCGGGGCGCCGAAGCCAGCGGTGGTCGCGTTGATGACCGGGCGGGCCGCCGACTTGAGCAGGTGCACGCCGAGCGCGATGAGGACGCCGACCACCACCGGCACCCACTGGTGCGAGGAGAAGAAGGTGTCCGGGTCGCTGACCGTGACGGTCTCCGAGCTGGAGCCGGCGCCGAAGGCCAGGCCGCCGGCGGTCGGCCGGACCACCGTCTGCACCACGTCGTTGACGTGGTCGACCACCGGCACCTTGTCGGCGACCACCTCGATGGTGAGCAGCACGGCGAGGATCAGGATGACCCAGCCGTTGCCCAGCCACTGCCACCCGCCGGGCAGGTCGACCAGGTCGGTGTAGCGCGCCAGCAGACCCATGAGGAGGAGCGGGATGTAGGCGTTCAGGCCGGCCGAGGCGGCGAGGCCGGAACCGGTGAGGACTTCGAGCACGATCTCAATATCGCACCGGTACGCCAGTGGCGCTCGCCGGCGGGCGTCGGGTGCTCGGCTACCCTCGTCGGGTGCGGTTGGTGATTGCGAAGTGCTCGGTGGACTACGTCGGACGGCTCTCGGCACACCTGCCGCCGGCCACCCGGCTGCTCATGGTGAAGGCGGACGGCTCGGTGTCGATCCACGCGGACGACCGGGCGTACAAGCCGTTGAACTGGATGAGCCCGCCGTGCCGGTTGGAGGAGGCCCCCGGCGTCTGGCGGGTGGTCAACAAGGCCGGCGAGGAGCTGCGCATCACCCTGGAGGAGATCTTCCAGGACACCTCGTACGAGCTGGGTGTCGACCCGGGCCTGCGTAAGGACGGTGTGGAGGCCCACCTGCAGGAGCTGCTGGCCGCCAACCCGGAGACCCTGGGCGAGGGCTTCACGCTGGTCCGGCGGGAGTACATGACCGCGATCGGCCCGGTCGACCTGCTCTGCCGGGACGCCAACCAGGGTGCGGTCGCGGTCGAGGTGAAGCGGCGCGGCGAGATCGACGGCGTGGAGCAACTCACCCGCTACCTGGAGCTGATGAACCGCGATCCGCTGCTGGCCCCGGTCGCCGGTGTGTTCGCCGCCCAGGAGATCAAGCCGCAGGCCCGGGTGCTCGCCACCGACCGCGGGATCCGCTGCGTCGTGGTCGACTACGACAAGCTGCGCGGCATCGAGCGCGACGAGCTGACCCTGTTCTGATTCCGGGTCCGCCGACCGTCAGCGGCCCCGGCCGTACCTCAGCTTGGCGGCCTTGACCAGGCGGGCGACGTCGGCCGGGGTGCGTTCGAAGGTCATCGACGGCAGCAGGGAGGGCCCCCGGCGGCGGGTGATCGCCTTGGCCCGGCCGAACTCGCGCAGCCCGTCCTCACCGTGGATCCGGCCGAAGCCGGAGTCGCCGACCCCGCCGAACGGCAGGGTGGACATGCCGGCGAAGGTGAGCGTCGAGTTGATCGCGGCCATCCCGGAGCGCAGCCGCCGCGCGACCGCCACCGCCCGCTTCCGGCCGAAGACCGAACCCCCGAGACCGTACGGGAGGGCGTTGGCCCGCTCGACGGCCTCGTCGACGTCGCGGACCCGGTTGACCGTCAGGGTCGGGCCGAAGGTCTCCTCGCGGACGGCGGCCGAGTCCTCCGGTACGTCCACCAGCACGGTCGGGTGCACGTACGGCGGTCGCACCGCCTCGGGGCCGCCGAGCACCGCCCGGCCGCCGCGGGCGACCGCGTCGTCGATGTGCCGGCGGATGATGTCGAGCTGGGCGGGCATGGTGATCGGGCCGATGTCGGCACCCTCCGGGCCGACGGTGAGCCGGCCGGCCTTCGCCACCACCTTGTCGAGGAAGGCGTCGTAGACCGGGTCGACGGCGTAGACCCGCTCGATGCCGATGCAGGTCTGGCCGGCGTTGGTCAGCGCGCCCCAGACGCATGCCTCGGCGGCGGCGTTTAGGTCGGCGTCGGCGTCCACGATCATCGCGTCCTTGCCGCCCGCCTCGAGCAGCACCGGGGTGAGGGTTTCGGCACAGGCCGCCATCACCTTCTTGGCGGTGGCGGTGGAGCCGGTGAAGGCGAGCTTGCCGACCCCGGAGCGGCACAGCGCGGCACCCACGTCGCCGAGCCCGTGCACGGCGGTGAGGACGGGCTGCTCCGGCACCACCTCGGCGAAGCGGTCCACCAGCCACTGCCCGACGGTCGGGGTGTACTCGCTCGGCTTGAACACCACCGCGTTGCCGGCGGCGAGGGCGTACGCGGCGGAGCCGATCGGGGTGAAGACGGGGTAGTTCCACGGGCCGATCACCCCGACCACCCCGTACGGCTGGTATTCGAGGTGTCCGGCGAACTCGGCGAGGATCAGCCGGGTGCGCACCCGGCGTGGCCCGAGCACCCGGCGGGCGTTGCGGGCGGCCCAGTCGATGTGCTCCAGCGCGGTGAGGATCTCGACGACCGCGTCGCCGACCGGCTTGCCGCCCTCGGCGTGCACCAGTTCGGCCAGTTCCTCGATCCGTCCGGCGAGGACGCCGCGCCAGCGCAGCAGCCGCTGCCGGCGGCCGGTGAAGCCCAGCCCGGCCCACCACTGACTGGCGGCGCGCGCCTGTTCGACCGCGTCCCGTACGTCCGCCGCGGTCGCCACCGGGAGCCGTCCGGCCTCAGCGCCGGTGGCCGGGCTGGTGGACACCAGCCGACCGTCCTCGATGATCGGGGTCCCCGGGACATGCACAGCCGTCATGGCCGAAGTCTAGACCCGAACGTTACTCGCCGGTAGGTCCGGCGTCCCGCGTGACCTGCCCCTGGCTGCGACGCCGGAAGTCCGGGGGATCGACGGACGTGACTGGTGAATGAAGCCGAAACGGCGAACGGAAGTTGACCGGCCGGGGTCGCGGGGGTGACCACCCGGTGGTGACGGCGATTACGGTGAGCTGGCAGGCTGACGCCGCAGGGCGACCGGAGGGGCGACTGTCAATGGAGGAACATCCGGAGCTGATGCCGCTTTTGACGGTGTCGGGTGGGGCGATGCGCGGACTCAGCTTCCGCGTCGGTCGGGACCCGCTGGTGATCGGCCGGGCGCCGAGCGCCCACATCGTGCTCGCCGACGCGCATCTGAGCCGGCGGCACGCCACGGTGCAGCTGACCCCCGAGGGGGCCTGGCTGACCGACCTCGGCTCGACCAACGGCACCTGGCTCAACGACCAGCGGATCAGCGGTAGCGTGCCGCTCTCCGACGGTGACGTGGTCCGGCTCGGCCGTACCGACCTGCGCTACTTCGACCCGGGCGTGGCCCGGACCGACCCGGTCGGGATGAGCTTCGGCCTCCCGGCCCCGAGCCACCGGCCGACCGTGCCGCTGCCCCGGCCGTCGGCCCCACGGGTGCCCGTGCCGCGCGAGGCCCGGTCGCTGCCGGTCGACGCGCACTCCTGACCACCGGGCCCGTCCACACCGGGGAGCGGCCCGGGATGGGGAGCGGGCACATGGACCGGGTCGGGCCGGTGTGCCAGCATGCGCGGATGCGGAGCACACGGCACACCGTCCAGGCCAACGGCATCACCCAGTCGGTGCGGGTGGCCGGTCCGCCGGACGGCGTACCGGTGCTGCTGGTCCACGGCAACGTCTCGTCGTCGGCGTTCTGGGAGCCGCTGCTGCGCCGGCTGCCGGAGACGCTCCGCGTGATCGCGCCCGACCTGCGCGGGTACGGCGACACCGCCACCGCCCCGGTCGACGCGACCCGGGGCCTCGCCGACTTCGCCGACGACGTGGCCGCCCTGCTCGATGCCCCCGGGCTGTTCGCCCCTGGCGCGCGGCCGGTGGTGGTCGGGCACTCGCTGGGCGGCGGGGTGGCGATGCGGCTGCTGGTCGACCACCCCGAGCGGGTGGCCGGGCTGCTGCTGGAGGCGCCGGTCTCGCCGTACGGGTTCGGCGGGACCCGGGACCTCGACGGTACCCCGACCACGCCCGACTTCGCGGGCACCGGCGGCGGCACCGCCAACCCCGACTTCGTCGCCCGGCTCGCCGCGCAGGACCGGGGCGAGGAGGGCCCGACCAGCCCGCGGAACGTGCTGCGCGCGGCGTACGTGGCTGACCCGGCGTCGCTGGGCGAGGACGAGGACCTGCTGCTGGACAGCATGCTCACCACCGCGACCGGGGACGACAACTACCCGGGCACGGCGATCACCTCCGCGCACTGGCCGGGAACGGCGGCCGGCGAGCGCGGGGTGCTGAACGCGTTGGCACCCGCCTGGTTCCGGGTCGCCGACGAGCTGGTCGCCGTCTCGGCCAAGCCGCCGGTGATCTGGGTACGCGGCGACGCCGACGTGATCGTCTCGGACACCTCGCTGTTCGACCTGGCGTACCTGGGATCGCTGGGGGCGGTGCCGGGCTGGCCGGGAGCGGCGGACTGCCCGCCCCAGCCGATGGTGGGCCAGACCCGGGTGGTGCTGGACCGGTACGCCGCCGCCGGCGGGACGTACCGGGAGGTGGTGCTGCCCGGTTGCGGCCACAGCCCGCACCTGGAACGGCCGGCCGAGTTCGTCGCGGAGCTGCTGGCACTGGTCGGGGCGCCCGCGGAGGCCTGACCCGGCAACGCCGGCGGAGGCCTGACCCGGCGGCGCCGGCGGGCGTCGGTGCCCGGCCTGCGGTGGCGGCCCACCCCCGGGGCCGGCCGTGCGCCGGGGCGGAGAGTGACGGACGTCGTGAAATATCCCACGGCGTCTCGACAACGTAGAGTCACGTGGCAGACTCCGGCGCATAACCTTAGCGGCCGTTCATGTCGGCAACGGCGGAGTCAACCAAGGGGAGGCCGGTCGTGGCGCGCGAGTTCACCAGGGTGGGTGTGGTGGGTCTGGGCACCATGGGTGCCGGCATCGTCGAGGTGTTCGCCCGCAACGGCATCGACGTGGTGGCCGTGGAGATCTCGGCGGCCGCCCTGGAGCGTGGCCGGGCCACCCTCACCGGGTCGACCGACCGCGCCGTGGCCAAGGGCAAGCTCGCCGAGGCCGACCGGGACGCCCTGCTGAGCCGGGTCGACTTCCAGGTCGGGCTGGGTGCGCTGCACTCGGTGGACCTGGTGATCGAGGCGGTGCCCGAGCACCTGGACCTGAAGCAGCGGATCTTCGCCGAGCTGGACCGGGTCTGCAAGCCCGAGGCCATCCTGGCCACCAACACCTCCTCGCTGAGCGTCACCGAGATCTCGGTCGCCACCACCCGGCCCAACCAGGTCATCGGCATCCACTTCTTCAACCCGGCGCCGATCATGAAGCTGGTCGAGGTGGTCCGCACCGTGGTCACCTCCGCCGACGTGGTGGCCGACGTGGAGGCGCTCTGCACGCGGCTCGGCAAGGTCGACGTGACCATCAACGACCGGGCCGGCTTCATCGCCAACGCGCTGCTCTTCGGCTACCTGAACCACGCGGTGAGCCTGTTCGAGGCGCGGTACGCGAGCCGCGAGGACATCGACGCCGCCATGAAGCTCGGCTGCGGCCTGCCGATGGGCCCGCTCGCGCTGATGGACCTGATCGGCCTGGACACCGCGTACGAGATCCTGGACACCATGTACCGGCGCGGCGGCCGGGATCGCCGGCACGCCCCGGTGCCGCTGATCAAGCAGATGGTCACCGCCGGGCTGCTCGGGCGGAAGTCCGGCCGCGGCTTCTACACCTACGAGCGGCCGGGCTCGCCGAAGGTCGTACCGGACGAGCAGACGCCGGTGGCGACGAAGTCCTCGCTCGCCGACGGCGCGCGGGCCATCGCCAAGGTCGGCATCGTCGGCTCCGGCACCATGGCCACCGGCATCATCGAGGTCTTCGCCAAGGCCGGGTACGAGGTCATCTCGGTGACCCGGGGCGCGGAGAAGTCCGCGAAGGTCTGCGAGGCGGTCAAGACCTCGCTCAACAAGGGCGTGGTCCGGGGCAAGCTCAGCGAGACCGACCGGGACGCCGCGCTGGGCCGGGTCACCTGGTCGGCCACCCTCGACCACCTCGCCGACGTCGACCTCGTGGTCGAGGCGGTGGTCGAGGAGTTGAGCGTCAAGAAGGCCCTCTTCGCCAGCCTCGACGAGATCTGCAAGCCGGGCGTGGTGCTCGCCACCACCACCTCCTCCCTGCCGGTGATCGACGTGGCGATGGCCACCCAGCGCCCGGCGGACGTGATCGGCCTGCACTTCTTCAACCCGGCGCCGATCATGCCGCTGGTGGAGATCGTGCGGACCATCCGCACCTCGGCGGAGACCGCCGCCACCGCCCGTGCGGTCTGCGCGGTGCTCGGCAAGACCGGCGTGGTCTGCGGTGACCGGTCCGGCTTCATCGTCAACGCGCTGCTCTTCCCGTATCTGAACGACGCGGTGAAGATGCTGGAGGCCAGCTACTCGACCGCCGACGACATCGACCACGCCATGAAGCTGGGCTGCGGCTATCCGATGGGCCCGTTCGAGCTGCTCGACGTGGTCGGCCTGGACGTCGCACTGGCCATCCAGCGCGAGCTCTACCTGGAGCTGCGCGAGCCGGGCTTCGCCCCCGCGCCGCTGCTGGAGCACCTGGTCACCGCCGGCTACCTCGGTCGCAAGAGCGGGCGCGGTTTCCGCGACCACACCAACCGCTGATCCGGGTCAACACCGGAGGCCGGTGACGGCGTCTTGAGGGTGTGACCTTCGAGGAGTACGTCGGCAGCCGCGGCCCGGCCCTGTTACGCCTGGCTCGGCTGCTGACCGGCGACGTGCACCGCGCCGAGGACCTGACCCAGGACGTCCTGGCCCGCGCGTACGTGCACTGGCGAAAGATCGCCCGGGCCGACCGGCCGGACGTGTACGTGCGGCGGATGCTGGTCAACGCCAACGCCTCCTGGTGGCGCCGGCGGTCGAACCACGAACTGGCTGTCGACACCTTCGCCGAGCAGGCCCACCGGGGCGACCTCGGCGGCGAGGCGGCCGCCCGGGATGAGATGTGGCGGCTGATTCGGGCGCTGCCCGACCGCCAGCGTGCCGTGCTGGTGCTGCGCTACTACGAGGACCTGGACGACGCCACGATCGCTCAGATCCTCGACTGCTCCCCGGTCACCGTCCGTACCCACGCGATGCGGGCGCTCGCCCACCTCCGGGAGCGCTGCGGCATCCCGACGACCGACGGGAGCCGGCCGTGACCGACCTCGACGACCGGATCGCCTCGGTGCTGCGCGAGCGCGCCGAGGGGGATATCGACACTGACCGGCTGCTGAGCCGGTCCCGGGCCCGGGGACGCCGGAGGCAGGTGCGCCGCCGGGCCGCGACAGGCATGGCACTGGCCCTGGTCGGGGTACTCGGCCTCGCCACGATGACCGCACCGGGGCTACCCGGCCTGCCGGGAAGGCTGCCCTGGACGACCGCCACCCCGGCCATCGTCAACCCCGTGCCACCCCGGGCCGGCGGGGTGCCCGGCGCCGCCCAGCAGCCCGAGCTGGTGGGTACCGATCCGCAGGTGCTGCACCTGGGCGTCGACCCGGCGAAGGGACGCTACCTGGGCTGGCAGGTCGTGGGCGATGGCGTGGAGACCCTCCGGATCGGGCCCCCGGGTGGGCGGCCGGTCACGATCGACGTGGCCAGCACGGCCGCCGCGGTCGATGGTCTCGCGATCGATGGGCTTTCGATCGATGCGCCGAGGGGAGGTGCCTTCGACGGCAAGGTGTGGCAGCTGGGGAGCAACCCGGGCGGCTTGGTCATGCTCTGGCAGCCCGCACCGGGCGTGTACGCCCGAGCCGCCATGCCAGGGAGGGACCGAGCTGCTCTGGCGCGGGCGGTAAAGGCCCTGAAGTGGGACGAGGCGCGCCGGTGCGGCGGACCGCTGCGACTCACCGCGCTGCCCGCAGGGGCCCGGATCGCTGGATGCCGGGTGGACGTGTCTTCCTTCCCTGGCACGATGGACGTGGTGGTGACCCTCTACCGCGGCACGTCCGACATGATGTCCGTCCGCCTCCAGTACAACGCCGGAATAACCGGCGCGCGCAGCGACAGCAACCGCACCATCGGCGGGCGTCCCGCCTACCTCTATCCGGATGGCATGGGACTGGAGCTGCTCGGGCTCCCGAAGGCTCACCTGATCGCCGAGTTCGGCTCGCCGTGGAAGGGCTTCACCGAGGCCGACGCGACGACCGTACTGGCCGGGGCGCAGGTGGCGAAGGATCTGACCGACCCGGAGACCTGGAAGTGAGGGGCGCCGGCCGGGCCGCCCGATCCGGGCCGGTCCGGCCGGCGGAACGTACGCTTGTTGACCGTGAGCCCCCGTCGCAACCGTCCCCGCCGGGACGAGACCACCCACCTGGACTCCGAGCGGGCCCGCCAGGGCGTGCCCACCGTCCAGCAGTGGCGCGACGGCGACTGGCAGGTACGCGGGATCACCGGCGGGGCGTCCGTCAAGACGTACCGCTGTCCCGGCTGCGACCAGGAGATCCGTCCGGGGGTGGCGCACGTGGTGGCCTGGCCGGCCGACGACCGGGGCGACCTCACCGACCGGCGGCACTGGCACAGCGGCTGCTGGCGCGCCCGGGACCGGCGCGGGCCGAACCTCCAGCGCGGACGCGGCGCCCCCCGGTACGGCTGAGCGATCTGCGTCACCCTGTTTCCGCCCGGGCAGGCGGCGAGGGCGGCGGCGCGCGAGACTGGGACGGTGAGCACCCCGATCCGTGCGTCGTCGATCCTGCCCGGTCACCGGGAGGACATCGAGCTGCACACCGCCGACGGGCTGACGCTGGTCGGTGAGCTGGCCCGGCCGCTGGACCGGGCACCGGCCGGCACGCTGGTCTGCCTGCACCCGCTGCCCACCCACGGCGGGATGATGGACAGCCACGTCTTCCGGAAGGCGGCGTGGCGGCTGCCCGCGCTGGCCGACCTGGCCGTGCTGCGGTTCAACACCCGAGGCACCAGCAGCGTCCGGGGGACCAGCGAGGGAGCCTTCGACGGCGCGGTCGGCGAGCGCTTCGACGTCGCCGCCGCCATCGAGTACGCCGAGTTCCACGAGCTGCCGAACATCTGGCTGGTCGGCTGGTCCTTCGGCACCGACCTGGCGCTCAAGTACGGCTGCGACCCGGCGGTGGCCGGGGCGATCCTGCTCTCCCCGCCGCTGCGTTTCTCCGAGCCGGCGGACCTCGCCGTCTGGGCCGAGTCGGGCCGCCCGCTCACCGCCCTGGTGCCCGAGTTCGACGACTACCTGCGCCCGGAGGAGGCCCGGCAGCGGTTCGCGGCCGTGCCGCAGGCCGAGGTGGTCGGGGTGCCCGGCGCCAAGCACCTGTGGGTCGGCGACGCGGAGACCGTGCTGGACGAGATCGTCCGGCGGGTCAACCCGGCCGTGCCGGTGCCGCTGCCGACCACCTGGGACGGGCCGATGGAGACCGGCGACGTCAGCGCGTACGCCGACCGGACGGTGGCCGCGTTCGCCGACACCCCGGTCCCCGGCCCGCAGCAGCGGCAGGCGGGCTGACCCCGCGCACCCGGGTCGGTCAGCGGGAGTCCTGCCGGGGCAGGACCACCTCCCGGAGGATGAGCTGGAGGGCGGCCACCATCGGGATGGCGATCAGCGCGCCGACCACGCCCAGCAGCGACACCCCGAGCAACGCGCCGAGCAGCGCCGCCACCTCGTTGACCGAGACCGCCCGGCGCATGATCTTCGGATAGATCAGGTAGTTCTCCACCTGCTGGTAGACCAGGAAGAAGACCAGGCAGGCGACGCCGACGGGCAGGTCGGTGGCGAAACCCACCAGGGACACCACCACCGCGCCCAGGGTCGCCCCGATCTGCGGGATCAGGTCGGTCACCGCGACCACCACGGCCAGCGCGAACGGGTACGGCAGCCCGACCGCCAGCGCGAAGACGAAGGTGCTCGCCCCGGCCAGCACCGCGATGGCGAGCGCGCCCACCATGTACGCGCCGACCCGGGTGAGGATCTCGTCGCCGATCAGCCGGACGCGTTCCCGGCGGGTGCGGGGCACCAGCGCATAACCGAGGTCACGTAGGCGGTCGAAGTACGCCAGGAAGTAGATCGTCAGCACCAGCACGGTCAGCACCCGGAGGATGGTGCCGAAGATCAGCTGAGCGCCGCCCAGCACGCCGCCGAGGGCCCGGCTGATGGTGTCCGCGTTCGCCGCCGCGCGGACCCGTTCCATCACGTCGTACCGCTCGATGAGATCGTTGACGGTGGGGTTGCGGCGCAGTTCCTCGACGTAGCCGGGCAGGTGCGTGATGAACTGCCCGGACTGGGTCACCACCGGGGGCACCAACGCCAGCAGCCCACCGATGATCAGCAGCAGTACGGTCAGGGTCACCACCGCGACGGCCAGCCCGTGCGGCAGCCCCCAGTGGCGCAACCGGACCACCGCCGGGTGCAGACCCACCGCGAGGAACAGCGCGATGACCACCAGCACCAGGATGCCGGCGGCGTTGCGGATGCCCAGGAAGACCGCGTACGCCAGCAGCACGCCGAGCGCCCCGGTGAAACCGACCAGGAAGGCGCTGCGGCGCAGCGGCTTGCCCGGCACGCCGAACCGCCCGCTCGGCTCGAACTCGGTCGGTTCGGTCACCTGCTCGACGGTGCGCCGCCCGGACTCGTCGGTCGCGCCGTCCTCGGGCCGGAGCGCGCCCAGCGGGTCCTCGTCCTCCGGTCGGGCGTCGCCCGGCCGCCCGTCCTGCGCCACCTGACCTCCCCGCATCCCGCTCCGTCGTACGCGATCGGAGTCCAGCTCGCCGGGCCGGCCGGGTGACCCGGATCGGCCAGCCGGGCGTCGCCGTCCACGCGGCAGCCCGTTGCTCGGCAGGTTATCCGGCCGGGCTTTCCTCGGCCAGCCCTCCCACCGGCTGGCCAGGGCACGTCCCGCCTGAATCGTTTACGCCATCAGGTCCATAGCGTCCCAGTGGCAACGGTCCGGCCACCGTCGGCCACCGCCGCGGCCAGTCGGCCGCCAGGCCGGCGGTGCCGGGCGTGACGGCGGCGGCGGTGCGGCTGATCGGGCGGATGCCGGGCGTGGGGCCGTGACCACGTCGCCGATCCGGCGGGGTCCGGGCGGGTTGGATACCGCGAGGTCGCCGAACTGTGGCGCCCCGGCGGGCTACCCGCGGCAAGGGCGCCGACCTGGCGGGCGTGCCGTTCGGCGGGATGTCGCCTGCGTCAGTCGGACTCGACCTTCACGGCGCTCGGCTTGGCGCTTCGCTCGTCGGTGGTGGGCTTGGTCGGGCGCTTGCCGTTCTCGCCAGTGCTGGTGATCTTCGTGGGAGTGGCGCCCCGGCCGCCCTCGCCGGGTACGGCGGCCACGGTCGGCTCGCCCTCCACGCCAGCGGTGGCGGCGCCTCCGTCCACGGTGGTCACCGGTTCGGCGACCGGGCGGGCCGGGCTGCCGTCCGTCGCCGGCTCCGGGGCCGTCGCCGGCTCCGGGGCCGTCGCCGGCTCCCCGGTCGCCGCCGGCGCGGAATCGGCGCCCTCGGGGGAGACCGTCGCGGTGCTCTTCGCGCTGACCGGCGCGGTGTCCTTGCCGGTGGCTGGCGCCGTGACCGTGTCGGGCGTCATTTCCTTGCCGGCCACCGGCGTCGTGTCCTTCCCGGAGGTCACCGGCGCGGTCTCCTTGCCGGCCGTCGGCGTGGTGCCCTTGCCGGCCGCCGGAGTGGTGGCCTTGCTGGCCCCCGGCGGGGTGCCCTTGCCGGTGACCGGCGTGGTGTCCGGACCGGCCGTCGGCGCGGCCGCGCCGGAGTCACCCCCGGGCGTCGCGGCCAGCTCGTCCGGGTCCACCGGGGTGGTGGCCAGGCCGGCGCTGCTCGCCGACAACCGCAGCTCGGCGAGCTTGCGCTGGAGGTCGTCGGACTCCTGGCGGGACTTCCACGTCTCCGTCCGCAGGTCCGCCAGCTCCTGTTGGGCGTGGGCGATCTCCAGCATCACCTGGGCGAGCTGCTGCCGGCCGGCGGCCACCTCCTGCTGGGTGGCGGCGAGGTGCTGCTGGGTGGTGGCCAGGTGCTGCTGGGTGGTGGCCGCATACTCCTCGAACTGGCGGCGCGAGGCGGCGACGTGCTCGTCGGCCTTGCGGCGCTTGTCGGCGGCGTCGACCTCGGCCCGGCGCAACAGCTCGGCACCCTCCTCCTCGGCCTGCCGGCGCATGTTGAGCGCGTCCTGCTCGGCCGCCTTTCGGATCTTGGTGGCACCCTGCTCGATCTCCTGGCGGCGGGTGGCGTACGCCTTCTCCAGCTCGTCCTGCCGCTTCTTGTGCTGCTTGTCGAGCTCGTCGCGGCGCTTGGCGTACTCCTGCTCGGCGGTCGCGCGGCGCTGGGCGAACTGCTTGTCGGCCGCGTCCCGCCTGGCGTTGACCTCCTTCTCCACCCCGGCCCGCCAGGCGCCCAGCTCCTGCTGCGTCTGGGCGCGGGCCTGCTGGACGTACGCCTCGGTCTCGGTGCGCATCCGCTGGACGTACGCGTCGACCTCGGCGCGGTTGCGCTTGCCGGCCTCGGCAGCCTCGGCGGTGAGCCGGCTGGCCTCGGTGCGGGCCTGGCCCCGGGTGGCCTTCGCCGCCTCCTCCGCGTCTTCGACGATCTTCTTGGCCTCGGCGAGCGCCTTGGCGTGGGTGGCCCGGCCGGCCTCGGCCGCGGATTCGGTGAGGCGCTTGGCCTCCTGCTGCGCCTTGCCGTGCACCTCCTTGGCCGCCTCGCGGAGCTGGGTCGCCTCCTGCTGGGCCTTGGCCAGCGCCTCCTTGGCGGCCTCGCGCAGTCGGGCGGCCTCCTGCTGGGCGCGGCTGTGGATCTCCTTGGCGGTGTCCCGGAGCTGGGTCGCCTCCTGCTGCGCCGTGGCCAGCGCCGTCTGAGCCGTCCGGCGCAGCCTGGTGGCCTCGTCGTTCGCGTCCCGACGGAGCTTGGTGGTCTCCTCGGCGGCGTCCTTGCGAAGCTTGGTGGTCTCCTCGGTGGCGTCCTTGCGGAGCTTGGTGGCCTCTTGCTTGGCCGCCGTGAGGGTGGCCTCCGCCTCGGCCTTGCGAGCGGCGGTGAGTCGCTCCTCCTCGGCCCGCCGGGCGGCGAGGGCGATCTCGAAGTCCTTGAGGGCCTGGGCGGACTGCTCGCGGGCCTCCTCGATGATGTGCTCGGCGGCCGCACGACGGGCCTCGATCTCCTCGTTGGCCGCGGCGACGATCTCGTCCGCCTGCTCCTCGGCCATCAGGAGGATCTGCTCGACCCGGGGACCGAGGTGCCGGAACGAGGCCCGGTCCACCACGCCCACCTGCTTGCGCACCTGGGCGAGGTCGCGTTGCAGCACCTCGACCTGGCCGGCCAGCTTGTGGATCTGGGTGTACGCCTGCTCCCGCTCGGCCGTCAGCGCCGTGATCTCGTGCTCCGCACGAGCGACGTATCGGTCGACCTGTCGTTTGTCGTACCCCCGCAGCGCGGACTCGAAGCTGGGCTCCGTGGTCACGTCCCCGCCGAGAGCGAACAGTTCCTCGCCGTGCGACATGCTCCCATCCTCACACGCATCCGGCTCTGCTGGGGCGATACGGACGCCCCTGCTGGGACCTACTTCACTGACAGGTCGAAACGGGCGGGAAATGCATGACGGCGCGGGGTGACACCGGTTACCCGGTGTCACCCCGCGCCGTGGCTCATGCCCCGGTGCGGGTGTCTCAGCTGGCCGACTCGGCGGTCACCTTCTCCTCGGCGTCACCGGACTTGGCCGCCGGCTTGGCGCCGCCGCCCGGCACGCCAGGCACGATGCCGGCGAGGCCGGAGAGCATCTGCCCGAGCTGCGAGGTGACGGCGTCCTTCTGCCGGGTGAGGTCCTCGACCTCGCGGCGGGCCGCCTGGGTGGTCAGTTCCGCCTCGGTACGGGCCTCGCTGAGCAGGCGCTGCGCCTCGGCCTTCGCCTCGTTGAGGGTCTTGTCGGCCAGCGCCTTGGCCTTGTCCACCGTCTCGTTGGCGGTGCGCTCGGACTCGACCCGGCGGGCCTCGGCCCGCTGCTCGATCTCCTTGGCCCGCTCCTGGGCGGCCCGGGCCCGCTGCTCGGCCTCGCTGACCAGCTTCTGGGTCTGCGCGACCTGGGCGGCGTGCCGCTCGGACTCCTCGCGCTCGGCCTTCTCCCGCCGCTCGGCGAGCTGGAGCTCCAGGGCCTGGAGGTCCTTGTCGCGCTTGTCCCGCGCGTCGGTCAGCAGCTTGGTCGCCTCGGCGCGCTTCTCCTCGGCCTCCCGAGCGGCCTTGGCCCGCTGCTGGGTGATCTCCCGCTCGGCGGTGGCGCGCAGGGTGGCGACCTCACGCTCGACGGTGGACTTCAGCTCGGCCACCTCGTGGGCGGTGACCGTACGCAGCTGCTTGGTCTCCCGCTCGGCGTCGGCGCGCAAGGTGTCCGCCTCGCGGCGGGCCTGCACCCGGACCTCGGCGGCCTCCCGCTCGGCGGCGGTACGCACGCTGCCGGCCTCCCGCTCGGCGGTGGCCTTCATGGCGGCCGCCTCGGCGCGTGCCTTGTCGGTGATCTCGCGCGCCTCGAGGCGGGCCGCGGAGAGGATGCCCTCCGACTCGCGCTTCGCCTCGTTGCGGTGGTCGTTGGCCTGCTCCTCGGCCAGCCGGAGGATCTGCTCGACGCGGGTGCCCAGGCCGGAGAGGGTCGGCCGGCTGTTCTCCTCGAGCTGCTTGTTGGTGTCGGCGAGCTTCTGCTCCAACGCGCCCTGGCGCTGCTCGGCCTGGCGGAGCCGACGCTGGGCGTCGTTCATCCGCTGCTCGGCCTCGGCCCGGGCCTGCTCGGACTGGCTCAGCGCGGCGCTCAACCGGCCGATGAAGTCGTCGACCTGGTTGGTGTTGTATCCGCGCAGGCCAACGGTGAAATCTGGCTGCGTGTTCGCGTTATCGAAGAACGCAAGAGGGGAGGACTGCTGCTGGGGCATTGGGACATACTGGCAGACGCCCCAGGGTGCTTCGCAAGAGCGGTCCGCAGCTTTCGTGTCCTGTTTACATGGTCAACTTCGGGAGCCGGTTGGGACCGGACCGAACCGGCGATCTTGGCAGGTCCCAGGCGCGCCGGGCGGGACGCGAGGCGCGCGCGGAAAGGGCCGTGGGTCGGTGGCCCGCGGCCCTTTGTCGAGCATCGCCGAATCGCGCGCCGCGCAATGGAAAGCGCAATGCCGCCACCATGCGGATGGTGCCGGGACCACCCGGACGGGTCAGTGCCCGCGGAACCGGTTGATCGCCGTTTCGTGCCGGTCGCGCAGCTCGGTGTCCCGGACACCGAGGCCGTCGGTCGGGGCGAGGCAGCGCACACCCACCTTGCCCTGGTGTGCGTTGCGGTGCACCTCGTACGCGGCCTGGCCGGTCTGCGCCAACGGGTAGGTCCGCGAGACCGTCGGGTGGACCTTGCCGAGCGCGACAAGCCGGTTGGCCTGCCAGGCCTCGTGGTAGTTGGCGAAGTGGCTGCCGACGATCCGCTTGAGGTGCATCCAGAGGTAGCGGTTGTCGTACTGGTGCTGGTAGCCACTGGTGGAGGCGCAGGTGACGATGGTGCCGCCGCGCTTGGCGACGTAGACGCTGGCGCCGAAGGTCTCCCGGCCGGGGTGCTCGAAGACGATGTCCGGGTCCTCGCCGCCGGTCAGTTCGCGGATCCGCTCGCCGAAGCGGCGCCACTCGTCCGGGTCCTGGGTCTCCTCGTCGCGCCAGAACCGGAAGCCCTCCGCGGCCCGGTCGATGACCAGCTCGGCGCCCATCCGCCGGCACAGCTCGGCCTTTTCCGGCGAGGAGACCACGCAGACCGGGATCGCCCCGCCGCCCAGCGCCATCTGGGTGGCGTAGCTGCCCAGGCCGCCGGAGGCGCCCCAGATCAGCACCACGTCGCCCTGCTTCATGTTCGCCCCGTGGTGGGAGACGAGCTGCCGGTACGCGGTGGAGTTGACCAGGCCGGGGCTGGCCGCCTCCTCCCAGCTCAGGTGGCGCGGTTTCGGCATGAGCTGGTTGGCCTTGACCACGGCCAGCTCGGCCAGGCCACCGAAGTTGGTCTCGAAGCCCCAGATCCGCTGCTGCGGGTCGAGCATGGTGTCGTCGTGGCCGGCCGCGTCCTCCAGTTCCACCGAGAGGCAGTGCGCGACCACCTCGTCGCCGACCTTCCACCGGGTCACCCCGGGCCCGGTCCGCAGCACCACGCCGGCCGCGTCCGACCCCACCACGTGGTAGGGCAGGTCGTGCCGGCGGGCCAGATCGGAGACCCGGCCGTAGCGCTGGAGGAACCTGAAGGTGGGCAGCGGCTCGAAGATGCTGGTCCAGACCGTGTTGTAGTTGATCGCGCTGGCCATCACCGCGACCAGCGCCTCACCCGGGCCGAGCTCCGGGGTGGGCACCTCCTGGAGGTGCAGCGCCTTGCGCGGGTCCTTGTCCCGGGTGGCCATGCCGTCGAACATCCGGGTGTCCTCGGCGCGGACGACCACGCCCCGGTAGCTCTCCGGTACCGGCAGGCCGGCGAGGCCGGCGAGTTCCCGCTCCGGCTGCGCGGAGCCCTCCGCCGCCATGATCGCATCGAGGATGTCGTGCACGGTGACCTCCCGTTCGTCCGCACCCACACCGGGGCAGGGGTGCTGCCATCGTCGGCGCCGGTGCGACGGGTCCGCCATGTCGGCAATCGACACATCCGGCACCGGTCGCACTCCTGTGGGGCCGGACGTTACTGAACGGTAGCTAGGGCCGGAAGTCTCCTGTGAAAA
Organism: Micromonospora sp. NPDC047738; assembly: GCF_040642675.1. NCBI lineage: Bacteria > Bacillati > Actinomycetota > Actinomycetes > Micromonosporales > Micromonosporaceae > Micromonospora > Micromonospora sp. NPDC047738. The sequence continues at coordinate 27,989 of NZ_JBEYSO010000013.1, forward strand.
ACTGCATCCGCCGATGCGTGGAGGCGTCCGTGGGACCGCTGAACCGCGCACCGCCGCGCGTTTCCGCGGGTGGGGAGGGCCGCTCGGCCCTCCCCGGCGGCTCACCGGGTGGCCGGCTCGACCAGCTCGACCAGCACGCCGCCGGCGTCCTTCGGATGCACGAAGTTGATCCGGGAGTCGGCGGTGCCCCGCTTCGGGGTCTCGTAGAGCAGCCGTACGCCCCGCTCGCGCAGCGCCGCGCAGGCCGCGTCGATGTTGGTCACCGTGTACGCGACCTGCTGCACGCCCGGCCCGTTGCGGTCCAGGAACTTCGCGATCGTCGACTCCGGCGACAGCGGGGCGAGCAGCTGCACGCAGCCACCCTCGGTGGTCGGCCCGACGGCCAGCATCGCCTCGCGTACGCCCTGCTCGGCGTTCGTCTCGGTGTGCACGCAGCGCATCCCGAAGGTGCGCTGGTAGAAGTCGATCGCGGCGTCCAGGTCCGCCACGGCGATCCCGACGTGGTCGATGCGGCGCAGGCCGATGTCTGTGACATAGTCGGCAGCGGGCTCGACGGGGGAGTTCTCAGCCATGGCGCTAGTCTGACCGAACAATCGTTAAGGCGTACAGGTCGGCACCCCCTCGGAGGCAGGCATGGCTTCGGTGATCGTCAGCGGCGCGCGGACCCCGATGGGGCGCCTGCTGGGCAACCTCAAGGATCTCCCGGCGACGAAGCTCGGTGGCATCGCGATCAAGTCGGCGCTGGAGCGCGCCGGCGTGACCCCCGACCAGGTGCAGTACGTGATCATGGGGCAGGTGCTCCAGGCCGGCGCGGGTCAGATCCCGGCCCGCCAGGCGGCCGTCGAGGCGGGCATCCCGATGACCACCCCGGCGCTGACCATCAACAAGGTCTGCCTCTCCGGCCTGGACGCCATCGCGCTGGCCGACCAGCTCATCCGGGCCGGCGAGTTCGACATCGTGGTGGCCGGCGGCATGGAGTCGATGACCAACGCCCCGCACCTGCTGCTCGGCCAGCGCAGCGGCTACAAGTACGGCGACGTCACGATCAAGGACCACATGGCCCTGGACGGCCTCACCGACGCCTGGGACTGCTGCTCGATGGGCGAGTCGACCGAGCGGCTCGGGGCGAAGCACGGCATCACCCGCGCGGAGCAGGACGCCTTCGCGGCGGCCAGCCACCAGCGCGCCGCGGCCGCCCAGAAGAACGGCAACTTCGCCGAGGAGATCACCCCGGTGGTCATCCCGCAGCGCAAGGGCGACCCGCTGGTGATCAGCGAGGACGAGGGCATCCGTCCGGACACCACGGCCGAGTCGCTGGCCAAGCTGCGCCCGGCGTTCACCTCCGACGGCACCATCACCGCCGGCAGCTCCTCGCCGATCTCCGACGGCGCCGCCGCCGTGGTGGTGATGAGCAAGGCCAAGGCCAGGGAGCTGGGGCTGACCTGGCTGGCCGAGATCGGCGCGCACGGCAACGTGGCCGGCCCGGACAACTCCCTGCACTCGCAGCCGTCCAACGCCATCAACCACGCCCTGAAGAAGGCCGGCCTGACCGTCTCCGACCTCGACCTCATCGAGATCAACGAGGCGTTCGCCGCGGTCGGCATCCAGTCCACCCGGGACCTGGCCGTCAGCCCGGAGAAGGTCAACGTCAACGGCGGTGCCATCGCGCTCGGCCACCCGATCGGCATGTCCGGCGCCCGGCTGGTGCTCACCCTGGCGCTGGAGCTCAAGCGCCGGGGCGGCGGCACCGGCGCGGCCGCGCTCTGCGGCGGCGGCGGCCAGGGCGACGCGCTGATCATCCACGTGCCCTCGGGTGCCGCTGACCGGTGAGCGTGAGGAGTGAGCCATCGGTGCGCCGCAGCCGGGACGTACCGATGCTGGTGGAGCGGGCCCGCACGGGTGACCCCCGCGCGGTGGCCCGGCTGATCACCCTGGTCGAGTCCGGCGACGAGGTGCTGCCGCAGGTCGCGGCGGCCCTCGCGCCGTACGCCGGGCACGCCCAGGTGGTCGGGCTGACCGGGTCGCCCGGGGTGGGCAAGTCGACCACGACCAACGAGCTGGTCCGGGCGCTGCGGGCGCGCGGTCACCGGGTCGGGGTGCTGGCCATCGACCCGTCCAGCCCGTTCACCGGCGGGGCGATCCTCGGCGACCGGGTCCGGATGCAGGACCACGCCACCGACCCCGGCGTCTACATCCGCTCGATGTCCAGCCGGGGGCACCTCGGCGGGCTCTCCGCGGCGACGCCGCAGGCGGTCCGGGTGTTGGAGGGCGCCGGCTGCGACGTGGTGCTGGTGGAGACGGTGGGCGTCGGGCAGGCCGAGGTCGAGGTGGCCTCGCTGGCCGACACCACGCTGGTGCTGCTCGCCCCGGGCATGGGCGACGCCATCCAGGCGGTCAAGGCCGGCATCCTGGAGATCGCCGACGTCTTCGTGGTCAACAAGGCCGACCGGGACGGCGCCGACGCCACCGTCCGCGACATCCAGGGCATGATCGCGCTGGGCGAGCGCGGGCCGGGGGAGTGGCGGCCGCAGGTGGTCCGGGCGATCGCCGCGCGTGGCGAGGGGATCGACGACATCGCCGCCGCGATCGACAAGCACCGGGACTGGCTGGAGCGGCACGGCGAGCTGCGCCGCCGCCGGGAGGCGCGGGCCGCCGCCGAGATCGAGGCGATCGCGCTCGGCACCCTCCGGGCCCGGATCGGTTCGCTGCGCGACGGTACGCAACTGCCGACGCTCGCCGCCAAGGTGGCCGAGGGCGCGATCGACCCGTACGCCGCCGCCGCCGATTTGCTGGCCCAGCTGGGGGCCTGAGCGGTCCACTGCGGACCCGGCCCAACTAGTACGCTCGCACCGCCTCATGGCGGTCGTGGGGTTGGACGAGGGGGCGGGTGGAGCATGGCTGACGAGGCGACCCAGGAGCTGTCGGTGACGCCGGACGCGGTGGCGGGCGGCGCGACGCACGTCTCCGACGAGGTGGTGGAGAAGATCGCGGTGGCCGCCGCGAAGTCCGTGCCCGGGGTGGCCGAGCTCGGTGGCGACGTGGCGCGGTTCTTCAACGCCGTGCTGGACCGGGTCGGGCTGGACCAGGTCGGCGACGCGCGGCGGGGTTGCTCGGCGCACGTCACCAACGGCGCGGCGCTGGTCAACCTGGTCATCGTGATCGACGGCGGCCGGCCGGTCCCCGAGGTGACCGACGCGGTCCGCTCGGCGGTGACCTCGGCGGTGGAGGCGTACGGGCTGCGGGTCGACGAGATCAACATCCGGGTCGACGACGTGGCCCTGGGCGGCCCCGCGGCACCCTCGGCCTGAGCCAGGTTACCGGCCGGTACCCAGATCCTTAGCGATCGTTCAGGCCACCGTTCTACACTCGGTCTTCAGTCGAGGACTCGAGGAGGAGCTCCGCGCATGGACGCCGACGAGATCGCCGCCGGTCGGGCCCGCTGGCAGGCCCGCTACGACGCCGCCCGCAAGCGGGACGCGGACTTCACCACGCTCTCCGGCATGACCGTGGACCCGGTGTACGGCCCGCCGGAGGGCGTGCCCTACCCCGGATTCGAGCGGATCGGCTGGCCGGGCGAGTTCCCCTACACCCGGGGGCTCTACCCGACCGGCTACCGCGGGCGGACCTGGACCATCCGACAGTTCGCCGGCTTCGGCAACGCCCAGCAGACCAACGAGCGCTACCAGATGATCCTCGGCGCCGGCGGCGGTGGGCTCTCCGTCGCCTTCGACATGCCGACGCTGATGGGCCGCGACTCCGACGACCCGCAGTCGCTCGGTGAGGTCGGCCACTGCGGCGTGGCCATCGACTCGGCCGCCGACATGGAGGTGCTGTTCAACGGCATCGACCTGGCCGGCGTGACCACCTCGATGACCATCTCCGGCCCGGCCGTGCCGGTCTTCTGCATGTACCTGGTCGCCGCCGAGCGGCAGGGCGCCGACCTGTCCCGGCTGGACGGCACGCTCCAGACGGACATCTTCAAGGAGTACATCGCGCAGAAGGAGTGGCTCTTCGACCCGGAGCCGCACCTGCGCCTGATCGGCGACCTGATGGAGTACTGCGCCCGGGAGATCCCGAAGTACAAGCCGCTGTCGGTCTCCGGCTACCACATCCGCGAGGCCGGCGCGACCGCCGCGCAGGAGCTGGCGTACACCCTGGCCGACGGGTTCGGCTACGTCGAGCTGGGGCTCTCCCGCGGGCTGGACGTCAACGTCTTCGCGCCGGGGCTGAGCTTCTTCTTCGACTCCCACGTGGACTTCTTCGAGGAGATCGCCAAGTTCCGGGCCGCCCGCCGGATCTGGGCCCGCTGGCTGCGCGACGTCTACGGCGCCACCAGCGAGAAGGCACTCTGGCTGAAGTTCCACACCCAGACCGCCGGGGTGTCGCTGACCGCTCAGCAGCCGGTCAACAACGTGGTGCGTACCGCGGTGGAGGCCCTCGCGGCGGTGCTCGGCGGCACCAACTCGCTGCACACCAACGCCCTCGACGAGACCCTGGCCCTGCCCACCGACGAGTCGGCCGAGATCGCCCTGCGTACCCAGCAGGTGCTGATGGAGGAGACCGGGGTGACCAACGTGGCCGACCCGCTCGGCGGCTCCTGGTACGTCGAGGCGCTCACCGACCGGATCGAGGCCGAGGCGGAGGAGATCTTCGCCCGGATCAAGCAGCTCGGCGGCGAGGGCCCGCACAAGATCGGCCCGATGACCTCGGGCATCCTGCGCGGCATTGAGGACGGCTGGTTCACCGGGCACATCGCCGAGTCGGCCTTCGTCTACCAGCAGGCGCTGGAGAAGGGCGACAAGAAGATCGTCGGCGTCAACTGCCACACCGGCACCGTCGCCAAGGAGCTGGAGATCCTGCGCATCTCGCACGAGGTGGAGCTGGAGCAGCGTCGGGTGCTCGCCGAGCGCAAGGCCGCCCGCGACGACGCCGCGGTCAAGGCCGCCGTGCAGCGCATGGTCGAGGTCAGCCGGACCGGGGAGAACATGATCCCCGCCATGCTGGACGCGGTCCGCGCCGAGGCCACCCTCGGCGAGATCTGCGACGCGCTGCGCGCCGAGTGGGGCGTCTACCGCGAGCCCGCCCGCTTCTGAGTGGCCGCGCCGGTGCCGGGACGCCCGGTACCGGCGCCCACCTGGCGTGAGAGTTGCAACTGTCGCCGTCGCGGTTGATCTGAGTTCAGCGGGACACGTGCGAGACTAGATAACCATGAGCGACCCACGGATCACCTCGTCGATCTTCACCCGCGGCGCGGTCGACCTCAGCGCCCTGCGCAGCACCGCCCCCAACCCCGCCCCAGCCAAGTCCGGTCCCCCCGCCGGCGCGCCCGGCGGCGCGGTCGGTGGGGTCAGCGTCATCGACGTCACCGAGGCGACTTTCCAGTCCGAGGTCCTCGAACGCTCGCTGACCACCCCGGTGATTGTGGACTTCTGGGCCGAGTGGTGCGAGCCGTGCAAGCAGCTCTCCCCGGTGCTGGAACGGCTGGCGGTGGAGGGCGCCGGCGCGTGGGTGCTCGCCAAGGTGGACGTGGACGCCAACCCGCGGATCGCCCAGATGTTCCGGGTGCAGGGCATCCCGATGGTCTACGCGATCGTCGGCGGGCAGCCGATCGACGCCTTCTCCGGGGTGGTGCCGGAGGCCCAGCTGCGCCAGTGGATCCAGGCCGTGCTGAAGGCCGGCGGGGTCAGCGTCGAGGCGCCCGAGGACCCGCGCCTCGCCGAGGCCGACGACGCGCTGATGACCGGCGACCTCGACGCGGCCGAGCGGGCGTACCGGAAGATCCTCGCGGAGTCCCCGGCGGACGCGGCGGCGGAGGCGGGGCTGGCCCAGGTCGGACTGGCCCGCCGGGTGGCCGGCGCCGACCCGCAGGCCGCGCTCGTCGCCGCGCAGGCCAACCCCGACGACGTCGACGCCCAACTGCTGGCCGCGGACATCGAGGTGCTCAGCGGCCTGGCCGAGCAGGCCTACCAGCGCCTGGTCGGCCTGGTTCGCCGCACCGCCGGTGACGACCGGGAGAAGGTACGCCAGCACCTGGTCGGCCTGTTCACCATCGCCGGTCCGGAAGACCCCGCGGTCGCTTCGGCCCGGCGGGCCCTGGCGAGCGCCCTGTTCTGAGCACGTAGCACGCCAGCGCGGGCCGGCGTACCGGCCGGCCCGCCCCGATCATCGAGGACGGGAGCCCATGATGCGCCGAATCGCCGTCCTCGACGCGCCGACCAACCTCGGCTTGCGCCCACCCACGGCCAGCTCGGTCCCGGGCTGCGCCAAGGCGCCGGGCGCGCTGCGTGACCACGACCTGCTCGCCCGGCTGCGGGCCCGCGACGCGGGCTGCCTCACCCCACCCCGGTACGACCCGGGCGACTGGCGCCCCGGCGACGGGGTCTGCCACGCCCCGGAGATCGCCGCGTACTCGGCGGCGCTGGCCGACCGGATCGGCGCGATCATCGACCGGGGGGAGTTCCCGCTGGTGCTCGGCGGGGACTGCTCGGTGCTGCTCGGCTCGGCGCTGGCCATGCACCGGCTCGGCGAGGCGGTCGGCGGCCGGATCGGGCTGGTCTTCGTCGACGGCCACTCCGACTTCCGGCACCCCGGCAACGCCTCGTACGTGGGCGCGGCGGCGGGGGAGGACCTGGCCCTGGTCACCGGCCGGGGGCAGGCCGACCTGGCCGCCATCGAGGGGCGACGCCCCTACTTCCGCGACATCGACGTGGTGGTCCTCGGCATCCGGGCGCAGGACGAGTACCGGCTCGACCTGCAGGCCGCCGGCATCACCACCCGGCCGGTGCCGGCGCTGCGCGCCGAGGGCGCCGCCCGTACCGCCCAGTGGACGCACGAGCAGCTGGCGGACTGCGCCGGCTACTGGGTGCACATCGACGTGGACGTGCTCGACCCGGCGGTGATGCCGGCCGTCGACGCCCCCGACCCGGGCGGGATCGCCTTCGCCGAGCTGGAGATCCTGCTCACCGGGCTGGTGGACACCCCGCACTGCCTCGGGGTCGAGCTGACCGTCTTCGACCCCGACTACGACCCCGACGGGTCGTACGCCGCGGAGATCGTCAACACCGTGGTGGCCGGGCTCGCGCCGGTCTCCGCGCCCAGCGCGGCGCCGCCGCGGCTGCTGCCAGCCGGCCCGGTCGCACCCGCCCCCCGACCGGGCAACGGCCGTCCCGCGAACCGCCGCGTCCTGCCCTCCCCGGTGACGACCCCGGCCCCCGCGGTCGCCGTGGAGCCGATCGGCCCCGCACCGACGCCGAGCGAGCCCGCCGACGGCGACCCCGCTGTCTCCCTGGCCGCCGACGTGGACAGCGACGAGGCGCCGCCCGCCGGGACTGCCGGGCCGGGCCTGTCGCCACAGCTGGTGGCGGACGAGGGCGACGGGCCCGAGCAGGTCGGTCCGGGGTCGGGCCGGCTGCGGCGCGTCCCGGCACGGGACGAGTCTGCGCCCTCCGAGCCGGTCGGGCCGCCCGCGTCGGCGGGTCCGGGCCTGCTCCGCCGGGTGTCCGTCGCCGAGGACGGCCCGACCGCGTCGACCGGCAACGCCTCGTCGCGGCCGGGCATCGACATCGCCTGACCTCCGCCGGCGCTTGCCTGATCGGGAGAGGGGCGGCGGGACACGGGTCAGCGGGTGGGGAGGGCGCGGAGGAAGCGCGCGGCGATCGGGACCGCGCTGGCCGTGCTCGACCCGCCCTGCTCCACGAAGACCGCGAAGGCGATGTCGCCCTGCCAGCCGACGAACCAGGCGTGCGTGTGCGCCGGGTTGTTGTCGTATTCGGCGGTGCCGGTCTTGCCGTACACCGGGCCGCCCGGGACGCCGGCGAGGGCGCTGCCGGTGCCGCTGGTGACCACCGCGCGCATCATCGTCTTCAGCGCCGCCACCGACTCGGGCTTCAGGTCCGGGCCGGCCGGGGCGGGCTGCTGCGGGGCGGGATCGAGCAGCAGCTTCGGCTGCTCCCAGTGGCCCCGCGCGACGGCGGCGGTGGCGGCCGCCATGGCGAGCGGGCTGACCACCGTGGTGCCCTGGCCGATCGCCGCGGCGGCCTGCTCGGTGGGGCCGCCGTTCGCCGAGACCTTGCCGGTGAAGGCGTCCACGCCGAGGTCCCACTTCGCCTCCAGGCCGAGGGCGCGGCCGGTGACCGCGAGCCCGTCCGGCCCGAGCTGCGGCGCCAGGGAGGCGAAGGCGGTGTTGCAGGACTTCGCGAAGTCGGTGGTGAACGGGACCGACCCCAGCTCGAAGTTGTCGGAGTTCTTGAACGAGCGGCCGTCCACGTCCAGGGTCTTGGGGCAGTCCACCCGGGCGTCCGGAGTCACCGCCCCCTTGTCCAGCAGGGTGAGCGCGCTGACCATTTTGAACGTCGAGCCGGGCGGCACCTGGGCGGTGAAGGCGAGGTTCTCGCCGGCCGGGCCGGGGCCGTTGGCGGCGGCCAGCACGGCGCCGTCGCTGATCCGTACGGCCACCAGGGCGGAGCGCCGGGCCTGCCCGCGCAGCGCCGCGTCGGCGGCGTTCTGGGTGGCCACGTCGAGGGTCGTCTTCAGCGGCTGTCCCGGCTTCGGCTCGCTGCGGAAGACCTCGATGCCGGTGGGGGTGGTGGTGCCCTCGGACCCGGGACGCTCGGTGACCACGGTCAGCCCGGGGACGCCGCGCAGCCGCTCGTCGTACCGGCCCTGGAGGCCGCCGTGCCCGACCAGGTCACCGGCGACGTAGCGGTCGGGGTGGGCCTTGAGGTCGTCGGCCTGCGCCGGGTCGACCGAGCCGAGCAGGGCCCGGGCGAACTCCCGGGTCGGTGCCAGGTCGAGCTGGTCGGTGGGGAACCTCGTGCCGGGCAAGTCGTAGATCCTGGGCTTGATCTGGCGGTACGCCTCCTCCCGCAGGGTCACCACCTCGACGAGTGCTCCCTGGTCGGCCTCCTCGATGCGCTTGGGCAGGTCGGAGAGGTCGACCGGCGGGGTGAGCGGGGGCCGGATCGCCTTGAACGCGGCGTCCAGCTGGCGGACCAGCGCCGGGACGTCCTTGACCTCGGCGGGGTGCACGCCGACCCGGACCACCGGGCGGGGCGCGACGATCGGTTTGCCCGCGGCGTCCAGCACCCCGGCCCGGGCCGCGCGGTCGCGGCGCAGCGCGAGCCGGTCGCCCGGCTCCAGCTTCTCGTGCACCACGGCGGGCTCCCAGATCACCTGCCACTGGTCGTCGGCGCCGTGCCGGAGGCGTACCGGTGTCTCGTAGCTCCAGCGGGTCTGGCCGGGCAGCGTCCAGGTGACCTGGACCCGCGCGGTGGCGATGTCGGCGGTGATCTTCGGCTCGCCGGCGGCCTTCAGCTCCGGCGGGGTGCCGGCCAGGTCGCCGGAGAGCGCCTTGAGCTCCTTGGCCACCTCGGCGGCCGGGACGCGCGCCCCGGTGGGGTCGATGAAGCCCACCGCCTGCAGATCGCCGGAGCGCCAGCCCGTCAGGAACGCGGCGACGCTCCGCTCCGGCCCGTCCGCGCCGGAGCAGCCGACCAACCCGCCCCCGACGAGCACGGCGGCGGCCAGCGCCGCACGGACCGGCCGGCGAGGGGAGAGGCGGTGGCGAACGGGGTACGACGTGGGCATGCAGCAGTCCTCCGGTAGGAAACTGCCCTGCACGCTAGTACGGCGCGCCCTTCTCCACCGCCCCGCGAGCAGGCAAAGAGCGCAGCGGGGCAGTGTGATGAACATCGCCAGTCCGGGTACTCCGCGACCGGGCCGACCACGGAACCGCAACGGGTGAAAGGACAGAGTCCCGATCCGGACGTCCGGCCAGTGGTCCGCCGACGAACGGGCAGACCGGTAGGGCCTAGGCTGGGCGGGAGAGTGACCCACAACGCGGTGGGTCGAGGGGAGTGGCACCGATGGACCGGCGTCCGGCGATCAAACCGGGACCCGACCTCCGGCAGGTTGATACCAGTCGGGACGATGACAGCTTCGATTCGGCGACCGACGGGGACGGTTTCGGCCGTCTCGACACAGGAGCGACCGGGATGACCGGTTCGAGCGTCGACACGCTCTACGAGCTGGGCCTGCCCACGCAGGCGCTGGCCGAGGAGTCGGACGACGCCGAACTGGACGAGCCGGTACCCAACGCGGAGCGCCTGGTGGCCCAGGCGGTCGCGCTGGCCGGCGACGACCACGACGCGGCGACGCTGGTCAGCCGCTTCTGGCGGTTCGCGCCGGACGAGGAGCTGATCGGCTTCACCGCCGAGGAGATGCTCGACGCCGCCCGGGCGCACCGGGACCTGGCTCAGCAGCGCGTACCGGGCGAGCTGAAGCTGCGCATCCACGAGCCGGACGCCGACCAGCACCACACCGTCATCGAGATCGTCACCGACGACATGCCCTTCCTGGTCGATTCGGTGACCGCTCTGCTCAACTCGCACCACATCGACGTGCACCTGCTGGTGCACCCGCTGGTCGTGGTCCGCCGCGAGCCGCTGGGCCGGCTCACCGAGGTCTCCGCCGACGTGGAGCCGGACGACGCGATCGCCGGTGACCTGGTCGAGAGCTGGATGCACATCGAGATCGACCCGATCCGGGACCCGGCCGAGCGGGAGAAGCTGCGCAAGGAGCTGCAGCGGGTGCTCACCGACGTCCGGGAGGCCGTCGAGGACTGGCCCAAGATGCGCCAGCGGGCCCTCGCGCTCGCCGACGAGCTGGCCGCCGCGCGTACCTCGGACAGCCGGCCGCCGGTGCCGGAGAAGGACATCACCGACTCGGTGGAGCTGCTGCGCTGGCTGGCGCACGATCACTTCACCTTCCTCGGCTACCGCGAGTACCGGCTCGTCGACACCGACGGCGCGGACGGCGGCCAGGCCCTCGAAGCCGTCCTCGGCACCGGGCTGGGCATCCTGCGCTCCGACTCGCCGGAGGCCCGGGCGCTGTCCTCGATGACCCCTGAGGCGCACGAGAAGGTGCTCGAGAAGCGGCTGCTGATCATCACCAAGGCCAACTCGCGGGCCACCGTGCACCGCTCGGCCTACCTCGACTACATCGGCTTCAAGATCTTCAACGACGCCGGCGAGGTGGTCGGCGAGCGCCGGTTCCTGGGCCTGTTCTCCACGGCGGCCTACCGGACCAGCGTCCAGGAGCTCCCGGTGGTCCGCCGCAAGGTCGCCGAGGTGCTGGACCGCTCCGGACTGAGCCTGCGCAGCCACTCCGGCAAGGACCTGCTGCAGATCCTGGAGACCTACCCGCGCGACGAGCTGTTCCAGATCAAGACCGACGACCTCTACCACGCGGTGATCGGCGTACTGCGCATGGCGGGCCGCCGGCAGCTGCGGGTCTTCCTGCGCCGGGACGGGTACGGGCGGTTCATCTCCTGCCTGATCTACCTGCCCCGGGACCGGTTCACCACCCAGAACCGGCTACGCATGCAGGACATCCTGCTGCGCGAGCTGAACGGCGTCGGGGTCGACTACACCACCCGGGTCACCGAGTCGATGCTGGCCCGGGTGCACTTCATCGTCCGGACCGACCCGAACAACCCGCCCGGGGAGATCGACGCCGACCTGCTCGCCGAGGAGTTGGCCGACGCCACCCGGCTCTGGGACGACGACTACCGGCTGGTGCTCGAGCGCAAGCTCGGCGACGAGCAGGCCAAGCACCTGTTCAGCAGGTACGCCGACGCGTTCCCGGAGGGCTACAAGGACGGGCACACGCCGTACGAGGCGATGAAGGACCTGGCCAAGCTGGAGCTGCTGGAGGAGCCCGGCCAGCTCGAGATGCACCTGTTCCGCAAGCAGCTCGCACCGCGGGTGAACGGCGGCGGCCGGGGCGCGGATGTCGACGAGACGATGGACGTCCGGTTCAAGGTCTACCGGTACGGCGAGCCGATGATGCTCTCCGCCGTGCTGCCGGTGCTGCACTCGCTCGGCGTCCGGGTGGTCGACGAGCACCCGTACGAGGTGGAACGGGTCGACGGCCGGATCTGGCTGTACGACTTCGGCCTGCGACTGCCCGAGGTGCACCAGGACCTGGCCGAGGTGCGCCCGCACGTGGAGAACGCCTTCGCCGCCGCCTGGCGGGGGGAAGCCGAGGTGGACGGCTTCAACGAGCTGGTGCTCCGGGCCGGGCTCACCTGGCGGCAGGTGGTGGTGCTCCGGGCGTACGCGAAGTACCTGCGGCAGGCCGGCACGGTCTTCTCGCAGGAGTACATGGAGCAGACCTTCATCGCGTACCCGGCGATCGCGTCGCTGCTGGTGGAGCTCTTCGAGACCCGGTTCGCCCCGGGCGCCACCACCATGGACGAGCGGCGGCAGCGCAGCGGCGAGCTGGTCGGGGCGATCGGCGCGGCGCTGGACGACGTGGTCAGCCTCGACCAGGACCGCATCCTGCGGTCGTACCTGACGTTGATCCAGGCCACCCTGCGGACCAGCTTCTACCAGAAGCCGGTCGGCGGGCGGCCCAAGTCGTACGTCGCGTTCAAACTGGACCCGCAGGCGATCCCGGACCTGCCGGCGCCGCGGCCGAAGTTCGAGATCTTCGTCTACTCGCCCCGATTCGAGGCGGTGCACCTGCGGTACGGGCCGGTGGCCCGGGGCGGCCTGCGCTGGTCCGACCGGCGGGAGGACTTCCGCACCGAGGTGCTCGGCCTGGTCAAGGCGCAGATGGTGAAGAACGCCGTGATCGTGCCGGTGGGCGCCAAGGGCGGCTTCGTGCTGAAGCAGAAGCCGGGCGACCGGGACGAGGCGGTGGTCTGCTACAAGGAGTTCGTCGGGGCGATGCTGGACGTCACCGACAACATCGCCAGCGGGGAGATCGTGCCGCCGGAGGACGTGGTCCGGCACGACGGCGACGACCCGTACCTGGTGGTGGCGGCGGACAAGGGCACCGCGACGTTCTCCGACATCGCCAACGAGATCTCGGCCGCGCACAACTTCTGGCTGGGTGACGCCTTCGCCTCCGGCGGTTCGGCGGGCTACGACCACAAGAAGATGGGCATCACCGCCCGGGGCGCCTGGGAGTCGGTGAAGCGGCACTTCCGGGAGCTGGGGCACGACACCCAGACCCAGGACTTCACCGTGGTCGGCGTCGGCGACATGTCCGGCGACGTGTTCGGCAACGGGATGCTGCTCTCCGAGCACATCCGGCTGGTGGCCGCCTTCGACCACCGGCACATCTTCCTGGACCCGGACCCGGACGCGGCCACCTCGTACGCCGAGCGGAAGCGGCTCTTCGAGCTGCCCCGGTCGTCCTGGGAGGACTACAACCAGGAGCTGATCTCCGAAGGCGGCGGGGTGTACCCGCGTACCGCCAAGTCGGTGCCGATCTCGCCGCAGGTGCGTGCAGTGCTCGGCCTCGACGAGAACGCGACGCAGCTCAGCCCGCAGGAGCTGATGAAGGCCATCCTGACCGCGCCCGTGGACCTGTTCTGGAACGGCGGCATCGGCACCTACGTGAAGGGGTCGACGCAGACCAACGCCGAGGTCGGGGACAAGTCCAACGACGCCATCCGGGTGGACGGCAAGACTCTGCGCTGCCGGGTGGCCGGCGAGGGCGGCAACCTGGGCTGGACCCAGCTCGGCCGGATCGAGTACGCGCAGAACGGTGGGCGGATCTACACCGACTTCATCGACAACGCGGCCGGAGTGGACTGCTCCGACCATGAGGTGAACATCAAGATCCTGCTCAACACGGCGGTCGCCGACGGCGAGCTGGACCGGCCCGCGCGCGACGAGCTGCTGGCCGAGATGACCGACGAGGTCGCCGAGCTGGTGCTGCGGGACAACTACGAGCAGGCCCGCGCGATCAACAACGCCCAGGCGCAGGCCGCCTCGCTGCTCCCGGTGCACCGCCGGATGATCAACGAGCTGGAGCGTTCCGGGGCGCTGGACCGGGCCCTGGAGGCACTCCCGCCGGACGAGGAACTCGCGGTCCGGACCGAGAACGGGCTGACCGCGCCGGAGTTCGCGGTGCTGCTGGCGTACGTCAAGATCGTGCTGGAGCGGGAGATCGTCGCCGAAGGACTGGCCGACGAGGAGTGGACGACCGACATCCTGGTCAACTACTTCCCCACTCCGCTGCGCGAGCGGTTCGCCGGCCGGATGGGCCAGCACCGGCTGCGCCGGGACATCGTCACCACCGTGCTGGTCAACGAGGCGATCAACCGGGGCGGCATCTCGTTCGTCTTCCGGACGGTCGAGGAGACGGCCGCGTCGGCCGCGGACGTGCTGCGGGCGTACGTGGTGGTGCGCGAGGTGTTCGGGCTCCGCGAGCTCTGGAACGCGATCGAGGCGCTGGACAACAAGGTCTCGCCCGACTTGCAGACCAGCGTCTTCCTCGACACCCGCCGGCTGCTCGACCGCGCGGTGCGCTGGCTGGTGACCAACCGGCGCTCGCCGATCGACGTGCCGGGGGAGATCGCTCGGCTGCGGGACGGGGTGGCCCGGCTCCTGCCCGACCTGGAGAACCTGTTCTACGGCAGTGAGCGGGAGGCGATCGCCGCCCACATCGACTCGCTGACCGGGAAGGGGCTGCCCCGGGAGTTGGCCGCGCAGGCGACCCGGCTGATGTACAGCTTCGGCCTGCTGGACGTGGTGGAGACCGCCCAGTCGACGGGCCGGGACGTGGGCGAGGTGGCCTCGGTCTACTTCGTCCTCTCCGACCGGTTCCGGGTGGACGCCCTGCTGTCGAAGATCTCCCTGCTGCCGCGCGAGGATCGCTGGCAGACGCTGGCCCGGATGGCGCTGCGCTACGACCTGTACGCCGCGCTGGCCGCGCTCACGGCAGAGGTCCTCGGCTCCACCCCGGACAGCGTGTCGCCGGCCGACCGGGTGCAGGAGTGGGAGCAGGCGAACGCCACCTCGATCCACCGGGCGCACCGGGCGATGGGGGAGTTCGACGAGTCCCGCGCCGACCTCTCCGCGCTGTCGGTGCTGCTGCGGCAGATCCGTACCCTGGTGCGGACCTCGGCGGCGGCCTGACCCGTACGGACGCCGGCGCGGCCCGGTGGTCGGTCACCCGACCACCGGGCCGCGCCCGTTCCGCACCGCCTCACCGGGTCATGGTGGCGAAGGCGATGACGTTGTTGAGGTAGCTGCCGGAGCTCTGGTCGAACTGCCCGCCGCAGGTGACCACGCGGAGGCTGGGCTTGTCGCTGGGGCCGTAGACCAACTCGGTGGGGAAGGCGGTCTTCGGGTACGACTTCACCTCGTTGACCGTGAACGTGGCGGTCGAGCCGTCCTCCCGGGCGACGCTGATGGTGTCGCCCGCCTTGAGCGAGCCGAGGTTGAAGAAGACCGCCGGCCCGAGCTTGGCCGAGTCGACGTGCCCGACGATGACCGCGTTGCCGACCTCTCCGGGGCTGGCCCCGGGGGCGTACCAGCCCGCCTTCATGGCCTGCTCCAGCGGGGGCACCTGGACGGTGCCGTCCGCGTTCAGACCAAGGCGCATGATCTCGGCGTTCACCCCGATCCGGGGGATCGAGATGGTCGTCGGGGCCGACCGGGGCAGCGCGGCGGGGGCGAGATCCGGGTTCGGCGTCGCCGTGTCGTCGGCGGACGCCTGGTCGGCAGTCACCGTACCGCTGTCGTCGGAGGGGCCCGGGAGGGTGGGCGAGGTGGGGGTCGAGGCCGTCCCGGCGGCTCCGGCCTGGGCGAGCGGCTGGGGTGGCCGGGGAGGCGGCACGGTCCGGACGGAGGCCCCGATCAGGCCGGCGCCCAGCATGGCGATCAGGACGACGACGACCACGCCGGCGGCGCGCCACGGTCTCCCGTGACGGCCGCCGGCCCGAGTCGCCGTCCGGTCAGACGAGGTCATTGGCCCGACGCCGGCGCAGCAGGACCATCCCGCCCAGTGCGGCGGCGCCGATCACGCCCACCCCGCTGGCGGCCATGCCGCGGTCCATGCTGGTGGTGGTCATGCCACCGTCACCACCGTCAACGTGGCCCTTCGGGAAGCAGTGGTCCCGGTCCTCGTCCTTGCGGTCGAAGTCCTTGCGGTCGTGGTCCTTGCGGTCCTCGTCCTTGAAGCCGTTGTCCTTGCGGTCCTCGTCCTTGCGGTCGTGGTCCTTGCGGTCCTCGTCCTTCATGTCCTTGCGGTCGTGTTCCTTGTTGTCCTGGTCGTTCCGGTCCTCGTCCTTGGCCTCGTGGTCCTTGCGGTCCTGGTCCTTGCGGTCCTGGTCCTTGCGGTCCTTGTCCGACTGGTCGTCGACCATGCCGCCGCCCTGGCCGAAGGCACCGGGCTGCCAGCTGTCGTTACCCTGCCAGTCCTTGCCCTGCTCGTCCTTCTTGTTCTCTTCCTTCTTGTTTTCTTCCTTGCCGTGCTCGTCCTTCTTGTTCTCTTCCTTGCGGTCCTCGTTCTTGAAGTCGTGGTCCTTGCGGTCGTGGTCCTTGCGGTCCTCGTCCTTGAAGTCGTGGTCCTTGCGGTCGTGGTCCTTGCGGTCCTCGTCCTTGAAGTCGTGGTCCTTGCGGTCGTGGTCCTTGCGGTCGTGGTCCTTGCGGTCGTGGTCCTTGCGGTCGTGGTCCTTGCGGTCCTCGTCCTTGAAGCCGTGGTCCTTGAAGTCGAAGTCCTTGCGGTCCTCGTCCTTGCGGTCGAAGTCCTTGCGGTCGAAGTCCTTGCGGTCCCAGTCCCCGTGCCCCCCCGGGCAGGTCTCAAGAAGGCTGACCTGCGGCTTGGCGGCGACGTCGCCCGCGTACGTGCCGGGGCCGGCCGCGTTCGCCATCCCGGGCGAGAACAGCAGCAGGGACGCGCCGCCGAGAGCGGCACCCGCAACGACCTTCCCGAGCATCTTCTTTCCCATGACCTGCGTCACTCCATCCCTGTTTGTCCTGAGCCCGACGGCGGTCGAGCTACGCCCGACGTTAGACCTTTTCGCGAGCTATCCGGGGAAAGATTCGTGTTTAAGAGTTTGTTGGCGCTTAGGGGGATAGAGGTGCTAGGAGCCTTATGTGGCATTGCCGAGCCTCTTCGGAGGGTTCCGCAGTGCCGCAGCCCACCTGGACGTACCTGTGCCGCACGCCCCGCTGCGGCGCTGCCCTGCCGTGTTCCACCGGCTCGGGCCCGTCTGCCGGCAACCGGCCGTGCCGATACCGCCTGGGCTGTTCTCCCCTTTGCCGACCGGGAACTCATATCGAGGCATTGCCATGGAAGCGCTCCCATGCAAGAATCGCTGCACGCGGTTGGGGAGCCACACCGCGAGTCCAGACGTCGAGGGCACCCGGGTCGATCGGGCGGCGTCCGACTCCTCGGCCGGCGGTGCCGGCCGGTCGATCACCACCACCGCCCGTCCGGGTCGGGCATCCCCGAAAACACCCGTGGCGCCGACGGCCGTCCCAGCCGGACGTCCCGAGGGCCATTCGCCGGGCCGTACGCGGATCCGGCCTCGCCCAAGGAGATCAGTGGCATGAATCTGTGGAGAAGGCTGTCCGGCCGGAGCCGGGCACTCGCGCTGACCGGTGCGGGCGTCCTGGTCGCCGGCGGGCTGGTGACCCTCCCGGTCACCGCGGCGCAGGCCGCGACCCAGTGCGGTGTGGACTACACCACGAACGACTGGCCGGGTGGCTTCACCGCCACCGTGACGATCAAGAACCTCGGTGACCCGCTCAGCGCCTGGACGCTTGGTTTCACCTTCCCGGACAGTTCGCAGTCGGTCGTCAACGGCTGGTCGGCGCGGTGGTCGCAAAGCGGTCAGAACGTCACGGCGCAGAACGAATCGTACAACGGCTCGCTGGCCACCGGCGCCAGTACCACCATCGGGTTCAACGGCGCCTGGAGCGGCGCCAACCCGAAGCCCACCCAGTTCACCCTGAACGGCACGGTCTGCACCGGCGGCACGCCGCCCACCACCCCGCCGCCGTCCAGCCCGCCGCCCTCGAGCCCGCCGCCGGGGCAGAAGGCGGACAACCCGTACGTCGGGGCGAAGGGCTACGTGAATCCGGACTGGAAGGCCAAGGCGGACGCCGAGCCGGGCGGCAGCCGGGTCTCGAACAACCCGACGGGCGTGTGGATGGACCGGATCGCCGCCATCAACGGCACCCCCGGGGCCCGGGGCATGCGCGCCCACCTCGACGAGGCACTGCGGCAGGGCGCCGGCTACATCCAGTTCGTGATCTACAACCTGCCCGGCCGGGACTGCGCCGCGCTGGCCTCCAACGGTGAGCTCGGCCCGAATGACCTGCCCCGCTACAAGGCCGAGTACATCGACCCGATTGCGGCGATCCAGGCCGACCCGAAGTACGCCAACCTGCGGATCATCAACATCATCGAGATCGACTCGCTGCCCAACCTGGTGACCAACACCTCCGGGCAGGCGGGCGGCACCGCGATGTGCGACACCGTCAAGGCCAACGGCGCGTACGTGAACGGCGTCGGCTACGCCCTGGCCAAGCTGGGCGCGATCGGCAACGTCTACAACTACATCGACGCTGCGCACCACGGCTGGATCGGCTGGGACAGCAACTTCGGCCCGACCGCGGACATGTTGAAGAGCGCGGCCGTCGCCTCCGGCAGCACGGTACGCAACGTGCACGGCTTCATCGTCAACACGGCGAACTACTCGGCTCTGCGCGAGCCGTACGTCAAGATCACTGACTCGGTGAACGGCACGTCCGTCCGCCAGTCCAAGTGGATCGACTGGAACCAGTACGTCGACGAGCTGTCGTTCGCCCAGGCGTTCCGGCAGAAGCTGGTCTCCGTGGGCTTTGACAGCGGCATCGGCATGCTGATCGACACCTCCCGTAACGGCTGGGGCGGCTCGGCGCGGCCCACCGGGCCGGGCGCGACGACGAACGTCGACACCTATGTCAACGGTGGCCGCATCGACCGCCGGATCCACGCCGGCAACTGGTGCAACCAGGCCGGCGCGGGCCTCGGCGAGCGGCCGAAGGCCGCGCCCGAGGCGGGTATCGACGCCTACGTCTGGATCAAGCCCCCGGGTGAGTCGGACGGTTCCAGTAGCGCCATCCCGAACGACGAGGGCAAGGGCTTCGACCGGATGTGCGACCCGACCTACACCGGTAACGCCCGCAACGGCAACAACCCGAGCGGCGCGCTGCCCGACGCCCCGGTCTCGGGCCACTGGTTCGCCGCCCAGTTCCAGGAGCTCATGCGCAACGCCTACCCGCCGCTCTCCTGAGCCGGCGGCCGGCCCACCCGCAGCGGAGTGAGGCGCCGCCGCGCGGGTTCCCCCGGGCCCCTGGTCGGCACTCGGTCGACCAGGGGCCCTCGGGTCCCTCTCGGCGTACGGCCGTCAGGGAACCGTCTTCTCGATCGCCGCCCGGCCCAGCTCGGCCAGGTCACGGCGGGCCCGTTCGATGTTCTCCCGGGTGAGGTCCTGGCCCCGGGCCAGCACCAGGTCCTCCGGGTCCCACGGCTGCTCGGCGCCGGTCCGGATGTTGCGCCCGGCCCCCTCGGTGCCGGTGCCGGTGGCCCCGGTCCCGGTGCCGGTCGGCCCGGTGCCGGCCGCGTACGGGTCGCCGAGGATGTCCGGTGACCCGGTGTCGGGCACCGCGCCGTCGGGCTCGGTGAAGGTCGGGTTGTCCCGGTCGGCGCCGCCGCCGCTGCGCAGCTGCGGCACCGTGCTGTCGTCGTCCACCGCCGCGGCCACCTCGGGGGTCTCCTCCAGCGGCCGCTCGCCGCGGTCACGATCCGTCATGCTGCTGCCCTCCTGTCCCGTTCCGTGATCCCCCTGGCGTACCCCGCGGGGGCCGGGCCATGCCGCCTCAGCGCCCGAGGACCCGGTCCAGGAAGTCCCGGTAGTCGCGGACAGCCACCCGGAGCTGCTCGGTGTCGGTCGAGCCGGACGCCTGCCAGCCGCCGAGCCGGGCCTTCTGGTCGCGCAGCGCGGCCGACAGTGCCTCGATCGCCTCCTCGACCAGCGACTGCGCCGCGCCGACCGCGGCCTGCGGGTCGTCCACGAAACGGAGCTGGACGTCCCGCCAGCGGTCCCGGAAACCCTGCGCGATGTCCGGGGCGAAGAGCGTGGCGGCGTCCGACGGCACCGCGCCCGGGGTCGGCCGGGCCGCCCCGGCCAGGGCCGCGTCGGCTGTGGAACCGGCCGCGGCGGTGCTGGTGTCCGGGTCGACCATGGCCGGCTCGGCGCTGCCGTAGCCGGTCGCACCGGCCGCCGGCGCGTCGTCCCGCGACCCGGCGGAGCGCCCGGCCGCCGCGCGCTCGGGGCTGTGCAGCCGGTCGCCGGCCGTCGGGTCGGCCCGCTCGTCGTCGAACGCGTCGGTCCGCCCCGGTGCCCCGTCGCCCGGCTGGGCGGTGTCCTCGCCGCGCGGATCCCGCTCGTCCTCGGGCCGCCCGCTGGCCATCGCCGAGGCGGCCACCGCGTCGCCCACCGAGGTCGCGCCGAACACCGAGGGCAGCGGCGCCGGATCGTGGTACTCCGGCCGTTCGTCGACGTCGGCGGCCTCGGCGTCCCGTGCGTCGTACGCCCGGGTCTGGTCTGGCTCCGCGTCCCGCCGGTCGTCGGCGCGCTCGCCGGCCACCCCCGGGTCGTCGAAGGTGCCCCGGTCGTCCAGCGCGTCCTCGGGTACGTCGACCCGGGCGGCCCGGTCGGGCCGGGGCCCGTCGCGCTCGGCGGGCGCCCCGGCCGGCGGGACCGGCACCGGCGTGGACCGGACGGTCTCCGGGTGCTCGTGCGTGACCTGCTGCTTCTCCTGGCGCATCGCGGCGGCCTCCTCAGCGGCTCGGGACGTCGTGCTCGTGTTCGGGTTGGCGCTGCGCGGGCGGCTGGTGCCCGACCGGGTCCGCGCCGAGCAGATCGGCGAAGAGGGCCCGGTAGTGCACGAGCGCCTGCCGGAGTTCCTCGGTGCTCGCCTCGCCGCGCTCGTGGCGCAGCCGGATCTCGTGGGCGTCCCGGTAGTGGGCCAGGGTGCGGGCGTGCTCGACGGAGAGGTGGGCGATCTGGTCGTCGAAGTCCCCGGTCGGGTACCCGCGGTCGGCGATGAGCCGGGTGACCAGTTCGTCGGCGTCGCCGACGGTCTCGCCCGGGGAGTCGACGAAGCGGACCTGGAGTTCCTCCCAGGCGGCGGCGTACCGGGCCCGGGACTCGGGGGCGAGCGGGGTGAGCTGCAGCTCGGCGTGCCGGCGCTCCCGCTCCCGCAGCTCCCGCTCGGCGGCGCCCCGGCTGTCCTGCTCGGCGACGACCCGGTCGTACTCCGGGCCGAACCGCTGCTTGAGGGCGCGCCGGCGGCCGGCGCGTACGGCGACCGCGGCCAGCGCCGCGAGCACCACCAGCACGATGACTGTGACGACTACCTGCGTGGGCGACATGGCTCCTCCTTCGCCCGCTGGTATTCCCTCCGCGCACTGATCGCCAATCCCGGTCCGGGGCACTTTTCCTGGGATTTCCCGACCGAAACCTCGCGGAACCTGGGTGCGACCGACAGGTCGTACGTACCGCTGAAACTTGACTCATTCCAGAAGGTGCTGCGAGGTGGCGTGGGTGCGGAGCGCCGCTGCGACCAGTGGCCCGCCGGTCCCTTCCGGCGGGGTGCCCACTCCGTTGGTGTCCACAACGGAACATCCCGGACGGTAGCGACGAGCGAGACGGCCGGTAGTGCAACGGCCCGGGATTACGTATCCTGCCCAAGGCGCCCGGGCTGGGCTCGGCGTCACGGTCGGGGACCTTCCGGCCGGTGCCGGCGCCACCCCTGCGACACCTTCCGGGCGAGGTCTGATGAACACCCGTGACTGGCCGATCCGCGCCAAGCTGACCGCGCTGGTCGTCGGTCCGGTGACCGCGCTGCTGGCGCTCTGGATCTTCGCCACCACGCTGACCTTCGGACCCGCCCTCGACCTGCTCGCGGCGCGTACCTTCCTCTACGACCTGGGCCGGCCGGGTGAGGCCGTGGTCGCCGAACTGCAACAGGAACGGCGGCTCTCCGTCGTCCAGCTCGCCGGCGCCAGCACCCTGCCGGCACTGACCGAGCAGCGGACCCGCACCGACCGGGCGATCGCCGAGCTGCGCCGCCGGGTCGACGGGAAGGAGCTGCGCGACGCCGCCGACGAGCTGCTCGACGCCCGGCTGGATCAGCTGGTCTCCGCGCTCGATGCGCTGCCCGCCGGCCGGGGCTTCATCGACGGCCGGAAGGTGGACCGGGCCGGGGCGATCGGCCTCTACAGCGGGATGATCAGCTCCGCCTTCCAGGCGTTCTCCGCGATGGCCGCCTTCCCCGACCACCAGCTCAACCGGGAGGCGCTGGCGCTCACCGCGCTGGGCCGGTCCCGGGAGCTGCTCGGCCAGGCGGACGCGCTGCTCGCCGGCGCCGTCACCGCCGGCGGGTACGCCGAAGGCGAGCACGAACAGCTCGTCCGCACCATCGACAACCAGCGCTTCCTGGCCGAGACGGCGGTGGCCGACCTGCCGCCGGGGGAGCGCACGGCGTACCAGCGGCTCACCGAGGGGGACGCGTTCGTCCGGCTGCACGGCCTCCAGGACACCCTGATCCGCGCCCGCGACCTGCCGGCCCAGCTCGACGTCCGCGCCTGGGAGTCCAGCCAGAGCGCGGTCTGGCAGGGCCTGCGGGACTTCGAGCTGCGCGGCGCCGACGGGCTGGCCGAACGGTCCGTGCCGATGGCGGTGGGCATCCTGAGCCGGCTCGCCGCCGCCGGGGTGCTCGGCCTGCTCGCCGTGGTGATCTGCGTGCTGGTGGCGCTGCGGGTCGGCCGGTCGCTGGCCGGACGGCTGATCGGGGTGCGCACCGCCGCGCTGGAGATGGCCGAGCACCGGCTGCCGGACGTGGTCGCCCGGCTGCGCCGCGGCGAGCAGGTCGACGTCGCCCGGGAGGCGCCCGAGCTGGACCACGGTGGCGACGAGATCGGCCAGGTGGGGCGGGCCTTCAACGAGGTACGCCGGACCGCCGTGCAGGCCGCCGTCGACGAGGTCACCCTGCGCCGGGGGCTCAACGAGGTGTTCCTCAACATCGCCCGGCGCAGCCAGGGGCTGGTGCACCGGCAGTTGGCGCTGCTGGACCGGCTGGAGCGGCAGACCGAGGACCCGGACGAGCTGGCCGGGCTGTTCCAGGTCGACCACCTCGCCGCCCGGCTCCGGCGGCACGCCGAGGACCTGGTCATCCTCGCCGGCGCGGCCCCGGGCCGGGGCTGGCGGAACCCGGTCGCCGCGGTCGACGTGGTGCGCGGCGCCATCTCCGAGGTGGAGCAGTACGACCGGGTCGACATCGGCGAGGTGCAGCCGGCCGGGGTGCTCGGCCGGGCCGTCGGCGACGTCATCCACCTGCTCGCCGAGTTGGTCGAGAATGCCCTCGCCTTCTCTCCGCCGGGCACCCGCGTCGACGTCACCGGGCGGACGTCACCGGGCGGGTACGCCATCGAGATCACCGACCACGGGCTCGGCATGTCGCCGCAGGCCCTGGCGGACGCCAACCGCAAACTGTCCCGCTCCCCGGAGTTCGACCCGGCCGACAGCGCCCGGCTGGGTCACTTCGTGGTCGCCCGGCTGGCCGCCCGGCACGGCGTCCGGGTCGAGCTGCGGCCGGCCACCCCGAGCGGCAGCACGGCGCGGGTGCTGATCCCGGCCGATCTGGTCACCGACGAGCCGCCGGTGGGCGCCGGCCCGGACGCCGGGGCAGCGGGCGCCGGTGACCGGCGGATGGCCAAGGTGACCCGGCTGTCCACGCTGCCCCGGCCGCGTACCGCCCGGCCCGGCCGGGAACGCCCCGACTCGGCCGTGGTGCCGCGCTCCGTCGGCCGTACCTCCTCGGTCGAGGCACCCGCGGACGGCGACGGCCTGCCCCGCCGGGTCCGCCGGCGCGGGCCGGCGACGGCACCCCGGCCGGCCGCCGCGGACACCCCGGCGTACCGCCCGCCGGAGGAGGCCCGGCGCGCCATGTCCGCCCTCCAGGCCGGCACCGCCCGGGGCCGCCGGGACGGGGTGGCCCGCGCCGCCGCCGGCCCCACCGGTACGGCCGCCCCGACCGTCCGGGGTGTCGCCCGTCCGGCCGGCCAACCCGTCGACTCCGCTGCCCGGCTCCGAGGTGGCCCGTCCACCGACGCGGCCTGGGACCGGGCCGCCGAGCCCTCCCCTCCGGAGCCGGCGCCGGCCCCGGAACCTCCGACCGCGACTGAGAGGGACGCCTAGTGGTGTACACGACGCGGCAGAACGCCGATCTCGACTGGCTGCTCGACGACCTGGTGGAGCGGGTGCCGGCCGCCCGCCAGGCGGTGGTGCTGTCGGCGGACGGGCTCCTGCTCGGCGCCTCGGCCGAGCTGAGCCGTACCGACGCGGAGCACCTCGCCGCCATCGCCTCCGGCTTCTCCAGCCTGGCCAAGGGGACCACCCGGCACCTGGCCGGCGGCGCGGTCCGGCAGACCGTGGTGGAGATGGAGTCCGCGTACCTGTTCGTCACCGCCGCCGGGCCGGGCGGCTGCCTGGCGGTGGTGAGCGACGCCGACGCCGACATCGGCCTGGTGGCGTACGAGATGGCGATGCTGGTCATCCGGGTCGGCGAGAACCTGAGCGTCCCGGCCCGTACGGCGGGTGCCGTCGATGCGGACTGAGTCACCGGGGCCGCAGCACGAGTGGCTGGACGACGCCGCTGGTCCGGTCGTCCGTCCGTACACCCTGACCGGCGGCCGGGTGCGGCCGCCCGGAGCCGGCTTCGACCTGGTGGCCTTCGTGCTGGCCCCGCCGGCGGCCGACCCGGCCGGCGTGCCGGGCCTGCAGCCGGAGCACCGGCGCCTGGTCGAGCTGGCCCGGCGACCGGTGGCCGTGGCCGACCTCGCCGCGGACCTGGACCTCGCCGTCGGCGTGGTCCGGGTGCTGCTCGGCGACCTCCTCGACCGTGGGCTCGTCGCGGTGCACCAGCCGCCGACCGCCGCCCACCTGCCCGACGACAACATCCTCAAGGCGGTGGTCAGTGGACTTCGTGCGCTCTGAACCGGGGACGGCCGCGCCGCGGGTTCCGCTGGCCCTGAAGATCCTCATCGCCGGCGGCTTCGGCGCCGGCAAGACCACGCTGGTGAGCGCGCTGAGCGAGGTCCGGCCGCTGCAGACCGAGGAGGTCCTGACCGGCGCCGGCGTGGGCACCGACGACGTCTCCGGGGTGGAGGAGAAGTCCACCACCACGGTGGCCATGGACTTCGGCCGGATCACCATCACCGACGACCTCCAGGTCTATCTCTTCGGCACCCCGGGCCAGGACCGCTTCTGGTTCCTCTGGGACGAATTGGCCTTCGGCGCCCTCGGCGCGGTGGTGCTCGCCGACACCCGCCGGCTGGCCGACTGCTTCCCCTCGATCGACTACTTCGAGCAGCGCGGCATCCCGTTTGTGGTGGGGGTGAACTGCTTCGACGGGGCCCGGCGGTTCAGCCTGGAGGCGGTACGCGACGCGCTGGACCTGGACCCGGACGTGCCGCTGGTGCTCTGCGACCGTCCGGGACCGGCAGTCCGGGAAGCTGGTGCTGATCTCGCTGGTCGAGCACGTCGCCCGGCAGCGGGGCGAGCCGGTGCCGGTGGGCTGACCGGGCTGCGACGGGTCGCGGGCGTGCGGCCGACCGCCGAAACTGGTTCTTGGAAGACGGCCAACGGCCCGGCCGACCCGGAGGGCCTCTGGTTGGATCGACGGAGGAATCGGCGGAAGGTGGGACCGGTGACCGCGCAGCACGCAATCGTCCACGTCGGTGGCTACACGGCGGAGATGGGCGGGCGGGCCGAGGGCATCGTCGCGGCCCGGCGGGATCCGGTGTCCGGGGAGCTGACCCCGCTCGGCACGGTGGCGGTGACCTCGTCGCCGTCGTTCCTCGTCCGGCACCCGGCCCGGCCCGTGCTGTACGCGGTCAACGAGCTGTCCGAGGGCCAGGTCAGCGCGTTCCGGGTCGCCCCGGACGGCGATCTCGCCCTGCTCGGCGTCCGCCCGACCGGCGGGGCCGAGCCCTGCCACGTGGCGGTCGCCCCGGACGGGCGGCACCTCTTCGTGGCCAACTACGGCGGCGGCAGTGTGGCGGTGTTCCCGCTCGACCCGGCCGGCGTACCGGGGGAGCGCTCCGATCTGGTCCGGCACGAGGGGCACGGCGCCGACCCGCAGCGGCAGGAGGCGGCGCACTGCCACATGGTCTCGCCCGATCCGGGCGGTGGGCCGCTGCTCGCCGTCGACCTGGGCACCGACTCGGTCTACCGGTACGACCTCGACGCCGCCTCCGGTCGGCTGCTGCCGCGCGCCCCGCGGCTGCGTACGCCGGCCGGCAGCGGCCCCCGGCACCTGGCCCGGCACCCCGACGGGCGGCGCTGCTGGCTGGTCGGCGAGCTGGACGGGACGGTCACCGCGTACGACCTGACGGCCGACGGGCTGCACCAGCGGGTCCGGGTCGACGCGAGCGGGCGGGTTGGGCACGTGCAGCCCTCCGAGGTCGCGGTCGGACCGGACGGCCGGTTCCTCTACGTGGCCAACCGGGGAGTCGGCACGGTGGCCGTCTTCGCGCTGGCTGGTGAGGCGCCGGAGCTGGTGGCCGAGGTCGACACCGGCGGCGAGTGGCCGCGGCACTTCGCCCGGGCGGGCGAGCACCTGTACGTGGCCGACGAGCGGGCCGACATGATCAGGGTCTTCCGGGTGGACCCGGTCACCGGGGTGCCGGAGCCGGTCGGGGAGCCGGTGCCGGTGGCCAGCCCGACCTGCGTCCGGCCGTGACGGAGCGTTGCCGCGAGCAGCATCCATCATGGACCGGCATCACCTCTGATGACTGATCGGTCACTCAACGTAAAGTTTTGCAGATCAACTGTTTCTGCTGCGTAACTTTCGTCCGAACGGTTGTGGCACTAACCCCACGAGATACGCAAGATGGTCACCGTGTCTGGCCGCCATCGCATGCGTTCGAACCTCCGTGGGGTAGGCGCCGCCGCTGCGGCCACCGCCCTCGTCGCCGTCGTAGCCGGGACCTGGTTCGGCTACCAGCAGCTGGCGGGGCCGTCCTGCTCGGGGCAGATCCAGCTCTCCGTCGCGGCCACCCCGGAGATCGCGCCCGCCGTCAAGGGAGCGGCCGACCAGTGGGTCAAGGACGGCGCGGCGGTCGGCGACACGTGCATCGCGGTGAACGTGACCCCCGCCGAGTCGGTCGAGGTGGCCGCCACGGTGGCCAGCAAGCACGGCGCCACCTTGGCCGGTGTGGGGCAGGCGAGCGGCACTGCGGTGACGCCGGACGTCTGGGTGCCGGACTCGTCCACCTGGCTGCTGCGGCTCAAGTCCGGCGGGGCCACCGCCTTCGCCCCGGCGAACGGCGCCTCGATCGCCCGTAGTCCGGTGGTGGTCGCGATGCCCGAGCCGGTGGCCACCCGGCTCGGCTGGCCGGACAAGAAGTTCACCTGGGCCGACCTGTTGGCGCAGGTCAACAGCAGCAAACCGCTGCACGCCGGCATCGTCGAGCCGACCCAGGACGCGGCTGGTCTGTCCGGCCTGCTCGCGCTGACCGCTGCCGCCAGCTCCACCGGCGGCGCCGGCTCCCCGCAGGCGCGGGAGGCGACGATCGGGGCGTTGCGGGCGGTGGCCACCAACAGTTCCCGGCTGCGGCAGGATCTCCTCGCGCGCTTTCCGCGCTCGTCCGAACCGACGGCGGTCGCCAACGGCCTCGGAGCGGCCGCGCTGTCCGAAGAGGACGTGATGGCGTACAACGCCACCAAGCCGCCGATCCCGCTGGCCGCCCTCTACCTGGACCCGCCGCCGGCCCCCCTGGACTACCCGTTCGCGGTGCTGCCCGGTATCGAGCCGGCGAAGGCGTCCGCCGCGAAGGTGCTCTTCGAGGTGCTGACCAGCCGCGGCTTCAAGAGCCGGCTGGCCGCCCAGTCGCTGCGCGCGCCCGACGGCAACTGGAGCGAGGGCTTCAAGGCGTTGCCCGGTGCCCCGAGCCCGGCGGGCGGGAACACCGCGCCGGCCGGTCAGGGCGCCGCGGGCGGACTCGACCCGACCGCCATCCAGAAGGCCACCAGCACCTGGTCGGCGGTCACGCTGTCCGGCCGCATGCTCTGCGTCATCGACGTTTCGGGCTCGATGAAGCAGAAGGTGGAGACCGCCGGTGGCGCCACCCGGGAGCAGGTCACCGTCGCCGCGGCGACCCAGGGCCTGAACCTCTTCGACGACTCCTGGTCGATCGGGCTGTGGACCTTCTCCACCAAGCTGAACGGGTCGCAGGACTACCGGGAGGTGGTCCCGATCAGGCCGCTGTCGAGCAATCGGGGCGCGATCCAGCGCGGCCTGGCCACGGTCAAGCCGTCGAACGGCGACACCGGCCTCTACGACACCCTGCTGGCGGCCTACAAGACCGTCCAGCAGGACTGGGAGCCCGGGAAGGTCAACTCGATCGTGCTGTTCACCGACGGCAAGAACGAGGACGACGACGGCATCTCCCAGAAGGAGCTGCTGGCCAAGCTGCGCAAGCTCCGCGACGCGGAGCAGCCGGTGCAGGTGATCATCATCGGCATCGGGAGCGACGTCAGCCAGGCCGAGCTGAAGTCGATCACCGACGTGACCGGTGGTGGTGCCTTCGTCACCGCCGACCCGACCAAGATCGGCGAGATCTTCCTGCAGGCGATCGCACTGCGCCCGCCCGCGCCGCGCTGATCCGCCACTCAACGGGCCGCCGTACCGGAATCCGGTACGGCGAGCCACTTCTCGCCTCCTCGACCGCAAGGCAACTGACGGTAATCCGTCCGAAGCAATCGGTGCCCATAGTTGTCGAGGCAGGATGTCCTGGTGCTCCGAGCCGGCCCGCCAGAGCCGTCACGCGGTACGGGGTGGTCCTGAACGAAGTGGGGAGGGCCGGTGATCTCGGCGACGCTGCTGACCCCTGCCAGGACGTCGTCGCGACCGGGCGGCGACCGTCCCGGCCCGACGCGGGCCGCGGAACGGGCCTACATCGGGGTCCTGCTGGTGCTGGACACCACCGTGCTGGCGGCGGCCACCCTGATCGGATACCTGGCCCGCTTCGGGGACGAGCAGCCGGTCGGATCGGAGATTCCGTACGTGGTGGTGGCGCCCGCCCTGCTGCTGGTCTGGCTGATCTCGCTCAAGGCGATGCGCTGCTACGACGATCGGGTGCTCGGTTACGGCGCCGACGAGTATCGGCGGGTCAGTTCGGCGAGCCTGCGGTTGGCCGGCGGCATCGCGATCGCGGGGTACATCGCCGACGTCGGCGTGTCCCGGGGCTTCCTGGCCATCTCCTTCGCGGTCGGCACGATCGGCCTGGAGGTGGCCAGGTACGCCGCGCGCAAGCGGTTGCACCGGGCCCGTGACCGGGGCGCCGGCTGGTCCCGCAAGGTCCTCGTGGTGGGCGACACCGCGCACGTGCTGGAGCTCGTGCACACCCTGCGCCGCGAGCCGTACGCCGGCTACCAGGTGGTCGGCGCCTGCATCCCGGACGCGCTGCTCGCCCCGGTGCCGCAGCGGCTGGGCGACGTGCCGGTGGTCGGCTCGTTCCGGGACATCACCGAGGCGGCCAGCGCCATCGGCGCGGACACCGTGGCCGTCACCGCCTCCGGTTCGCTCACCGCCACCCGGCTGCGCCGGCTCGGCTGGCAGCTCGAGGGGACCGGGGTCGACCTGGTCGTCGCCCCCGCGCTGACCGACGTCGCCGGCCCGCGCATCCACACCCGTCCGGTCGCCGGCCTGCCGCTGATCCACGTCGAGGCGCCCGAGTTCCGGGGCGCCCGGAAGCTGGTCAAGGGGCTGGTCGACCGCTCGCTGTCGCTGCTCGCGTTGCTCCTGCTGCTGCCGGTGCTGGTGGTGATCGCGCTCGCCATCAAGCTGGACAGCCGGGGGCCGGTGCTGTTCCGTCAGGTCCGGGTCGGCCAGGGCGGCGAGGAGTTCGGCGTCTTCAAGTTCCGCACCATGGTCGTCAACGCCGACGCCCTGCTGGCCGAGTTGGCCGCGCGCAACGAGACCGACGGCCTGATGTTCAAGATGCGCGACGACCCGCGGGTGACCCGGACCGGCCGGCTGCTGCGCAAGTGGTCCCTGGACGAGCTGCCCCAGCTGGCGAACGTGCTACTCGGTCAGATGAGCCTGGTCGGGCCCCGCCCGCCACTCCCCTCCGAGGTGGCCCGGTACGACGGTGACCTGGCCCGCCGCCTGCTGGTCAAGCCCGGCATGACCGGCCTCTGGCAGGTCAGTGGCCGGTCCGACCTGAGCTGGGAGGACGGCATCCGGCTCGATCTCTACTACGTGGAGAACTGGTCGCTCGCCGCCGACCTGACCATCCTCTGGAAGACCTTCGGCGCGGTCATCCACCGCCGCGGCGCGTACTGACCCCGCCCCCGCTGCAGCCCGCCGAGGCGGGACCGCCGGGTCAGGGCTGCGGGCCGAGCCAGTCGAGACAGACCGCCACCGCGTCGTCGATCAGGTCGCCGGCGACGAAGGCCCGCAGATCGCCGATCAGGGACCGGACCGCGTCCAGCGGCTCCATCGGCCCGGTACGCCGAAGGAAGCGGTCCAGCGCGGTCTCGCCGTAGCGGATCTGCCGGGCGGTGGCGTCGACCACCCCGTCGCTGACCACGAAGAGCCGGTCCCCGCGCCGGAGCTGGAACTGCTGCGCCCGGTAGTCCGTGGCCTCGAACATGCCGAGCGGGAACTGCTTCTCCAGGACCTGCTCGCTGACCTCGCCCTCGCGCAGCAGCAGCACGCGCGGCGACCCGGCGTCGACCACGGTCATCGCTCCCGACGCCAGGTCCAGCTCCAGCAGGAGCGCGGAGAGGTACTGCTCGCCCCGGTGCAGCGCGTAGATCGCCTGGTCGGCCAGGGCGGCCTGGTCGGCCAGGGCCAGCTCGGCGCGGCGGGCGTTGCGCAGCGCGTGAATGGCCAGCGAGGTGAGCATGGACGCGGCCACCCCCTCACCCGAGCCGTTGATCACCGAGAGCCAGAGCCGCCGACCGTCGTCCGACCAGTCGAAGCTGTCGCCGCGCACCGCGTACGCCGGCTCCAGCTGTCCGGCCAGGCGGAACGACGGCCGGATCCGGCTGCGACCGGGCAGCAGTTCCCACTGCATCTCGGCGGCCAGGGTCAGCCGGCGGTCCCGCCGGGCGGTGACGTAGACGTCGGTGCTGGCGGTCACGGCGGCCAGCTCGTGCCCGAGCGCGGTGGCCATCGCGTCCAGCTCCCGGAGGGCGGCCGGGCCGGCCGGCAGCGGCGACAGCCGGAGCACGCCGCGCCGCTCGCCGCGCATGCCGACCGGGAACCAGCCGGTGCCTTCCGACACCACCGGCTCCTGGTGGTCGAAGCAGCGCCAGGCCGGATGGCCCGGGCTGGTGATCGCCTCGCCGTCGCCGAGCGGCAGCAGCACCGCGAGCCGGTAGTCGACCTGGTAGAGCTCGGTGCGGGTGATCCCGTAGGCCCGCGCGAGCTCGGTGGCGAGCCGGTCGATCAACAGGTCGGCCGGGGCCTCACCGAGAGCCCGGCGCACCCGATCCTCCGGTCCGCTCATCTTTGCTCCTTTGCACAGGTCGGCCGCCTGGTACGGCGGGTAGTCTCGGGCGCACCATGGCCGAAGAACGCGGTCCTTACGGACCTGAAGCGAGTATGGCCGCCGCCCTGGACGAGGCGGCGGGCACCCTGCTGGCTGTCTGGGAGGCGGCCCGGGAGCGCACCACGAGCCGACTCTCCGGTGCCCAGTTACGCGCGGTCATGGTCGTCGAGCAGTACGACGGGATCAACCTTCGCCGCCTCGCCACGCTGACCGACATGCTGCTCTCCTCGGCGAGCCGGCTCTGCGACCGGCTGGTGGCGGCCGGGATGCTGGAGCGGGAGCCGGGCCGGTTCGACCGACGGGAGATCGCCCTGCACCTCACCCCGGCGGCGACCCGGCTGCTCGCCGAGCTGCGGGCCGACCGGCGGCACCGGCTGGAGCAGATCCTCGCCGGGATGAGCGCCGAGGGCCGCGCGGCGCTGCTGCGCGGGATGCAGGAGTTCGACACGGTCGCCCGGCGTGCTGAGGCCGGCGCCCCGGAGGGGTGGCCGGTGCTGCAGCCCTCCGGCGAGCGGACCGGCGACCCGCTGGCCGAGCCGGGGGCGCCGTCGACCGGCGAGCCGCCGGTGGCGCGTACCGCCTGAAGGCCGGGATCAGCCGGACCGGGCCAGCCAACCGACCGGGCGGTCGATGATCCGGCGGGCCACCGAGGCGGCCCCGCCGACCGCCGCGGACTGCGCGCCGAGCGCGGCCGGGCGCACCGTGACCGGTGACCATGCCGCGGTGAGCACCCGCCGGGAGATCTCGGCGACCACCGGCGGCGCGAGCCAGGGGGCGAGCGGGGCGTATCCGCCGCCGAGCACCACGGTGTCCAGGTCCAGCAGGTTCACGACGCCGGCCACGGCCACGCCGAGGGCCGCCCCGGCGCCGGCCAGGGCGGCCAGGGTGGCCGGATCGCCGGCGGCCGCGAGGTCCGCCAGCCGGGTCGCGGCGGTGTCGGCGGGCAACTCGCCGCCGGACAGCCCGGCGGCGGCCAGGATGGCCTCCTGGCCCGCGTACCGCTCCAGACAGCCGCGGCCGCCGCAGCGGCAGGGCCGCCCCTCGGGGTGTACCGGGATGTGGCCCAGTTCGCCGCTCCAGCCGCGCGCGCCCCGGTACAGCACCCCGTCGAGCACGATCCCGGCACCGATGCCGATCTCACCGGAGATGTGCAGGAAGCTGGCCGACCCGGGCGGGCCGGCGTGCAACTCGCCGAGGGCGGCGAGATTGGCCTCGTTGTCGACGACCAACGGCGGGATCCCGTCGACCGGCTCGGCGAGCGGGTGCCCGGCGAGCAGCCCGGGGACGTCCACGTCCCGCCAGCCGAGGTTGGGCGCCAGCCGGACCAGGCCACCGTCGCCGACCAGGCCCGGCACGGCGAGCGTCGCGCCGGCCAGGGTCAGCCCATCGCGTACGGCCGTGGCGCGGGCCTCGGCGGCGAGCGCGGCGAGCCGGTCCAGGGCGTCGGCGGGGGAGACCGGCCGCAGGTCGGCGCGGCGCACCACGTGGTGGCGTACCGCGCCGGCCAGGTCGACCACGCAGGCGGCCAGGTAGTCGACGTTGACCTCCAGCCCGAGCCCGGCCGGCCCGTCGGCGGCCAGCACCAGGCCGCGGGCCGGCCGCCCGGCCCCGGTACGTGGCGCGGGCTCCGCCTCGGCGACCAGCCGACCGGCGATCAGGTCGTCGACGACGGCGGAGACGGTGGCCCGGGTCAGCCCGGTCCCGGCGGCGATCTCGGCCCGGGAGGGGGGCCGCTCGGCGGCGGCGATCCGCCGGAGCACCACCGCCAGGTTGAGCTCGCGGAGGCTGCCCTGCCGGACCGCCCCGGCGGTGCTGGAGCTGGTCACCCCTTGACACTGCCACACCGTGGTCATTTAATTCAACCACTGAACTAATTGCGGACGACACCACCGGAGGTCTGCTATGGCACCCCGTCCCACCCCCGCCGACAAGTTCTCCTTCGGTCTCTGGACGGTCGGCTGGCAGGCCCGTGACCCGTTCGGCGACGCCACCCGGCCGGCCCTGGACGCGGTCGAGGCGGTGCACAAGCTCGCCGAGCTCGGGGCGTACGGGATCACCTTCCACGACGACGACCTGGTCCCCTTCGGCGCGGACCCGGCCACCCGGGACGCCCACCTGACCCGGTTCCGCAAGGCCCTCGACGAGACCGGCCTGGTCGTGCCGATGGTCACCACCAACCTCTTCACCCACCCGGTTTTCAAGGACGGCGGCTTCACCAGCAACGATCGCGACGTCCGCCGTTACGCACTGCGCAAGGTGCTGCGCAACGTCGACCTGGCCGCCGAGTTGGGTGCCCGCACCTTCGTCATGTGGGGCGGCCGGGAGGGCGCCGAGTACGACCTGGCCAAGGACGTCCGTGCCGCGCTGGACCGCTACCGGGAGGCCGTCGACCTGCTCTGCCAGTACGTCGTCGACCAGGGCTACGACCTGCGCTTCGCCCTCGAGCCCAAGCCGAACGAGCCGCGCGGCGACATCCTGCTCCCCACCGTCGGGCACGCGCTGGCCTTCATCTCCACCCTGGCCCACCCCGAGCGGGTCGGGCTGAACCCGGAGGTCGGGCACGAGCAGATGGCCGGGCTCAACTTCGCCCACGGCATCGCCCAGGCGCTCTGGCAGGGCAAGCTGTTCCACCTCGACCTCAACGGCCAGCGGGGCATCAAGTACGACCAGGACCTGGTCTTCGGCCACGGCGACCTGCTCAACGCGTTCGCCCTGGTGGACCTGCTGGAGCACGGCGGCCCGAACGGCGGTCCCGCGTACGACGGGCCGCGGCACTTCGACTACAAGCCCTCGCGTACCGAGGACATGACCGGGGTGTGGGCGTCGGCGGAGGCGAACATGCGCACGTACCTCCTGCTCAAGGAGCGGGCAGCGGCGTTCCGGGCCGACCCGGAGGTGGCCGAGGCGCTGGCCGCCAGCAAGGTCGGCGACCTGGCGACGCCGACGCTGGCCCAGGAGGAGAGCTACGCCGACCTGCTCGCCGACCGGTCCGCGTTCGAGGAGTTCGACCCGGAGGCGGCCGGGGCGCAGGGCTACGGCTTCGTCCGGCTCAACCAGCTCGCCGTCGAGCACCTGCTCGGCGCGCGCTGAGGCGGGCCACCATGCCGCTCGTCGCCGGGGTCGACTCGTCCACCCAGTCCTGCAAGGTCGTCGTCCGCGACGCGGAGACCGGCACGCTGGTCCGGCAGGGCCGGGCTCCTCACCCGGACGGCACCGAGATCGACCCGCAGGCGTGGTGGGAGGCCCTGCTGGCGGCCGTCGACGCGGCCGGCGGGCTGGCCGACGTCGCGGCCGTGTCGGTCGCCGGCCAGCAGCACGGCATGGTGTGCCTGGACGAGGCGGGCCAGGTGGTCCGCCCCGCCCTGCTCTGGAACGACACCCGCTCCGCCGGCGCCGCCCAGGACCTGATCGCCGAGGCAGGCGGCGGCGAGGCCGGCCGGCGGTTCTGGGCCGAGGCGACCGGCAGCGTGCCGGTGGCCAGCTTCACCGCCACCAAGCTGCGCTGGCTGGCCCGGCACGAGCCGGCGCACGCCGACCGGGTGGCCGCGGTCTGCCTGCCGCACGACTGGCTCACCTGGCGGCTGGCCGGCGCGCCGGGGCTCGACGCGTTGCGCACCGACCGGGGCGACGCCAGCGGCACCGGCTACTGGTCGCCCCGGACCGGCGCGTACCGTCTCGACCTGCTGGAACGCGCCTTCGGGCGGCAGCTCCGGGTGCCCGCGGTGCTCGGTCCGGCGGACCCGGCCGGGCCGCTGGACCCGGCGGCGCTCGCCGGCCGGGGCGGCACCGGTGGCGCCCTGCTCGGCCCCGGCACCGGCGACAACGCGGCCGCGGCGCTC
This sequence comes from Micromonospora sp. NPDC047738, assembly GCF_040642675.1. Taxonomy (NCBI): domain Bacteria; kingdom Bacillati; phylum Actinomycetota; class Actinomycetes; order Micromonosporales; family Micromonosporaceae; genus Micromonospora; species Micromonospora sp. NPDC047738. The sequence goes on from NZ_JBEYSO010000013.1 coordinate 63,244, forward strand.
GGGGTCGGTGCCGGCCCGGGCGACGTGGTCGTCTCGATCGGCACCTCCGGCACGGTCTTCGCGGTGGCCGACGCGGCCGCCGCCGATCCGAGCGGGGCGGTGGCCGGCTTCGCCGACGCCACCGGCCGCTTCCTGCCGCTGGTCTGCACGCTCAACGCGGCCCGGGTGCTCGACGCCGCCGCGGCCCTGCTCGGGGTCGGCCTCGACGAGCTGAGCGAGCTGGCCCTGGCCGCCCCGCCCGGCGCCGACGGGCTGGTCATGGTCCCCTACCTGGAGGGGGAGCGGACCCCGGACCGGCCCTCCGCCACCGGGTCGCTGCACGGCCTCACCCTGGGCAGCTCGACCCCGGCCCACCTGGCCCGCGCCGCCGTCGAGGGGATGCTCTGCGCGCTCGCCGACGGCCTGGACGCGTTGACCGCGCAGGGTGCCACCGCCCGCCGGGTCATCCTGGTCGGCGGCGGGGCCCGGTCGGCGGCCGTGCGGCGGATCGCCCCGCAGGTCTTCGGCCGGCCCGTGGTGGTGCCGCCGCCCGGCGAGTACGTCGCCGACGGCGCCGCCCGCCAGGCCGCCTGGGTCGCCCTGGGCGGCGCGGCGCCACCGGCATGGACGGTCGGCGACACCGAGGAGTACGCGGCGATGCCCGTACCCGCCGTCCGGGCGCGCTACACCCGGGCCCGGGACCTGGTCGTGGACCGCCTCGACACCGTCCCGTGATCTCCACCTGATTGGCTGCCGGGCATGAGCGGCACCAGGATCCCCCGGCGCGGCAGCGCGGCCCACCGGTTCTACAGCGTGCTCGTGTTCGTGGTGCTCGCCTCGCTGGACAACGTGGCGATCGGCCTGGTCCCGCCGCTGTACGGGCCGATCTCCGGCGCGCTGGGCGTGCCGCAGCGGCTCCTCGGTCTGGTCACCGCGGTGAGCTTCCTGGTCAGCGCGGTCGCCGCGGTCGGCTGGGCGTACGTGGGCGACCGGACCAACCGCAAGCCGCTGCTGATGGTCGGCACGCTGGCCTGGGCGGCCGGCACCGGCGGCAGCGCCCTCGCCCAGCACTATTCGACGTTCCTGGTCGCCCAGCTCGTCGCCGCGGTCGGATTGGGCGCCGTCGGCTCGGTCGGGTTCTCGGTGGTCACCGACCTGATCTCGCCCCGCCGCCGGGGCCTGGTGATGAGCTTCTGGGGGCTGTCGCAGGGCGTCGGCACCCTCGCCGGGACGCTCGTCGGCGGCATCCTCGGCGCCACCGACTGGCGACGGCCGTTCCTGCTGCTCACCGTGGTCGGCCTGGCCGCCACCGTCGCCTACCTGTTCACGTACGACATCCGGCGCGGGCAGAGCGAGCCGGAGTTGGCCGCGGTCCTCGACGCCGGCGCCGAGTACGACTACCGGATCAGCCGCGCCGACCTGCCCCGGATCCTGGGCCGGCGGACCAACCGCTGGCTGATCCTCCAAGGACTGACCGCGCAGGCGGCGTTCGGGTCCCTGGTGTGGCTGCCGGTGCTGTTCGCCCAGCGTGCCGAGGCGCAGGGCTACTCACCCGCCACCGCCGTGGTGGTGGGCAGCGTGTTCGCCACCCTGTTCCAGCTCGGCGGGGTGCTGTCCATCGTGGGTGGCCTGGCCGGCGACGCGCTCCAGCGGCGTACGCCCAGCGGCCGGGCCCTCGTCGCGGCGGTGGGCATCCTCGCGGCCGTGCCGTTCTACCTGGTGCTCTTCCTCGTGCCGATCCGGATCGACGTGCCGAACGGCGGCAGCTCCGGCGCGGTGATCGCCGCGGTGCTGGCCAGCGTGGTCACCGAGCCCACGGTCGGGCTGAGCCTGCTGACCGCGGTGCTGGCGCTCGCGCTTACCTCCGCCAACTCGCCGAACTGGTTCGCGCTGATCGCCGACGTCAACCCGCCCGAGCACCGGGGCACCGTCTACAGCCTGGGCAACCTGGTCAACGGGGTCGGCCGGGCGGCCGGCAACGGGCTGGTCGGGGTGGCCTTCCACGCACTGCGGGCGGCCTTCCCGCCGCCGCTGAACTACGCGGTCGGCCTGGCCGTGTTCCAGCTCTTCTTCATCCCGACCGGCCTGATGTACTGGCTCGCCGCCCGTACCTCGCCGCGCGACATCGCGCAGGTCCACGACCTCCTGCACACCCGCGCCGGCCGCCTCTGACGTCTCTCGCGCCTCCGCTTCGTGGCCCGCCCGCCCGCCGGCCCCGGCAGACGGTGGGACCGGCGGGCGGGCCACCGTCAGCCGCGGTACCAGACCGTGACGTCGGTGGGAACGGCGTCGTCCTCCAGCGGTGCGCTGGCCACCAGCACCTCGGCACCGGCCGGCAGGGGCACCGACGCCGGGCCGAAGTTGGTCAGCACGGTGAGCCCGGCGTTGGTGAAGGTGAGCACCTCGTCGCCGGAGGAGAGCCAGCGCAGCGCCCCGGCGCCCAGCCCGTGCTCGCGGCGTAGCCGCAGCGCGGTCCGGTACAGCTCGTACGTCGAGCCGGGCACCCCGCGCTGCCGGTCGAGGGCGTACTCGGCCCAGATCGGGGGCTGGGGGAGCCAGCTCGCGTCGGTCGGCCCGAAGCCGTACGACGGGGCGTCGGCCTCCCACGGGATCGGCACCCGGCAGCCGTCCCGGCCCCGCTCGGTGTGCTGGCTGCGCTCCCAGGTCGGGTCCTGCCGCACCTCGTCCGGCAGCGTGGTGTGCTCCGGCAGCCCCAGCTCCTCGCCCTGGTAGAGGTACGCGGAGCCGGGCAGCGCCAGCATCAGCAGGGTGGCCGCCCGGGCCCGGCGCAGGCCGAGCGCGGCGTCGGGCTGCGGATCGCCGATGCCGATCCCGTTCGGCCGGGGAATGCCGATCGGCAGGCCCAGCCGGGAGGCGTGCCGGACCACGTCGTGATTGGACAGCACCCAGGTGGTGGGCGCGCCGACCGCGTCGGTGGCCTCCAGCGAGCGGGTGACGACCGCGTACTGGGCCGGGGCGGTCCAGGCGGCGAGCAGGTACTCGAAGTTGAACGCCTGGTGCATCTCGTCGGGCCGGACGTAGCGGGCCAGCCGCTCGGCCGGCTCCACCCAGGCCTCGGCGACCAGGATGCGATCCCCGCCGTACGAGTCGAGCAGCCGCCGCCAGTCCCGGTAGATCTCGTGCACCCCGTCCTGGTCCCACATCGGCGGGCGGGGCTTGTCCACCTCGGGGCCGGAGAGGATCTCCTGCGGCTCCTGCCAGTCGGCCAGGTCGGCCTGCTTGATCAGGCCGTGCGCCACGTCCACCCGGAAGCCGTCGACACCCCGGTCGAGCCAGAACCGGAGGATGTCCAGGAACTCGGCGCGGACCTCCGGGTTGCCCCAGTTCAGGTCGGGCTGGCCGGGGTCGAAGAGGTGCAGGTACCACTGCCCGTCGGGCACCCGGGTCCACGCCGGACCGCCGAAGACGCTCTGCCAGTCGTTCGGCGGCTCGGCGCCCTGCGGGCCGCGGCCGTCGCGGAAGATGTAGCGCCGCCGCTCCGGGCTGCCCGAACCGGCGGCCAGCGCGTCCTGGAACCAGCGGTGCGCGGACGAGGTGTGGTTGGGTACCAGATCGACGATCACCCGTAGCCCGCGCGCCTTCGCCTCGGCGATCATCGCGTCGGCGTCCGCGAGGGTGCCGAAGAGCGGGTCGACGTCCCGGTAGTCCGCCACGTCGTACCCGGCGTCGGCCTGCGGTGACGGGTAGAAGGGGGACAGCCAGACCGCGTCGACCCCCAGCTCGGTCAGGTGACCGAGGCGGGCGGTGATGCCGGGGAGGTCGCCGATCCCGTCGCCGTTCGCGTCGGCGAACGAGCGCGGGTAGATCTGGTAGATGACGGCCTCGGTCCACCAGCCGGTGGCCGGGCCGCCGGCCGGTTCCTGCTGCGTCGCGTCGGTGTTCAGAGCCTTCTCCCCTGTGTCGAGCGGTGGCCGTCCGCCGGCCGGTCGGTCATTCCCGCGGCCGTCACCCGGACGGCCGAATCCGTTCAGTTTGCCCGCGGTGGTGCGGTCGATTCACGCACCACCAGTCGAGTGGGCAGGATCACCGACCGCGTCGGTGGCTCGCCGTCGGCGTCCCCGAGGCGTGGTCGCGGCACCACCCCCGGGTACGGGTCGGCGGTGCGCACCCCCAGCGGGTCGAGCAGCATCCGTGCGGCGAGCAGCCCCTGCTCCGCGGCGGGTTGGGCGACGGTGCTCAACCCGAGCACGCCGGCCAGGTCGTGGTCGTCGATGCCGATCACGCTGACGTCGTGCGGCACCCGCAGCCCGGCGTCGCGTAGTGCCGTCATCGCGCCCATGGCCATCTCGTCGCAGGCGGCGAAGATCGCGGTGGGCGGCTCGCCCCGGGCCAGCAGCTCGGCGGTGGCCCGGATGCCGCCGTCGATGGTGAACTGCGACTCGACGTCCAGGCTCGGGTCGGGCCGGATCCCGGCCGCGCGCAGCGCGTCCTGGTAGCCGCGGCGCCGGTCCAGATGCGTGGTGAAGGCCAACTCGTCGTCCGGATCGCCGGAGATGTGCGCGATCCGGGTGTGGCCGAGGTCGAGCAGGTGCCGGGTGGCGGTCCGTCCCGCGGCCACGTCGTCGATGCGTACCCGCGGCCAGCCGGGCACGCCGCTGCCGGAGCTGATGGTCACCCCCGGCAGGGCCAGCCTGGTCAGCGCGGCCACGTCCGCCGGCCGCAGCGGGGTGGCGACCAGGATGATCGCGTCCATCCGCTTGTCCAGGTTGGCGGTCCGCAGCACCCGCTGCCGGGTCTGCTCGCGGCCACCGAGGTTGTAGAGGAGCAGGTCGTACCCGTTCTGGTGGAGGAAGTCCTCGACGGCCTCCACGACTGTCCCGAAGAACCAGCGGGTGATCCGGGGAACCACGACGCCGACTGTGCCGGTCTTCCCGCCGGCCAGCCGGGAGGCGCTCGGCGAGACCGCGTACTGGAGCTGCTCGGCGGCGGCGAGGACCCGGCGCCGGGTCGCGGCCGAGACCGTCGGAAGGCCGCGCAGCGCCCGGGAGACGGTGGCCGTGGAGACCCCGGCCAGGCGGGCGACGTCGTCAATCTTCGTCATCGTTGTTCCCCCCGCTCCGCCCCGCGTCCGCCGCCGCCGGGGCCGGCGGCGGCGGAGCAGCGGGTCAGCCCTTGACGCTGCCGGCGAGCAGGCCGCGCACGAAGTAGCGCTGGAGGGACAGGAACACGATCAGCGGTACGACGATCGACACGAACGCGCCGGACGTGAGCCGCTGCCACTCGTTGCCCCGGGTGCCGGCCATCTCGGCGAGCCGGACGGTCAGCGGAGCGGTCTCGTTCCCGCCGCCCGCGAAGATCAGCGCGACCAGCAGGTCGTTCCAGACCCAGAGGAACTGGAAGATGCCGAACGCGGCCAGCGCGGGCGTGATCAGCGGCATGACGATGGTACGGAAGATCTTCGGGTGGGTGGCCCCGTCGACCCGGGCCGCCTCCATCAAATCCCTGGGCAGCTGCGAGATGAAGTTGTGCAGCAGGAACACGGCGAACGGGAGCGCGAAGCAGGTGTGCGCGAACCACACCTGCGCGAACTTCTGTGCACCGTCGAGTTCCCAGGCCGGCAGCAGGGTGAACCCGCCCAGACTGACGCCGTTGGAGAAGAAGCTGAGCAGCGGCACCAGGGCCATCTGCAGCGGCACGATCTGCATCGCGAAGATCCCGATGTAGACCCAGTCCCGGCCGCGGAAGTTGATCCACGCCAGCGCGTACGCGGCCAGGGCAGCGAACGCGAGCGGGAACAGCACCGACGGGATGGTGATCGCCAGCGAGTTGATGAAGTAGCTGGCCAACTGCCCGGACGACGAGGAGGTGCCGAACAGCACCTCCTGGTAGTTCTCCAGCGTGAACTGGGGGTCGCTGAAGAACGTCCACCAGCCGGTGGTCTTGATCTGGGCCTCCGGCCGGAAGGACGAGATGAACAGGCCGAAGGTCGGCACGGTCCAGAGCAGCGCGATGACGATTGAGACCACGGTGGCGGTCCGGGTGTTCAGCCGCTTGCGGACCCGCCGGGCGATGCCGCGGCGCTCATCCACCTGCTGGGTGCCGGTGCCGAGCGTGGGCGTGGTGGTGGTCATTTCACCCCTCCCGCTGCTGACGCAGGTTGCGGATCTGGTAGATCACGATCGGGATGACCAGAACGAAGAGGAAGACCGCCAGCGCGGAGCCCCGCCCGTTCTCGCCGTACCGGAACGCCTGGTTGTACATCTCGTTGGCGATCACGCTGGTTTCGTAGTTGCCGTTCGTCGCGGTCCGGACGATGTCGAAGACCTTCAGTGTGGCGATCGACAGGGTCACCACCACGACGATCAGGGCCGGCCGGATGCTCGGCAGGGTGATCTGCCAGAACATCTGCCACGGGGTGACCCCGTCCAGGCGGGCCGCCTCGACGATGTCGGCCGGGATGGCCTTGATCGCGGCGGAGAGCACCACCATGGCGAAGCCGGCCTGGATCCATATCATGATCACGATGAGCAGCAGCGTGTTCAGCGGCGACTCCAGCAGCCACTGCTGCGGTTTGCCGCCGAGGCTGACCAGGATCTGGTTGAGTAGGCCGATCTGCTCCTGGTCCTCGCCCCGGTACGCGTAGATGAACTTCCAGATGATGCTGGCACCTACGAACGAGATCGCCATCGGCATGAAGATCAGTGACTTGGCGAGCGCCTCGAACCGGGCCCGGTCGACCATGACCGCGTAGAGCAGACCGATCGAGGCGGCCACCAGCGGCACCAGGACCACCCAGGTGAGCGTGTTGAGCAGCACTCGGACGATCGCATCATCCGCGAACATCCACCGGTAGTTGGCCAGCCCCACCCAGTTCTGGCTGCCGCCGTCCATGAACGACAGCAGCGTGGTGCGGATCGCCGGGACGACCAGGCCGACGAGGAGCAGCAGCGTCGTCGGCAGCAGGAAGAAGAGCGCGAAGAGCCCTTCGCGGGGCTTCCGTCGCCGAGGCGGCGGCGCGCCGCCGGCCGATGCGGCGACCAGTTGAGCCTCACGGCGCCGGGCGAACCAGGACGGCACCACGTCCAGCAACAGGAGCAGGCCGCCCACCACCGCGACGAAGGCCACCAGCCCCCAGAGCAACATGAAGAGCTTTGGCGACTCCTCCGCGAAGTCGAAGTTCATCAACCCTCCCACGGGTGTCGACTGTGCCGGTGGGCCGGCCCGTGGTCACGGGCCGGCCCACCTTCCCAGATCACTTCGGCCAGCTGCCTTCGATGTCCTTCAGCGCCGACGCGGTGTCCTTGCCGTTCACCCAGGCGACCATGCCCTTCCAGAAGGTCCCGGCGCCGACCGCGGCCGGCATCAGGTCGGAACCGTCGAAGCGGAAGACCGCGCTCTTGTCCTGGAGGATCTGAACCGAGAGCTTGTCGATGGGGCTCTCCACGTTGGCGAGGTCCAGCTTGTTGTTCGCCGACGCCCAGGCGCCCAGCTTGGCCCGGCTGTTGGCGTGCTCGCCCGAGGCCAGGAACGTCTGCACCGCCTGTACCTCCGGCCGGTCGCTGAAGGCGACGGTGAACTGCCCGGCGCCGAGCACCGGCTTGCCCTTGGCCGGGTCGATCGCCGGGAAGTAGAAGGCGAAGACGTCCCCGTCCTCGCCCACCTTGGTGCCTTCCGGCCAGTTGTTCGCGTAGAACGACGCCTGCCGGTGCAGCGCGCACTTGCCCTGCAGGATCGGCAGGCCCGCCTCCGAGAACGCGGTGGTGGCGATGCTCTTCACGCCGCCGAAGCCGCCGTTGACGTACTTCTCGTTCTTCAGGATGGTGCCGGCCCGGTCCAGGGCCTCGGCGACCTTCGGGTCGTTGAACGGGATGCCGTGGGTGGTCCACTGGTCGTAGACCTCAGGGGTCTGCGTCCGCAGCATCAGGTCCTCGATCCAGTCGGTGGCCGGCCAGCCGGTGGCCTCACCGGACTCGATGCCGGCGCACCACGGCTTCGTGCCGCTCGCTGCGATCGTGTCGCTCAGCTTGATGAGGTCGTCCCAGGTGGTCGGGACCGCCCAGCCCTTCTCCTTGAACGTCTTCGGCGAGTACCACACGAACGACTTGACGTTCGAGTCCAGCGGCACGCCGTAGAGGGTTCCGTTGACGGTCGCGTACTTCAGCCAGTCGGCCGAGTAGTTCTGCTCGGCCATCGCTTTCGTGTCGCCCGCGAGGGGCTTCAGCTTGCCGGCGTCGGCAAACCGCTTCAGCAGGCCCGGCTGCGGAATCGTCGCCAGATCCGGCGCGTTGCCACCGTCCACTCGCACGGGCAGCTGCGCCTCGAATTCACGGCTGCCCTCGTAATCGATCTTGATGCCGGTGCAGTCGACGAACTGCTTCCAGGACTCCTGCAGCTTGTCGGCCTCGACGTCGGTGTTCGTCGAGTAGATCGAGACCTTCTTGCCCTCGTGGCCCTGGTACTTCTCATAAGCGGCACACTCCGCGGAGCCCGCCTTGCTGCTCTTCTTGTCGCTGCTGCCGGTGCCGCAGGCGGTGACGCCGAGCGCCAGCCCCAGAACGCCGGCGACCGCGAGAGCCTGGCGCGATCTGGCAAACGCCATGCCGATCTCCTTCCTAGCCGGCGCGTGGAGGGATCGAAACTCGCGCCGGTCCGATGGTCGTCCCCACATGTAAGCGCTTGCATCTTGTCGGGTCCACCCCCCTGCCGGACACGGCCCGGTAACAATCCCGAAACCCACTTACCGCGCGTGGGCGCGCTCCCACGCTCCGCTGATTCCGCCGGCAGGGCACCCCTTTCCATCAATGGCGCTTTCTGTCACGCTGAGCACGGCAGATAGAAAACTTTCAACATAGGAGGAAGTGGATGCGCAAGCGGTGGTTCAGCCTGGCGGCCGTGGGCGCCGTCCTCGCGGCGACCCTGGTGCCGGCGACCCCGGCCATGGCGGCCCCGACCTTCAAGGTCCCGTTCCCCTGCAACCAGTCCTGGTCCGGCCAGACCCGGTCCGACCACAGCCCGGCCTACGCCATCGACTTCAACCGCACCGACGACCTGGGTGACCCGGTGGTGGCCAGCGCGCCGGGCACGGTCGACCGGGTGACCGACCTCGGCGGCACCAGCTACGGCAAGTACGTCCGGATCGACCACGGCAACGGCTACACCACCTACTACGCCCACCTGAGCGGCTTCAACGTCTCGGTCGGGCAGACCGTCGGCTACGGCCGGGTGATCGGGTACGTGGGCAGCACCGGTGGCTCCACCGGCCCGCACCTGCACTACGAGCAGCGGCTCAACGGCAACGACATCCAGGTCCGGTTCAACGGGGCGCTCGCCCTCTACTGGGGCACCAAGACGTACACCAGCGACAACGGCTGCTCCGGCTCGAACACCGGGGAGGGCACGGTCAACACCACCTCCGGTGTGAGTCTGACCGTCCGCTCCGGACCGGGCACCAACTACAGCGCGGTCGGCTCGGTCGCCGACGGCGCGAAGGTCACCATCTACTGCCAGACCAGCGGCACCACGGTCACCGGCACGTACGGCACCAGCTCGATCTGGGACCGGATCGGCACCGGACGATACATCTCCGACGCGTACGTCTACACCGGCTACGACGGCTACATCCCCGGCGTACCCCGCTGCTGACCGGCAGCGCCGCGGGCCCCGGCCGAGCCCCACGTCCGACCGGCGAACCGGTCGGTCGGGTGGGTGACCGCCCGGAACGCGAAGCGCCGGGGTCGTCGCGTCCGCGGGCTCCAGTCTGGGAGGACGGAGGCCGCGGACCCGGCGACCCCGGCGGGTCAGGGGTGGGGTGCGGCGGCTAGCTGCTGAAGATGCTGACGCCGCCCGGGCCGACCAGCAGGCCGACGATGATGAGGACGATGCCCCACAGGATCTGCCGGCGGAACAGCGCGAGGATGCCGGCGACCACCAGTACGACTGCGAGAATCCAGAGAATCAGCTCCATGGCTCGTGCAGTACCCGGCCGCCGAATCCGAGAAACCTAGCCCCGGTCGAGGTGATCTCCCAGGTGGAAGATGCTGTACGCCTGCTTGATCACGGGGTGGGCGACGTTGCGGACGCGGACGCCGCCGGGGGTGGTGCCCCGCTCCGATCCGTGGTGGGCGTGCCCGTGCAGCGCCAGCGCGGTGGGCGCCGAGTCGATCGCCTGGCCGAGCTGGTAGCAGCCGAGGAACGGATAGATCTCCAGCGGTTCGCCGGCGAGCGTGTCCGGCACGGGGGAGTAGTGGGTGAGAGCCACCAGCACGTCGCACTCCAGCCCGCGCAGTGCCCGGCCCAGCGCGTCGGCGCTGTCCTTGGTGGTCTGGACGAAGGCCTTCATCTCCGGCTCACCGAAGTCGCTGGCGCAGCGCCCGGCGAAGCCACCCCCGAAGCCCTTCGCCCCGGCCACGCCGAGCCGCCCGCCGGCGCACTCCAGCACGATTCCGTTCCCCTCCAGCACGGTGATGCCGACGTCCTCCAGCACCTTCACCACCTGTGGCACCTCGTCACACTGGTGCTCGTGGTTGCCGAGCACGCTGATCACCGGCACCCCGAGGTTGCCGAACTCCCGCGCCACGCAGCGCGCCTCGGACTCGCTGCCGTGCCGGGTCAGGTCGCCGGCGAGCAGCAGCGCGTCGGCGCAGTCGGGCAGCTCGTCCAGCGCCGGCCGGAACCGCCCGACCACGTCCTCGTCCATGTGCACGTCGCCGACCGCGGCGATCCGGATCACGGTCCGACCTCCCTCACGGCAGCTCCTCGACCTGGCTGGGCGCCTGTGTCCGGATCACCCCGATGTCGCTGGTGATCGGCACGTTCGGGAATCGCTCGGCGACCCGGCGCAGGATCTCCTCCCGTCGGTGCGGGCTCTCCACCTCGCCGTAGAGCACCAAGCCCCGCTCCAGGCAGACCACGGTGATGCCCTGCTCGGCGATCGCCGGGTCCTCGGCCAACATGCGCTGGATCTCCGCCTCGACGTACTCGTCGGGCGGCGCGTCGCCGTGCTGCTCGGTCACGGTGTCTCCCTTCCCTCGGTGGTGCCGCTCTCCGGCAGCACGTCCAGCCGGTCGAGCAGCACCAGGAACGCCTCGGCATACGGCGAGTGCTGCGTCTCCTTCCGTACCCGTTCCCAGTCGATCTGTTCGCGCAGCGAGCGGGCCAGCGGCAGGGCCCGGGCGAAGTCGCAGTAGTGCTGGGAGAAACTCAGCAGCTTGTGCACCATCAGCTGGGTGGCCGAGAGCACCGGCATGTGGATCGCGTCGACCGGCCGCACGATGGTGTCGGCGAAGGTCTCCTCGGTCACCGGAGTCTCGATCGGCCGGTGGATCAGATCCACCATCCGCCCCTCGTCATAGACCTTGACGAGCCAGTCCTCGGGCGGGCGCTCGGCGGTGAAGCCGGCCTCGACCAGCGCCTCCAGTGCCCGGTCGACGTCCTGCTCCCGGATCAGGAAGTCCACGTCGTGGTCGCTCGAGTGGCCGCCGTGGGCGTACACGGCGAAGCTGCCGCCGAGCGCGAAGGGGATCTCGGACTGCTTGAGCACGGCGGCGACCTTCTTGAGGGTGTGCACCAGGGTCTCGTCCCCGCGCTCGGCCATCTGGTTCTCCCGTCGTCGTGGGTGGCGGTGGGAATGAAGTTGCGTACCCGGCGAACCGGTCGGCCACACCTGTTGCCGCAGTGGCGCGGACGGGGCGGGCCGGAACGGGACAAACCGCCGGGGACGGGCACCGGTCCGCTAGCCTGGGGCAGGTGGCCAGGTCACTGCGGGGGCGGCGCGGCAGGGCCCGACTGCGCGCCGTCGCTCTGATCGGCATCGATGGCTCGGGCAAGACCACACAGGCCCACCGGCTCGCCGAGGCGCTCACCGCCGCCGGCCACGCCGCCACCTACCACCGCAACGCCGGCGGTCGTCGCTGGCTCGGCCGGCTCGCGCAACGGCTCGGCCGGCCGGACGCGCAACGGCTGGTCGGCCGCGACGGGCTGCTCGCCGTCGAGTCCGTGCTCCGCTGGCTCGCCATCGCCCTCGCCCTGCTGAGCTGCCTGGTGACCGGTCGCACCGCGGTGATGGACCGCTGGTCCCCCTGCCAGTACGCCAGCATCCGGGCGCACGGGGGACAACGGTGGGAACGGCTGGCCCGGGCCGGCTACCGCATCTTCCCCGCGCCGCGGGTCACCTTCCTGCTCAGCGTCGACCCGGCCGAGGCGTACCGGCGGATCGAGCGGCGCGGCACCGACCACGAGACCATGCGGTGGCTCACCTCCGCCGCCACCGCCTACCGGACGCTGCCGGAATACGCCAGCTTCGTGGTGGTCGACGCGAACGGCACGCCGGACGAGGTGTCCCGCCGCATCCGCGCCCACCTCACCGAGTGGCTCCCGGGCGACCCGCCGTCGTCGACGGGTGGGCCGCCGGGTGGCCCCCGCCCACCCTCGGGCGGGGCGGGCCGGGGTGACCCGCTGCCGGCTCAGGCCCGCCCGTAGACCGGGATGCTCGCCCCGCTGGTCGGCGCGGACTCGTCGGAGGCGAGAAAGCGGATCACCGCGGCGATCTCGGCGGGCGGCACCCAGCGCCGGTGGTCGGCCTCCGGCTGGGCGGCCCGGTTGGCCGGGGTGTCGATCACGCTCGGCAGCACCGTGTTGCACCGCACCCCGCGCTGCCGGTATTCCACCGCCACCGCGTTGGCGAAGGCCAGCACCGCGGCCTTGGCCGTGGCGTAGCCGGCCGCGCCGGGGAAGGGCGCCACCGCGGCCCGCGCCGACACGCAGACCACCGCGCCGCCGCCGGCCGCCACCAGGTGCGGCAGTGCCGCCTGGGTGACCAGGTACGTGGGGCGCAGGTTGATCCGCAGCATCCGGTCGAACTCCTCGACCGGGGTCTCGTGCACCAGCCCGCCGCTGGCGTACCCCCCGACCAGGTTGACCACCGCGCGCAGCGGCGCGCTCGGCTCCGCGGTCGCCGCCGCGACGGCCCGCGCCGCCCCGGCGGGTTCCAGCAGGTCCGCGCCGACGGCCTCCGCGACGGCGCCAGGTCGCGGCGCGGCGCCCGAGGCGTCGGGCTGGAGCTGCCGCCGGACCTGGACCGGCCCGGACGCCGCCGGCGCCGTCGGATCGCCCTCCCGTTCGGGTACGACCACCCGCCAGCCCGCCTTGAGGAAGGCCGCGGTGACCGCACCGCCCAGTCCGCCCGTGCCCCCGGTCACCAGCACCGTGCGCTCCGCCATGGGCCCACGCTAGTCGGCCGCCGGGCGGGGCGGTGGTCGGGGGCGTTCCGGCCGGGTCGATGCCGACTGGGCGTCCGGAGCCGTCCGTCCGGCGGCCCGCTCCAAGCCGTCCGGTCGGCGTGACCTGCACGAAGGCCGGTTGGACGGTCGGTCGGCGTGGCCGACTCGACCGGAGCGGATGAGGTGGGCGGGCGGCGGGAATGGGACCCTTGCGGCGATGATCCGGCGCGGAAGGGGGTACTTTTCCCGATACGCGCGGTCATGGTTGACGGTCGCGCCTCATGAAAGTAAGTTTCATCCGTGGCGAAGAGTCCGAAGATTTCTGCGAGTCACGAGCCCGGTGGACTGATCGTCCACATCAGTGGCCTGCTCCCGTCGCTGTCCCCGGCCGAGCAGCGGGTCGCCCGGCTGGTCGTCGCCGATCCGGCGGACGCCGCCCGGCGCACCATCACCGACCTCGCCACCGCCGCCGAGACCTCGGAGGCCACCGTCATCCGGTTCTGCCGGTCGGTGGGCATGGAAGGCTACCCTCAGCTGCGGATCCGGCTCGCCGCCGAGGCCGCCCGGCGGATCGAGCCGCCGGACGCCCGAGTGGTCGGCGGCGACATCCCGCCCGGCGCCGACCTGGCGCAGATCATCGCGACCATCGCGTTCAACGACGCACGGGCCGTCGAGGAGACCGCCGAGCAGCTCGACCCGGCCGTCTGCGAGCAGGTGGTCGAGGCGATCGGTGCGGCCGGCCGGATCGACGTCTACGGCGCCGGCGCCAGCGGCTTCGTCGCCTCCGACTTCCAGCAGAAGCTGCACCGCATCGGCCGGACCGCCTTCTACTTCCCGGACGTGCACACCGCGTTGACCTCGGTGGCCCTGCTGGGCCGGGGCGACGTCGCGGTCGGCATCTCGCACACCGGCACCACATCGGACGTCATCGAGGTGCTGGAGCAGGCCCGGGCGCGGGGCGCCACCACGGTCGCGCTGACCAACTTCCCCCGCTCGCCGATCACCGAGGTGGCCGACTTCGTGCTCACCACCGCGGCCCGCGAGACCACCTACCGCTCCGGGGCGATGGCCAGCCGGCTCGCCCAGCTCACCGTGGTGGACTGCCTCTTCGTCGGAGTGGCCGCGCGCAACCGGGCCAAGGCGAAGAAGGCCCTGGAGGTGACCGCCGAGGCCGTCCAGTCGCATCGGGTGGGCGCCGGGCGGAGGCGGGGATGACGACCGGACGGGTGGAGCCGGGCGAGGTGACCGCGGTGCGGCCGGTGGTGCGGGTGGGGGCGCCCACCGAGCGGCGCAACCCGCACAGCGTCGACCTCGACCTGATGTCGACCCGGGAGGTGCTCACCGTCATCAACGAGGCCGACCGGCGGGTGCCGGGGGCGGTGGCGGCGGTCCTCGACGAGATCGCGGAGACCGTCGACCTGGCCGTGGCCGCGCTGCGCGGCGGGCACCGCGTGCACTACTTCGGCGCCGGCACCTCCGGCCGGCTCGGCGTGCTGGACGCCGCGGAGCTGGCCCCCACCTTCAACTCGCCGCGGCACTGGTTCTGCGCCCACCTCGCCGGTGGCCCGGAGGCCATGTGGCGGGCCGTGGAGGACGCCGAGGACGACGAGCGTGCCGGTGCCGCCGACGCCACCGGCTGCGTACGCGCCGGCGACCTGGTGGTCGGGCTGGCCGCCAGCGGACGCACCCCGTACGTCCTCGGGGCGCTCGCCGCCGCCCGGGCACAGGGGGCCTCAACCGTGCTGCTCTGCGCCAATCCGGAGGCCGACGCCGCCTCGTCGGTGGACGTCTTCATCGGGGTGGACACCGGACCCGAGGTGATCACCGGGTCGACCCGGATGAAGGCGGGCACCGCGCAGAAGCTGGTGCTCAACACGTTCTCCACGGCCGTGATGGTGCGCCTCGGTCGGGTCTACTCGAACCTGATGATCGACATGGTCGCCACCAACGCCAAGCTGCGCGGCCGGATGATCTCGATCCTCATGGAGGCCACCGGCTGCGCGGAGGAGCTCTGCCGGGTCGCGCTGCACGAGGCCGACGGCGATCTCAAGACCGCCCTGGTCTCGCTGGTCTCCGGCGCGGAGGTCTCCGCCGCCCGGGCCGCCCTGGCCCGCTCCGCCGACCAGGTGCGCGGCGCGCTGGCCCTGCTCGCCTCCTGACCCTCCGGCGTCCCGTTCGCCCCGCCCGCTCCGGCGGCTGCGACGCACGTCACGCCGTGGCCGGGACGGCTTCCGCGCTGCGGATTGTTCACTGAAGCGTGGGGTAATCCTGACCCGTGGCTGAACCGCCCGGTCCGCCGATGCGTATCTCGCAGTGACCAGGATCGCAATGCCACGGTGACGCGGGTCGCTGTGTTCTTGGAATTCGCAATGGTGCGATTTCCCGGGCGGCAACGATTCCGCTGCTCCGAGCGTCTTTTCAGCAGGGCGTGCGCGAGCCACCCGAGCAGGGGTCCTGACAGCAAACATGGACCGGGCTCTCAGCTACTACTCAGGCATTCGTGACAGTTTCGACTCACGACATGGAATCCCCAACGCGTCTCAACTGTTGTGTAGGTGTCAGCACCTACGGGCACAGCAGAGGTTACGGGGAGGGCTGATGAACGTGGGGATGGCAAGGAACCGGGCAACCGGCGCTAGCGAGGGGACCGTGGCAATCGTGGACAAGAACATCGGCATGCGTACCGACGAGGTCGCCGAGGAGCGCGACCTGGTCGGCGTCTACCTGCACGAGATCTCCCGGACGCCGCTGCTGGACGCCGCCAAGGAGGTCGACCTCTCCAAGGCGATCGAGGCCGGCCTCTACGCCGAGCACCTGCTCGGCGAGGACCGCGTGCCCGTCGGCGTCGAGCGGGAGGAGCTGGAGCGGCTGGTCGTCGAGGGTGAGCGCGCGAAGGATCTGTTCATCCGCGCCAACCTGCGGCTGGTCGTGTCGATCGCCCGCCGGTACGTGCGGTCCGGCATGCCCATGCTGGACCTGATCCAGGAGGGCAACACCGGCCTGGTCCGGGCGGTCGAGAAGTTCGACTACGAGCGTGGCTACAAGTTCTCCACCTACGCGACGTGGTGGATCCGCCAGGCGATCAGCCGGGCCATCGCCCAGCAGGAGCGGACCGTCCGGCTGCCCGTGCACCTGGTCGAGGACGTCAACCGGATGCGGAACGTGACCCGCCAGCTCACCCGTGAGCTGGGCAGCGACCCGGAGCCGGAGCAGATCGCGGCGGCGCTCGGCGTCACCGTCGAGCGGGTCAACGAGCTGGTCCGTTGGTCGCAGGACACGGTCTCGCTGGACACCCCGGTCGGTGACGACGGCGACACCAACCTGGGCGACCTGGTCGCCGACAGCGACGCCCCGTCGCCGGAGGACATCGTCCTCACCGGGCTGGAGCGGCAGCGCATCGAGGGCCTGCTCAACCACCTCGACGACCGGTCGGCCGGCATCATGCGGGCCCGCTACGGCCTGGAGGACGGCCGGGAGCACTCGCTGACCGAGGTGGCCTCGCGGTTCTCGCTGTCCCGGGAGCGGATCCGCCAGCTGGAGATCCAGGCTCTCGGCCGGCTCCGTGAGCTGGCCCGGGCCGAGGGGCTGCAGGCAGCCTGAGCTGGTAGTAATGACAAGACGAGCGGCCGGCGTCCGATAGGGGGACGCCGGCCGTTCGCCGTCCGGGAGTCCGCGCGGGCTCTTGGGGTCAGCGCACCCGGCCGTAGCCGGCGATGGACATGATGTTCATGTCCCGCTTGTTGACGTTGCGGCCGGCGCTGGGCGCGTCGATGATCTGACCGCCACCCACGTAGAGCGCCACGTGACCCAGGCCGGAGTAGAAGACCAGATCACCGGGCTTCAGCGAACTGCGGCTGATCCGCGCGGTGGCGTTCCACTGCATCGCCGCGTTGTGCGGCAACGACTTGCCGGCCGCTCGCCACGCGGCCAGCGTGAGCCCGGAACAGTCATAGCCGCTGGGGCCGTCGGCCCCGTAGACGTACGGCTTGCCGACCGCTCCGTACGCGTAGCGCACCGCCACCCCGGCGGAGCCGGAGACAGCCGGTGGACTGCCTGCGGAACTGGCCGAGCCGGGCGCCTCGGTGGCCCGGCCGTACGCCTGCCGCCGCAGTTGATAGAGGCGGTCCAGGTCGGCCTCGATCTTCTTCTTGGCAGCCCTGAGCTGCCTCGCCTGAGCCGCCTCACGGGCCAGCGTGGCGTCGAGCCGGGTCTTCTGGTCGATCAGCCGGCGCTGGTCCGCGGTGAAGCCGGCGATGATCTGCTGGCGCTGGCGGGTCAGCTGGTCCAGCGTGCCCAGCCGCTCCGGCAGCGAGGCCGACCCGCTCGGCTCCAGCAGCGCCTGCGCGGTGCGCAGCCCGCCGGTCTTGTACGCGGTGACGGCGAGGACGCCCACGTCGGCGCGGCTGCGCTCGGCCTGCGCCTGCAACGGGCCGATCCTGGCCTGCAACGCGGCCGCGGCGGCCTGGTTGGCCTTGATGTCCTCGTTGAGCTTGTTGTAGGACTCGACGATTCGCTCCAGCTCAGTCGAGGACTTCTCGATCTGCTTCGTCAGCTCGGCGGGGGTGGGCTCGGCCCGAGCCACCGACGCCGGGGCGATCAGCACGGCCGAGAGGCCGGCGACCACCAGCGAGCGCAGCAGGATCCGTAAGGACGACAAGAGCGGAAAGCTCCTCTCCCACGGTCGCCGGGAGCGTTTCGCACCCCGGCGACACCGGCCCGGGGCCATCCGGGTGGATGGCGGTCGACCGGACCGGCCTGCCCAACCTAACCCGTGACGGGAGTGCCCGGCAGTTGAAGTAGGGGCGAATGTTGGCAAAGTGTCAGGAAGTGATGCTGGTGACCGTGACGCTTTGTGCCCGTTTCGCGACCCGAACGTGGCGACCCTCGCGCCCGATGGCCGCATCGTGAGGCTCGCCCCATTCGTCGTTCTCGGCGGATGTCGCCAGGCAACGGGGCGTGAAGTCACGACATAGCCCCAAATGGCTTCTGTTTCCGGGCGGAATCCCCGCCGGGGGTGGCCCCGGGGACCAGGAGAAACGCCGGGCCGGGGTGGCGCGCCCCCAACACAATGAAGCGCGGAGCCGGGAATCCGGCCAGCGGCATCGGCACTGGTCAGGGCTGGCGCGGAGAACCCGGCGCGCGACCCCTGGAGGACGCCGTGCAGAGCGATGGCTCCACCACCCGCCCGCCCCGGTCGCCGCAGGCGACCACCCCGACCCTGCTCTATGCCCGGCCGGGCATCGTCGTCACCGCCGAACGCTTCACCGTCGGCCGCAACAGCTGGCGGGTCACGGAACTCACCCAGCTCTGGACCACCCGCGGGCCGCACGACCGGCTGGCCCTCCGGGCGGTCGTGGTCACCGCCGCGCTGATCGGCGCGGTCGGGGTGCTGCTCGGCTTCACCGGCGGGCTGCAACGACTCACCGCGGCCGCGTACCTGGCGCTGGGCGCGGTGGGTCTGCTGCCGCTGGTGCTGATCCTGGTCGGCGACCGCTGGCGGCCCCCGGCGTACGAGCTGTGGGGGCTGCACCGGGGCGCCGAGGTGCTGCTGTTCAGCAGCGACGACGAGCGGCAGTTCGGCCAGGTCACCCGGGCCCTGAACCGGGCCCGGGAGGGGGTACGCCACGGTGCCGGCTGGGCGGACCCGCTGGCCTCCGCCGACCCGTGGCGGCCCAGCCGGTGACTCAGCCGGCGACCGGCTCCGGGGTGCGGGGCCGGTCACCGGCCGACACCCAGTGGCTGACCCGGCGCTCGGCGTAGAACGAGACGAACGGCACCGTGCCGGCGAGCATCACCAGCAGCATCCGCTTCAGCGGCCATTCGGCCCGGCGCGACAGGTCGAACGTCGCGGCCAGGTAGAGCATGTACAGCCAGCCGTGCGCGGTGCCGACCACGGCCACCACGGTCGGCTTGTCGAAGCCGTACTTCAGCGGCATGCCGATCAGGACCAGCACCGCCAGCGCGACGCCCACGATCCAGGCGATCACGCGGTACCGGGTAAGCGCTCCGCCCACCGTCGTCCGTCCTTCCGAACCGGCCATCAGCCGGGATAGTCGCCGGGCCGCGCGCCCGGGTTGGCGTTCAACCATGACAGATAGCGGTTGTACGCGGCGAGGTCGCCGTCCTCGACCGCCTCGACCGGGGTGGCCGGCACCCGGCTGACCCGCACCGGTCGGCGTACCACCGGGGTGGTGGGGGCCGGCTCGGGCCCGGCGGCCGCCGGCGGCGCCGGAGTGGCCGCCGGCGGCGCCGGAGTGGCCTCCGGCTCACGCGGGCCCCGCAGTGCGTGCCGCACCTCACGCCACCAGAGGAAGACCACGAAGCCGGCGAAGACCGGCCACTCGATCGCGTACCCGAAGCTCAGCGTGTTGCCCTCGGCGGCCCGGGTGACCTGCCACCAGCCGAGCCCGAGGCAGCCCGCGACCAGCACGACCATGGCCACGTGGCGGGCGATCCACGCCGGTGTCCGGAGCCGCTTCATGCCTTTGAGGGTACCGGGGCCGGCGGCCGTCTCCGACGCGGTGTCGTAGGTCGCGGGGTTTGGTGGCATCCCGGGTGGGCATCCGTCTAGACGCCAGCCCGAACGAGACGAGGGGGCGACAATGACCGAATCAGTACGCCGGCCCGCCGACGCCAGCCCGGAGCAGCGGATGCCCGAGTGGGACGGCGACCACGCCCGGACCGATACCGCGCTGGGCGACGTCGACGGCGAGCTGCTCGGGGTGGACCCCGCCGAACTGGGCGACGAGGACCTGATCCGGGAGATGCAGAGCCTGCACCGGACCCGGCTGGACACCCTGCGGCACGCCACCGACTCCGCGCTCGCCAACCACCTGCGTCGCACCGCGGAGCTGGAGACGGAATACCTCGCCCGGCACCCGGGGCGGGAGGTCGACCCGAGCCGGCTCCGGGGGGCCTGATGGCGGCGCACGTCGAGCGGGGGATGTCTGCGCCGCCCGAGGTGGTCTTCAACACGGCCATCGACCCGGACCGGGCGGCGGCGTGGCTGCCCGAGCCGCTGCGGCAAGACGGCGGGCGCCGGCCGGAGGTGGTCAGCGTCGAGGAGATGCGAGCGACCTGGTACAGCGACTCCGCGCCCGACTGGTCGGCGGAGATCCGGGTGGAGGCGGCCGACGCCGGGGGCGCCCGGGTCCGGCTCGACCTGGCCGGCGGGGACGTCCCGGCGCTGGCCGAGGAGACGCTGGCCAACCTCGCCCGCGAGGTGGATGACAACCTGACCGCCGGCTGAGCCGGCGATGCCACGAGAACGAGGAGGCCGGGTGTCCCGGAGTGGCCTGAAGCACAAGGTGGCGCGCCTTCGTCAGGCGTACGCGCCGCAC
Organism: Micromonospora sp. NPDC047738; assembly: GCF_040642675.1. NCBI lineage: Bacteria > Bacillati > Actinomycetota > Actinomycetes > Micromonosporales > Micromonosporaceae > Micromonospora > Micromonospora sp. NPDC047738. The sequence continues at coordinate 83,741 of NZ_JBEYSO010000013.1, forward strand.
GAGCACCGACCGCTGGGCGGCTACCTGGTGGCGATGGGCACGTACGCGACGGTCACCGCGTCGCTGGTGGGCCTGGTCCGGGCGACCGGGCGGCCGGTGCCGGAGCGGCCCTCGCCGGCAGACGTGGTGCTGCTCTCCGTCGCGACCCACAAGCTCAGCCGGCTGCTCTCCAAGGACGCGATCACCAGCCCGCTGCGTGCTCCGTTCACCCGCTACGACCACCCGATCGGCAGTGGCGAGGTGATGGAGCAGGTCCGGGACCAGGGCAGTGCCACCCGGCACGCGGTCGGGGAACTGCTGAGCTGCCCGTTCTGCCTGGCGGTCTGGGTCGCCACCGGGCTCACCGGCGGGCTGGTACTGGCGCCCCGGCTGACCCGGCTGGTCGCTACCGCGCTGACCGCGGTGGCCGCCTCAGACTTCCTCCAGATGGGGTACGCGGTCGCCCAGCAGGCGGCCGCGGGTGGGCAACGCGGAAAGTGAGTTGCGACGGCTCCGAACCGGAGTTTGTCGAGACGAGGGGCGGACGCTGGCGCGCCCGCCCCTCGTCCGTGCGCTCAGGTGGGGTTGGTGCCGTGGTTCTCGCCGGCCCAGCCACGCGACGACTCGGGCTCGCGTCGGCCCCCGTCCTCGCCGGTGATGATGTCCTCGTCCACCGCGGTTTCCTCGTGCTCCTCCGCGAACTCCGGATCAGCGTCGGGGGGCGCCGCCGTCGGCGGCTGGCCGAGCGCCTCCGGTTGGCGCTGCCCCTCGTCCCGGTCGGTCATCCCACTGTCCTCTCCGTCGTGCCACCGGCGGTCTCCGGGCGGGCGCCGTCCCGGCCCGCTCCGGCCGGTCGGCGCGGCGTCCATCCGGCCGGCCGTTCAGGCGACGGTCCCGCCCAGCAGGTCGTTCACCTCGTCGATCGCGTACTCGCCCTGCGGGAGTGCGGCGATCCGGGTGAGCAGTTCCGCGGGGAGTTCGGCGGCGACCGCCCGGCGGTAGATGTCCGCCTGGGTGATCCGCTCCTGGCCGTGGTAGATGTCGTCGAGCAGTTCGTCGAGCTGCCGGGTGTCCGGCTGTTCGGTCACGGGCGCGTCGTCGGTCACCCCGGTCAGCTACCCCGGCCCGAATCGGTCAAACGTCGCCGGTCCCGGCGCTGCCCCGGCTCCCCGTTGATCACGAGGTTGGCGGCGATGTGGATCTCGCTGACCGCCGCCAACCTCATGATCAACAGATGGGTGGACAGGGGAGGTCAGGCGGGGGTGGGGAGGGTGGCGCGGCGGGTGCGGACGGCCTGGGCCAGGTCGGTGAGGACCTGCGCGGTGGTGTCCCAGCCGATGCAGGCGTCGGTGACGGACTTCCCGTACTCCAGCTCCCGCGTGGGGTCCAGGTCCTGGCGGCCGGCTTGGAGGAAGCTCTCCAGCATGATGCCGACGATGCCGCGCTGGCCGGCGGCCAGCTGGGCGGCCACGTCGGCGGCGACGAGCGGCTGCCGGCGGTGGTCCTTGCCGCTGTTGGCGTGGCTGGCGTCGATCACCACTCGTTCGGGCAGGCCGGCGGTGCGGAGCAGGTCGAGCGCCCCGGCCACCGACTCCGCGTCGTAGTTGGACCGCCCGCCCCCGCCGCGCAGCACCAGGTGGCCGTCGGCGTTGCCCCGGGTGTGCATGATCGCCGGGGTGCCGGAGACGTCGATGCCGGGGAAGACGTGCGGCACGCCGGCCGCCCGGATCGCGTCCACGGCGGTGGAGATGCTGCCGTCGGGGCGGTTCTTCATGCCGATCGGCATGGACAGGCCGGAGGCGAGCTGCCGGTGCACCTGGCTTTCAACCGTCCGGGCGCCGATCGCTCCCCAGGCCACCGTGTCGGCGATGTACTGCGGGGTGATCGGGTCGAGGAACTCGCAACCCACCGGCAACCCGAGCCGCAGCACGTCGAGCAGGAGCGACCGGGCCGTCCGCAGGCCGGTGTTGACGTCGCCCGAGCCGTCCAGCCCCGGGTCGTTGATCAGGCCCTTCCAGCCCACCGTCGAGCGCGGCTTCTCGAAGTAGACCCGCATCACCACCAGCAGGTCGTCGGCGAGCCGGTCGGCGGCCTCGCGCAGCCGGCCCGCGTACTCGAGGGCGGCGGCGGGGTCGTGCACCGAGCACGGGCCGACCACGACCAGCAGCCGGTCGTCGGCACGGTCCAGCACCCGGCCGACGGCGCGTCGGCCGGTGACCACGGCCTCCGCGAGCGCCGCGTCCAGGGGCAGGTGGTGGTGCAGCAGGGCCGGGGTGGTCAGTGGTACGACGCGGTCGATCCGCTGGTCGATGACCCGATGGGCGTCCTGGGTCGGCACGGTGGGGTTCCTTCCGCCGACCGTGCCCGGGGCCGGCGCCCGGGGTCGAGCCGGCTGCTCGTACGCGAAAGGGCAGGGAATGATCCCTGCCCGGCCGGCTCGAAGAGGAGTGACGTCAGATCATGGTCGAGTCACCGGCTCCTCCAGCCGGCTGCCTAAACCATCGATACGACCGCGTCACGCCAGCCAGCTTACCCGACGCGACGGGCTGGGCTCACTCCATCGTCGGCAGGGCCCCGCCCCGCGTTCAACTTCATCTATGCTGCCAACGGTGGCACCGAGGGCGCGACAAGCGCCCGGCGGGGCCATCAGCGCCACGCGGCGCCGCGACGGAACGATTTCCGCGGCGTACCGGATCCTGGGAAAGCGGAACCGGAACCGCACCACCTGGCCGACGACGACGGCACCCTGTACGCCCGAACGAGGTGCGTGGCCCGTTCCGCTGCGCACCCGCGGGGTATGGGAACGGCATGAGCCACCAGCAGAACGACCAGGACCGGATCGAGTCCCGCGCCCACCTCCTGCCGGAGGAGGCGGCGGTGGGCAGCGAGGACCCCGAGGCCCAGGCCGACGCGATCCTCGCCGAATCGGACATCCGGGAGGATCGGAACGTCGCCCAGGACGCCACCCTGGAGCGCCGGACGTCGGATCAGACCGTGACCCCGAGCGAGCCTCCGGACTGAGCGGACGCACCCCGGACCCGGCGGGAGCCGCGGTAGGTGGTGTCGCGCAGCCAGGCGAGCAGCCCCTCCGCCCGCAGACCCGCCGGCAGGTTGCCGATCGGATCGAAGGCCAGCGCGGCGTCCTCCCGGGCGCCGCGCCGGCCGTCGAGGCAGACCTGCCCGAACGGCCGCCACGGCCCGACCGTCGAGGCCACCGCCAGCACCAGCCGGGGCGCGTCCGGGCCCGCCGCCGACGAGACCTCGGCGAGGCTGCGGCCCAGCTCCGGCGAGTCCGGGTCGGCCAGCGCGGCCACCAGGAGCCGGCACCGGCCGGCCCGGAAGGGCAGGATCGAGCTGTACGTCCCGGTGAAGCGCCGCCGGGGCAGCGGCAGTTGGCGCAGCACCGGCGGGGCGGCGCTGGAACTCATCAGCAGATCCACCGGCGGGTCCGGGTCCCGGTGCAGCCGCACGCCCAGCCCCAGCACGTCCGGCCAGCTCCCCGGCGTGGCGACCCCCTTCGACAGCCGGACCGTGCCCCGCCACCGTCCGGGCCGGTCGAAGAGCGGGACCCCGGTCGGCGGACCGGGCGTACCCCAGATCATCACCTCGGCGGAGAAGGTGCGGCCGGCGGGATGCAGCAGCCGGGCCCGCCGACGGCAGGCCAGCGCGGCGGCGGCACGTTCGGTGGCGGTGGATGCGGGGTCGGGCATGCCCCGGGGATACCCCGCCGCGCGGCGAGGATGCTCCCGCCCGTCCCCTTTCCGCCCGCGAGATCGGATAGCGTCGTGCCATGCCCGACAGCGGTTACCCCTGGCCGATCGAGACGACCCGACTGGACAACGGCCTGCGCGTGGTGGTGAGCGAGGACCGCACCGCACCCGCGATCGCCGTGAACCTCTGGTACGACGTGGGCTCCCGGCACGAGCCGGCGGGCCAGACCGGCTTCGCCCACCTCTTCGAGCACCTGATGTTCGAGGGCTCGGTGAACGTGGCGAAGACCGAGCACATGAAGCTCATCCAGGGGTCCGGCGGTTCGCTGAACGCCACCACCAACCCGGACCGGACCAACTACTTCGAGACGGTCCCGGCCGAGCACCTCGAGCTGGCGCTCTGGCTGGAGGCCGACCGGATGGGCGGCCTGGTGCCGGCGCTGACCCAGGAGACGCTGGACAACCAGCGCGAGGTGGTCAAGAACGAGCGCCGCCAGCGGTACGAGAACGTCCCGTACGGCGACGCGTGGCTGCGCCTGCTGCCGCTGCTCTACCCGCCCGGGCACCCGTACCACCACGCCACGATCGGGTCGATGGCCGACCTCAACGCCGCCGGCCTGCCCACCTTCCAGGCGTTCCACCAGACCTACTACGCGCCGAACAACGCCGTGCTCACCGTGGTCGGCGACACCACGGCGGCCGAGGTGTTCGCGCTGGCCGACAAGTACTTCGGCGCCATCCCGCCGCGCGCCGACATCCCCGCCGCGCCGGACGGACGCACCGTGCCGACGGCCGGGCGGCCGGCCGTGGAGACGGTCACCGCCGACGTCCCCGCTCCCCGGGTGTACGTGGCGCACCGTACCCAGCCGTTCGGCACCCCCGGCTACGACGTCGCCACCGTGCTCGCCACCGTCCTCGGCAGCGGCCGGGGCAGCCGGCTCTACCAGCGCCTCGCCGACGGGGAGCGGATCGCCCAGCCGGATCTGGTCGGGGCGTACGGGGTGGACCTGGCCCACGCTCCCGCCCCGCTGATCGCCACCGCCACCGCCCGCCCCGGGATCACCGTCGAGCGGCTGCGCGACGGGCTGGCGGAGGTGGTCGACGAGCTGGCGACGGTGCCGGTGACCGCCGCCGAGCTGGACCGGGCCAAGGCGCTGCTGAGCACCATGTGGTGGCGGCAGATGTCCACGGTGGAGGGCCGGGCGGACACGCTGGGCCGGTACGCCACCCAGTTCGGCGACCCGGCGAAGGCCGGCGAGCGGCTGCCGGGGTGGCTCGCCGTCACCGCCGAGCAGATCGCCGAACAGGCCGCCGAGCTGCTCCGTACCGAACACGACCGGGTGACCCTGTGCTACGTGCCGGAGGAGAAGACCGCATGACGCTGATCACCGAACGTCCCGGGCCGGGCGCCGCCCGCCCGTACCGGTTCCCGCAGGTGGTGCGCCGGGCCGTCGCCGGCGGGCAGGTCGTCGCCGCGCACCTGCCCGGGCAGAGCCTCGCGGTCGCGCTGCTGCTCCTCGACGCCGGCGCCGGCCGGGAGCCGGTCGGCAAGGAGGGGCTGGGCGCGGTGCTCGCCAAGGCCCTGGAGGAGGGCACCGCGCAGCGGGACGCCACCGCGTACGCGCTGGCCGTCGAGGCGCTCGGCACCGAGCTGGTGACCGCGCTGGACTGGGACTCCTTCCAGGTCAGCGTGCAGGTGCCGGTCGATCGGCTGAACGCCGCCGTGGAACTGCTCGCCGAGGCGGTCCGGACGCCGAAGCTCGACCCGGCCGACGTGCTGCGGGTCCGCGACGACGAGGCGACCGCGCTGCGGATGGACTGGGCCAACCCCGGCCCCCGGGCGGACGCGGTGCTGCGCGGCGACATCTTCGGCACGGACAACCGCTGGGGCCGCCCGATGTACGGCGACCCGGACAGCGTGGCCGCACTGGACGTGGACGACGTGACGGTCTTCCACTCCGAGTGGTTCATCCGCCCGGGCACCCTGGTCATCGCCGGTGACCTGGACCGGATCGACCTGGACGCACTCGGCGCGACGGCGTTCGCGGGCGCCGGGGGCGGGCCGGTGGAGAAGGGCGGCCCGGTCGAGGTGCCGCGGCACGACCGGCGGCGGATCATCCTGGTCGACCGCCCCGGCTCGGTGCAGTCCACGCTCCGTCTCGGGCACCCGTCCCCGCACCGCGCCCACCCGGACCACGTGCCGATGTCGCTCGCAGGCACGGTGCTGGGCGGGGCCTTCACCTCCCGGCTGAACCATCTGCTGCGCGAGGTGCACGGCTACACCTACGGCATCCGGGGCGACTTCGCCTCGTCCCGCCGGTTCGGCCGGTTCGCGATCAGCTCCGGGGTGCAGACCGCGGTGACCGCGCCGGCGCTGGTCGAGGCGGTCGGCGAGGTGTCGCGGACCCGGTCGGAGGGAGTGACCGAGGACGAGCTCGCGGTGGCCCGCTTCTGGCGGGCCGGCCAGCTCTCGGTCGAGCTGCAGACCCCGCGGGCCATCGCCTCGGCGCTGACCACGCTGGTGGTGCACGACCTGCCGGACGACTACCACGCCCGGCTGCGCGAGTCGCTGCTCGCCGCCGACGTGGAGCAGGTCTCCGCGGCGGCCACGGCGCACCTGCACCCGGATTCGCTCACCCTGGTCGTGGAGGGCGACGCGGCGATCATCCGGGACGAGTTGGTCGCGACCGGGCTCGGGGAGGTCGTCGACCACACTCCCTGACCGCCCGCTGGGGTGTGATTCCGGTCGCGTCCGGCCGCCGACCCCGGCGGGCGGGGCGCGGATGCTCCGGCCGGGCGGGCCGACGGCGGGTGATCTTCCGGGACGAGCGGGCCTGGAGCGCCGTCGTTGCAGCTCCTGGCGGCTGCCGTCCGGCGAGGGCGGGGCCGGCCGCCGGCCCGCGCGGTGGGAAAGCCTTCCCGGTCCGGCCGCCCGGCTGGGTAGCCTCGCGGGCATGAGGATCGGCATTGTGGGGGCCACCGGCCAGGTCGGTGGCGTGATGCGGCAGGTGCTGGCGGAGCGCGAGTTCCCGGCGGAGCAGGTGCGATTGTTCGCCTCGGCGCGGTCGGCCGGGCGGACCCTGCCCTGGCGGGACGGCGAGGTCACCGTCGAGGACGCGGCCACCGCGGACTACCGGGGGCTGGACATCGTGCTCTTCTCGGCGGGCAAGGGCACCGCCCGCGAGCTGGCCCCCCGGGTCGCCGACGCCGGCGCGGTCGTCATCGACAACTCCTCGGCGTTCCGGATGGACCCCGAGGTGCCGCTGGTGGTCGCCGAAGTCAACCCGCACGCCATCGCCGACCGGCCGAAGGGCATCGTGGCCAACCCGAACTGCACCACCATGGCCGCCATGCCGGTGCTGCGCCCGCTGCACCAGGCGGCCGAGCTGGTCAGCCTGGTCGTGGCGACGTACCAGGCGGTCTCCGGCGCCGGCCTGGCCGGCGTGGCGGAGCTGGACGAGCAGGTCCGCAAGGTGGCCGAGGACGCCGCCGGGCTCACCTTCGACGGTGCGGCCGTCGAGTTCCCCGCGCCGCGCTCGTTCGCCCGCCCGATCGCCTTCAACGTGCTCCCGCTGGCCGGTTCGATCGTCGACGACGGCTCCTTCGAGACCGACGAGGAGCAGAAGCTGCGCAACGAGAGCCGCAAGATCCTGGAGATCCCGGGGCTGAAGGTCTCCGGCACCTGCGTCCGGGTCCCGGTCTTCACCGGGCACTCGCTCCAGATCAACGCCCGCTTCGCCCGGCCGATCACTCCGGCCCGCGCCCGGGAGCTGCTCGACGGCGCACCGGGGGTGGCCCTGTCGGACGTGCCCACCCCGCTGCAGGCGGCCGGCCAGGACCCGACGTACGTCGGGCGGATCCGGGCCGACGAGACCGTCGAGCACGGGCTGGCGCTCTTCTGCTCCAACGACAACCTGCGCAAGGGCGCCGCGCTCAACGCCGTGCAGCTCGCCGAGCTGGTCGCCGCCGAGCGGCGCTGAGCCGGCCGGCCCGGCCGGGCGTCGGGCACGCCGGCCGGGAATGCGGTGAGATGGGGGTCGACCGCGCGACCAGTCGACCCGGGAGGCCCCCATGGCGGACGAGCAGACCCAGCAGGCCCTGACCGATCTCATCGCGAGCCGCCGGATCGGGGTGCTCGCCACCATCAAGCGGGACGGCCGGCCCCAGCTGTCCAACGTGGTCCACTCCTTCGACCGGGAGCAGGGCGTGATCCGGATCTCGGTGACCGACGACCGGGCGAAGACCGCCAACCTGCGCCGGGACCCCCGGGCCAGCTTCCAGGTCAGCAGCGCGGACGGCTGGGCGTACGCGGTGGCGGAGGCGCGGGCCGAGCTGACCCCGGTGGCCCAGCGGCCGGACGATCCCACCGTCGAGGAACTGGTCGGGCTGTACCGGGCGGTGCAGGGCGAACACCCGGACTGGGACGACTTCCGGCGCGCCATGGTCGCCGAGCGCCGCCTCGTGCTGCGGCTGCACGTCGAGCGGGTCTACGGCGCGCCCCCGCGCGCCTGACCACGCGTCCGCCACGCCCCTGGCCTCCCGTCGTCCCCGGCCCGACGTTCTTCGGCCGGTCCAGGACCGGCTGCCACTACCCTGCGCTCGCACCACCGCCGAACGGGGCGTGTTACCCGGCCCGCGGCGGCGGGTAGACCGCGGTGCCGACACCGAGAGGGGAGCACCATGACAACGGTCGGAGAGTTCATGACGACCCGGTTGGTGACGATGGACGGCGACGACACCCTGACCGCGGCGGCGCAGGAGATGCGCGACAGCGCCATCGGCGACGTGGTGGTGACCGATGGTGACCGCGTGGTGGGCATCGTCACGGACCGGGACATCACGGTCCGGGGCGTCGCCGAGAACATGGACCCCGCCACGACCAGGCTCAACCAGATCACCAGCAAGGACGTGGTGACGGTGAGCCAGTACGACGACGCGGTGGCGGCCGCGGACCTGATGCGCACGTACGCCGTCCGGCGGCTGCCGGTGGTCGACGACGGCCGGCTGATCGGACTGGTGTCGATGGGTGACCTCGCCGTCGAGCGGGAGCCGCAGTCGGTGCTCGCCGACATCAGCGCCGACGAACCGAACAACTGACCCGTCCGCCGCGGCGACGCCGGCCCCCGGTTCAACGGGGTGCCGGCGTTCGCGCGTTCCGCCCCCGCGCGAGGTCGGCGGCTCACCCGAACCGGGCGAGATTGACCCCGTACCCGATGGGCACCCCTTCTCGGACGTCGCACGCCGCGGACCGCGGGAGGAGTGAGCTGGTGGACGCGACCACGAAGTTCTTCGAGGACCTGGACCGGCGGGGGTACGAACCCCTGCTGGCGAAGACCAGCGGCACCCTGCGCTTCGACCTGCACGAGGGGGCGCACACGACACACTGGCTGCTGCACATCGACCGGGGCAACCTCCGGGTCCGGCAGGAGGACCAGGAGGCGAACACGGTCGTGGGGACCGCGCCGCGACTCTTCGGCGAGTTGGTCAGCGGCCAGGAGAACGTCATCGCGGCGCTGCTGCGCGGCGACATGACCGTGCTGGGCGACCTGCGGCTGGTGTTGCAGGTCGAACGGATCTTTCCCGGTCCGCCGGACTCTCGCGGGCCGCATCACGCGTTCCAGAGGGGGGCTTCCTGATGGCGGGCACGGACACCGTCCGGATCCTGGACGGCAACACGTTCGTGGTGTCCGAGGACACCGGCGACATCGAGGCGACGCCGAGCGAGCCGACCGGCCTCTTCGCCATCGACACCCGTTTCCTCTCCAAGTGGGTGCTGACCGTCAACGGTGAGCGGCTCAACGCCCTGTCGTACGACGACCTCCAGTACTACGAGGCCAGGTTCTTCCTGGTGCCGGGCATGGCCACGCACTACATCGACGCGAAGTTGTCGATCATCCGGGAGCGGGCGGTGGGCGGCAGCTTCCGGGAGACGCTGACCATCCTCAACCACGACGAGAAACCGGTCGACCTGGAGATCCGGATCGACGCCGCGTCGGACTTCGCCGACCTGTTCCAGGTCAAGGACGAGATCCTGAACAAGAAGGGCGAGATCTACGCCGAGGCCGAGTCGGACCGGCTCAGGCTGGGCTACCGGCGGGGCAACTTCAAGCGGGAGACGGTCATCCAGTCCTCCCAGCCGGCCCGCTACGACCGGAACGGCCTCGCCTTCACGGTCCACCTGGAACCGAACGAGCAGTGGGACACCGGCATCGACGTACAGACCTTCGCGGTCGGCCCGGGCGGTCGGGACCTGCGGATGGGGCTGCGGACGCACGGCGTCGAGCGGCTGGCCCTGCAGCAGGACCTGGAGCAGTGGATCGCCAACGCACCGAAGGTGAACAGCGAGCACCGCGAGGTCTGCTCGACGTACCGGCGCAGTTTGATCGACCTGGCGGCGCTGCGTTTCTCGCCGTTGTCGCTCGGTGGGCAGACACTGCCGGCCGCCGGCCTGCCCTGGTTCATGACCATGTTCGGCCGGGACAGCATCCTGACCTGCCTCCAGGTGCTGCCGTTCGCGCCGGAGCTCTCCAAGACCACGCTGCGGATCCTCGGGGCCTTGCAGGGCACCCGGTTCGACGACTTCCGGGACGAGGACCCGGGCCGGATCCTGCACGAGATGCGCTACGGCGAGACGGCCGCCTTCGAGGAGCAGCCGCACTCGCCCTACTACGGCTCGGTGGACGCGACGCCGCTGTTCGTGGTGCTGCTCGACGAGTACGAGAAGTGGACCGGCGACGTGGCGCTGGTCAAGGAGCTGGAACGGGAGTGCCGGGCGGCGCTGAAGTGGGTCGACGACTACGCCGACCTGGTGGGCAACGGCTACATCTGGTACGAGCGGCGCAACACCGACACCGGCCTGGAGAATCAGTGCTGGAAGGACTCGTGGGACTCCATCTCCTACCGGGACGGCACGCTGCCGCCGTTTCCGCGGGCCACCTGCGAGGTGCAGGGCTACGCGTACGACGCGAAGATGCGGGCCGCCCGGCTGGCCCGGGAGTTCTGGGACGACCCGGCGTACGCCGACCAGTTGGAGCGGGAGGCGGCGGAGCTCAGGGAGCGGTTCAACCGGGACTGGTGGGTGGCGGACGGCGAGTACTACGCCCTCGGGCTGGACCCGGACGGCCGGCACTGCGCGGTGCTCAGCTCCAACATCGGCCACCTGCTGTGGAGCGGCATCGTCGAGCCGGACCGGGCGAGGAAGATCGCCGACCACCTGCTCGGGCCGCGGCTCTTCTCCGGCTGGGGGGTGCGCACCCTGGCCGAGGGCGAGGTCCGCTACAACCCGATCGGCTATCACAATGGCACGATCTGGCCGTTCGACAACTCGTTCATCGCCTGGGGTCTGCGCCGGTACGGCTTCGCCGACGAGGCCGCCGTCATCGCCAACGGCATCCTCGAAGCGGCGCGGTACTTCGACGGCCGGCTGCCGGAGGCGTTCGGCGGCTATCCGCGGGACCTGACCAAGTTCCCCGTCGAGTATCCGACGGCATGCAGCCCGCAGGCCTGGTCGACCGGGACGCCGCTGTTGTTGATCCGGACGATGCTCGGGCTGGAGCCGCACGAGGGGCACCTGGCGGTGGACCCGCGGCTGCCGGTCGGCATGGGGCGGATCGAGGTGCTGGACATCCCGGGCCGGTGGGGAAAGGTGGACGCCTTCGCCCGGGGCCGGGTCGACCTGCACCGGCTGGCCGCCCAGTAACGCGACCGTGGGGCGCCGCCGACCACCGGGCCGGCGGCGCCGCCGCGTGCTCAGCGCCCCGGCACCAGCGGCGGCAGGACGGTGTCCAGGAACGCGGCGGTGACCGCCTGGATGTCCGGACGCGCCAAGTCGAGGGCGTGCCCGCCGTGGGTGATCCAGGTGTGCACCGGGTGCCCGGCGGCGAGCAGTTGCCCGGCCAGCGCCACCGACTGCGCGGCCGGCACCGACGCGTCCTCGCGCCCCTGCACCAGCAGCACCGGTACGCCGGACCCGAGGTGGGACGCGACCGTGGCGTCGACGGTGGCCGGGTCGCCCGCGGCGGGCGGGTGGCCGAGCAGGTCGGCCCACGGGTCGTCGTGGGCGCGCAGCCGCCGCCACTGCGGGTCCAGCGGGTCGACCGGCGCCCAGTACGCCAGCCCCGCCGCGACGTCGCCCGGCCGGTCCACTCCCCGCAGGGCGAGGTGCAGGGCGAGCATCCCGCCGGCCGAGTCGCCCCCGACCAGCAGCGGCAGCCCGCCCGCCGCGGCCCGCGCGGCCCGGGCCGCCGTGCGTACGTCGGCGAGCTGGGCCGGCCAGTGCGCCTCGGTCACGAACCGGTAGGTCGCCGCGACCACCCGGAGCCCGAGCGGGGCCAGGGCCGCGCCGTCCTCGTGGTACCGGGCCCGCCAGCCGCCACCGTGGATCCAGAGCAGCACTCCGCGTTCGATCATCCCGCCATGCTGGCCCGTCCCGGGCCGGCCCGCGACCCGGCTCTGCCCAGGGCAGAGCCCGCAGATCGGACCGCACGATCCTTTCCTACGGTCGCGTAACCTACTCGGGGTAAAGTCGGCGGATGCCGGAGCTCGTGTACCCGCCCGTGATCGCCGCCGCCAAGACGATGTTCCGGGTCCTCGACCTGCGCCTACGGGTGGAGGGAAGTCATCACGTGCCGCGCACCGGCGGAGCGGTGCTGGCCAGCAATCACGTCAGCTACCTGGACTTCATCTTCTCCGGGTACGGCGCACGCGACTCCCGCCGCCTGGTCCGGTTCATGGCCAAGGACTCGGTCTTCCGACACAAGGTCTCCGGGCCGCTCATGCGGGGCATGAAGCACATCCCGGTCAACCGGGCGGCCGGCGCCGGGTCGTACCAGACCGCGGTGTCCGCACTGCGGCGTGGCGAGGTGGTCGGCGTCTTCCCGGAGGCGACCATCAGCCACTCCTTCACCGTCAAGGAGCTCAAGAGCGGGGCCGCCCGAATGGCCCAGCAGGCCGCCGTGCCGCTGCTGCCGGTCGCACTCTGGGGCACCCAGCGGCTGTGGACCAAGGGCCGCCCGCGCACCCTCACCCGTCGGCACACCCCGATCAGCATCCTGGTGGGGGAGCCGATGGACCCGGCCGGCTACCCGGACGCCGCCACGATGACGGCCGAGCTGAAGAACCGGCTCAGCGCGCTGGTGGATCGGGCCCAGCGGGAGTACCCGGAGCAGCCGGCCGGCCCCGACGACGCCTGGTGGCAGCCCGCCCACCTCGGCGGCGCCGCCCCCACGCCCGAGGAGGCCGCCGCGCTGGACCGTCGAGGCCCTCGCGCTGCCACCTCCTGACCGCCGGCCGCAGGCCCGGGTCCGGCCCGACCGGCCCGCGCTGATCTGAGGGTCAGCAGGCGGAACCGGGCCCCACCCGGGCCGGGGAGGCCGCCCGGGGCCAGGCCGCCGCCTCGGTCGCCGCCGGCCGGTAGTAGTCCTCCCGGGACAGAAACTCCACCGGCAGTGAACCGGGCAGGGTCAGCGAGCCCCGGGCCGGGCCGGGCGCGCCACCCACTCGGGTCAGCAGGGTGTCCCGTTCCGGCGGGGAGAGGTCCACCAGTTCGGGGTGCACCAGGCGGAACGCGGCCACCGCGCGGCGTACCTGGCGAGCCAGCGCGACGATCAGGGCGTCCGGGCCGGCCAGCGCGAGGGCCGGCTGCCGGATGGTGCGCAGCGCGTCGCAGACCAACAGCAGCTCGACCTCGTCGTCCGGGCCCTCGGCCAACTCCAGCCGGGACGGCCACTGCCAGCGGATCTGGCCACTGACCAGGCGGGACAGCCGGAGCGGACGCCGGTGCCGGGCACCTGTCCGGCCGTCCCGCCCCGAGACCAGGGCCAGTTCGGAGCCGGTGCAGACATACGCGAGGCGCCGGTCCGTCACGGTGACCGTCGCCGGCGCGGGCAGGTGCCAGGCGGGCGCGTTCTCGGTGGGACCGAGCAGCTGCCCGGCGATCCGCAGCCGGTGCTGCCCGAGCAGTTGCTCGCCCGGTTCGGGGACCAAGGCGTATCGCCGGTCGAGGGTGGGACGGGCGGGGTCCCCGTCCGCGTCGAAGCGGTGCGGTCCGATGAAGAACGGTGCGGCGTCCTCCTGCACGGTCACGACCTCCCGGGGACGGTTGGCGGTACGTCGAGCCTGGCCCACGCCGTGGTGGCTGTCATGACAGCCGTTAGGGGGTCGGCCGGTCGGTGGACGCCTGTGACCGGTAGATGCCGATCTCTTCCGGCCGGACGAGGCCGTCCTCGATCGCCCGGGCGAGCAGCGCCGCCTTCGTGGCGGCCGGCCGCCCCGCCCGGGTGTACTTGATCCGCGCCCGGTCCACGTACTGCTTCACGGTGTGCTCGCTGATCCGCATCCGGCGGGCCACCGACGCCTTCGACATCGACTGGAACCACAGCAGCAGGGCCTCGCGCTCCTTGTCCGACAGGGCCGGCCGGTCCGGCCGAGGATCGCCCACCATGGCCCCGGCCAGCGCCGGCGGCACGTACGGGCGGTCGCTCGCCGCGGCCAGTACGGTCGCCACGCAGTGCTCGCGCCCCTCGTGCTTGGCCAGGAACGCGACCGCCCCCGCGTCCAGCGCGGCGAGCATGGTGTCCGGGTCGGTGTGCTGGGAGTAGACCACCACCCGCCGACCCGCGGCGCTCAGCTCGGCGAGCTTGTCGAACGCCATCCGCCCGTGCAGCCGCAGGTCGAGCAGCACCACCTCGGCCTCCGGGGCGGCCCGCAGCACCGCGTCCGGGTCGTCCCCGGTGGCCAGTACGCGCAGTCGCGGCTCGCTGGCCAGCCAGGCGCGTACCCCGTCGATCACCACCGGGTGGTCGTCCACGATGGCCACGCCGATGGGCCGCCCGCCGGTCACGTCCGCCGCCACCGGGTCTGCGTCCATCTGATCTCCCCGTCCCGCTCGTGCACGTGTTCCACCGACCCGTTCCCGTCCCCGTCCGCCTGCGGACCGGTCGGGCCTGGCGGCCCACTCGCGTCGGGCCCGTCGTGGTCGGGCGTGACCAGGCTGACCACCACCTCGTCCGGGCCGGTCACCACGGTAAGCCGGGCCCAGTCCCGGGCGTCGGCGAGCGCCGCGGTGAGCGGGTCGGCCAACCGCCGGCGTACCTCGACGGGCAGCTCCGGCGGGACGCCGACGGCGACCAGCTCGATCGGCAGGCCGTTCCGTTCGGCCAGGTCGGCGGCGGCGCGCAGCTCGTGCAGCAGCGGGTCGGGCACGTCGTCCGACTCGGCGATCAGCCGGCGCAGCCGGGCCGCGGCCAGCACGCAGCGGCGGCGTACCTCCGGGTCGGCCGGGTCGGCGTCGCCGGCGGCGAGGGCGGCCAGCACCTCCTCGGCGGTGCCGCTGGCCAGGGCCAGCCGCGCTCGCCGCTCCGCCTGGGCCCGTTCCGCCGCCATCCGTTCCGCCTCGACCGCCAGCGCCGCCGCGGCCGTGCCGGCCCTGGCCTGGGCCAGGGCGGCGAGCGCGACGCCGCCGACGAAGACCGCGACGGGCAGCGACGACACGCCGTAGACGTACATCGCGTAGCGGGCCAGGTCGGCCGGGGCGGTGGCGCCGGAACCGAGCAGCGCGGCGAGGGCGATCATCGCGTGCGCGCCGAGCAGCGCCAGCAGCCACCGGACCGGCCGTCGCCAGAGCACCAGCGGGAAGAACCAGACCATGCCGCCCCACGCCCAGTTCGCCGCGGCGAACAACTGCCCGCCGCCGACCGCCGCGAAGACCGCCGCGTCGACCACCAGCAACACCGCCGCCAGCCGCCGGGCGGGCGGCAGGCCACCGCGCAGCAGGCGTACGCCGGCCACCACGCCGACCGCCGCGGTCACCAGCCAGCCGGCGGCGACCACCGCCGAGGCGGCGGGTGAGGACCCGGCGCCGGGCAGCGCCGGCAGGTCGATCGCCAGGTGCCAGGCGAGCGCGATGGTGACCGCCGCGATCCGGGCGGCCCGGTCGGAGGCACTCGCCACCGCGATCGCCGCCCCCGCGGCGTCGGGTGGGGCCGGAGCGCCCGGGGCCGGGATCGGCGCGAGGCGGTCGGCCGGCCCGACCGCGCGCGCGTCGAGGTCAGTGCTCACCGGTCCACTCCAGCCGGATCCGGGTGCCCGCACCAGGGCCGGACGTCACCTCGGCGCGCCCGCCGACGGTCGCCATGCGACCGTGGACCGACTCGCGCAGCCCGTACCGGTGGGCCGGGACCGTGGCCGGGTCGAAGCCCGGACCATCGTCGGTCACCTCGACCACGACGGTGTCGGCGTCCCGGGCCAGCCGCAGCGCGGCGGACGCGCCCGGCGCGTGCCGGACCACGTTGGCCAGCGCGGCGGCGGCGCTGTCGGCGAGGGCCTCGGCGACCTCCGGCGGCACCGCGCATGGAGTCAGCGCCGCGGACAGCGGCAGCTCGGGCAGCCGGGCGACGACCGCCCGCAGCCGGTCGTCCAGCGCTACCACGCCGGCCGGCGGCGCCGACCGCGCGTCCGCCAGGGCGGCGAGGGTACGCAGGTCCGCCGCGCACCGCTCGCGCAGCGCGGCCGACGGGCCGGAAACCGCGCCGAGCCCCACCATGGTCAGCGTGGCGAGGGCGGTGTCGTGCAGGTCCCGGTTCTGTCGCCGCTCGGCCTCGCGCGTGGAACGCGCCATCACCGCCTCCCGGGCCAGCCGCTGGTAGTCGGCGAAGGCGGCGTCGGCGCGCCCGATCCGGCGCCGCACCACCGCGATCAGCACCGCCGTGAGGCCGGTCTGCACCAGCAACGTGGTCGCGTGTGCCTGCGCCTCCACCGGGTTGCCCGCCGCGGTCGCGCCGGCCGCGTAGCCGGTGGTGACCAGCAGGCTGGCCGGAACCGACCAGCGGGCCGGGGCGGTGACCTGCGCGTTGATCACGGTGGTGCTGGCCAGCACCGCGACCCAGCTCACCTCGCCCGGCAGCACCTCCGGCGCCACCAGCCACGGGATCGCCAGCCCGGCCGCCGCCGAGAGCGCGACATCGCCGGCCACCAGCCCGGCGGTGATCCGGTGCCGCAGCGCGCGGACGGCGTACCAGACGGACCAGCCGGTCAGCACGGCGACCGCCGGCACCAGCAGCGCCACCCGGACCGGCGGGGTGCGGACCGCCAGGGCCACCACCGCGCAGACCAGGCCACAGGTCAGCCGGAGCAGCGCCGGCAGGGTGGTGAAGACAACGGTGAACGCGCCGCCGGCCGGCCGGTCCAGCGGGCTCGGTGGCGAGGTCGTGGCGGCAACGACCGGCATGGGGAGGGTGTCCTTCCGGCAGCGACCCGGTCGGGTCCGGGCGGCCTAGATCGACGCCGGAGAATAACATGCAAAACAGCAACTGGTCACCCTCCGTACGTGGTGCGTCGCCGTCGCCGTCGTCGGCCGGTGCCGTCCGCCACATCGGCGATGTGGCGGTGTGCCGGGTGATCTGTTCCCGCCATCTCGGCGATGTGGCGTCGCGCCGGGAGGCAGATCCCGCCACTTCGGCGACCTGGTCGGCGGGTCAGACCGACGCGACCGCCAGCAGGTGCGCGCTGGCGCCGAGCACCGCCGGATCCCGCTCGAACGTCTCCGCGCAGGCCATCGCGTCGGCGAAGAGCCGGTCCTCCGGGCCGGTGTCCATCGCGTTCAGCAGCGGCCAGAGTGGACCCTCCACCCCGTACAGCTGGGGTGTCGGCAGCCCGGCCGCGGTGAACTCGTCCACCACCTGTTCCGGCCGATGGAAGTAGGCGGTGGTGAAGCCCGTCTCCGGGTCGTTCACCCCGGTGACGTACGCCCCCAGCAGGCGCGATCGGGTGCGTTCGTCCACCCGCCCCTGCGCGGTCAGGTCGATCAGGGCCGCGTTGCGGCTGATCACCGCCGCGACGACCGGCCCACCGGGCCGGGTGAGCCGCGCCGCCTCGCGCAGCGCGGCCACCCGGTCCGCGCGCTCGGTCAGGTGATAGAGCGGCCCGAGCAGCAGCGTCGCGTCGGCCGCGTCGTCGGGCAACGGCAGGTCGCGGGCGTCGCCCACGGTCGCCGTGAGCTCCGGGTACGCCGTCCGCGCGGCGGCCACGTGCGCCGGCACCAGGTCGACCAGATGCACCCGGTGACCGACCGCCGCGAGCCAGCCCGCGTACGTGCCGGGGCCGCCGCCCACGTCGAGCACGGCGGCCGGTGGCGGTGGGAGCAGCCGGGTCAGCAGCTCCCGGGTCCGCCTCGCCTCCAGGCGTCCCTGCGGCGTACGGTCCAACCGCTCCGCCTCGGCGAAGACCTCGGTGTAGTAGCGCTGGATGTCCGGCTCGGCCGGGCGATGCTGCGGCATCCGTCGATCGTGGACGACAGCGTCGAACAGGTCATCCGGGTTTCCGGCGACGCGATGCCGCTCACGCCGGGGCTGTCGCCCATCGCCGTCCGTCCGGTCGTGGTGCCCGTCGGTGACGGTGTGACATTCGGCCGGCAGCCGGCGCTGAGGGCACGGAACGATCGCATCAGATTCAGCTGATCCATGACGCCGGGCCGGCCACACCCCCCCATCGCCCGCCCGGCGTCGACACCGCGGCCCGCCCGGCCGACCCGCCCCCCTGGGTCGACCACCGGGTCGCGATCCGCGCCGGAGCCGGCGCGGCGAGGCGGCGGCCCGTCCCGTGGCCGCCGCCTCACCCACTCCCGATCTGCGGCCAGGACGACGAGGGGATTGCGGGCTAGGTGCGGACCGCAGGTGCCGGCGGCCGGAAACGCCGCCAGATCGAACTGGCTTTCAGCACGCCGTGGGCGACGCCGACGTAGACCGCAGTGGGGCCGAGCACGGCGACCACGCCGCCCAGGCATGCCAACAATGTGCCGAGGATCGGTACGTCAGTTGCCACTGCCACGATGGCAACGTAGCTCGTGGCCAGCACAGTGGCGACGGCGAACGCGATCAGCAACTTCAGGGGAAGTCGTCCGCTCTTCGTGGCAACCTCGCCAACCAGGCCGGCTGGCACGAACAGCAGCGGCACCAGGGCGGCGCCCACCCCGCCGGCAAGCAGCACCAGCAGTGGCCCCGCGAGCGGACCACCCGGGTCCGCATCGGTCATCACCGCGTACGCAAGTAGTCCGACGTAGCTGACGCCCCCCTGCACGACGAACGCCAACCAGGCGGCTGCCGCTCCAGCAAGGTGCCGGGCAATCTTTCCGATCATGGCGCCTCCTCGCACAACGGCTTCAGGAGGCTACGCCACGCCGCGTTTCTGCGGGGCGTCGCGCCGGACGGTGATGAAGGTGCTCAGCCAGATCGGCCTGACCATGAACACCTACGCCCATGTCCTGCCAGAGATGCGGGCCGGCAACGACAATCCGTTGACCTGGGGTGACGGTGGTGCGCCCGGCAGGATTCGAACCTGCGGCCTTGGGATTAGAAGTCCCCTGCTCTATCCGCTGAGCTACGGGCGCGCGTCGACGTGTCGCGCCAAGAGGGTACCGCCGTCGCCGGGCTTGCCGGAGGAATGGGTGGTCGCGGGCCACGTCGGTGATCAGGGTCGCACGAGGTGTCCCGCGCCGGCACCCGGGTTACGCCCCGCCCGCCGAGCGTCCGGCCCGGTTTGTACCCTCTGCGTCGTGTTGCTCGACCAGGAAACCGAGAACGAGGTCGTCCACGAGCTGTGTCAGCTCCTCGGACGTGCCATCCTGCCCGTCAGCCGGTTCGACCGACCGGGGGCGGCCGCCGACGGCTACGGTACCGCCTTCTTCTACACGGAGTTGGTCGGCTCGACCGACGACGGGGAGGTGGTGCACGAGTGGTTGCTGACCGCGGACGCGTGCGCCGGGGCGCCGTACGGGGAGATCGGCCTACGGCCGAGCGTCACCGAGCCGGCGGGCGTGGCGTCGGACGCCATCCTGCTGCCCGACTTCGCCGGTCAGTGGCTGCATCTTCCGGAGGTGGGGCTGGCCGCCATGCCCACCGGCGGGCTGCACGGGCACGCCGAGGACCGGGGCTGGCACTGGCGTACCCAGCAGGTCACCGAAGCGGTGGCTGCCGGGGCCGACGCGGTCGCCCGGGTGGGCGCGGAGCCCGGCTCGGCGTTCGTGCTGGCGCTCGGCGTCGCCGAGGACGGGTCGCGGCCGCTGGAGGCGGCGGTCGAGCGGGTCGCCCGGGTCGGCGACGACGTGCGCGTCACCACCGAGCTGCCCACGGGGTACGTCGGCGCGCCGGTGTTCGCCGTCGAGGCGGCCCCGGGCGGCGAGCTGGCGCTGCGCTGCCTCGGCCTGGTGCTGCCCGGCGCGGACGGCGGCCATCCGGTCGCGACCTTCGACCGCATCCGATCGGCGCTCGCGGCGGCCACCGCCGGCTACCGCTGACCGTCGGCTCAGCCGTCGGCCGCCGCGCCGGCCCGGTCCTCGACCGGTAGCCGAGCCGCCGGCGGGCCGTCCGGCGCCGGCTCGGTCGGCCCGGCGCCGAGGAACGCCTCGGCCCACCGCCCAGCCTCGGCGAAGACCTTTTCGCGTACGGCGGGGCCGGACAGCGTCAGGTCGTGCAGCCCGCCGTCGAAGCGGGCCAGCGTGACGTGCCGGCCGAGCCGGGGCGCCCAGCGGACCATGTGTTCCACGTCGAGCACCGCGTCGGCGAGGGTGGCCGACTCGTGCCACTTCGTGCCCCGGTAGCTGCGCGTCGAACAGGCCAGCAGCACGGGCACGGGGATGTCCAGGCCGGCCCGGAGCTGCCGCTGGCCGGCGCGGATGGCGTTGATCCAGCCGGCCCGCACCGGAAACCCGGCGAGCGGCTTCCAGGCCAGGTCGTACCGCCATTCGCCGCGGTGGTCGACGTGCAGGCTCTCGCCGTACACGGTGCCGAGCCCGAACGGGAGGATGCGGTGCGGCGCCCGGCGGCCCAGCCGGGAGACGGCGGCCGCGAGGGGTCGACGGACCAGCCAGGGTGCGTTGATGTCGAAGAACGGGCTGTTGAGGAAGAGCCCGTCGACCAGGCCTGCGTCCCGGCGGGCATCGGCCCAGAGCGAGATGATCAGGCCGCCGGTGGAATGGCCCATGGCGAGCAGGGTGTCGTGCCCCTCGTCCGCCCGGATGATCTCGGCGGCGGCGTCCAGCTCCGGGAAGTAGTCGCTGAGGTCGTGGCAGAAGTTCGGGGTCTGGTGCGGCAGCAGGCTGCGGCCGTACTTGCGCAGGTCGAGCGCGTAGAAGTCCCAGCCCCGCGCGGCGTAGAAGTCGGCGACGTGGGTCTGGAAGAAGTAGTCGACGAAACCGTGGACGTAGAGCACGGCCCGCACGGTGGGGCGCTCGGCCCGCCGGCGGACCAGGGTCGCGACGACCGGTCCCTCGTCGTCGGTGCCCAGGTCGATCGTGCGCCGCTCGTACGGCGGCCCCAGCACGTCCGGTTCCACGACCCGACGGTACGCCGCCAAGCTACCCGGCGGTAGCCCCGGCCCTGCTGGCCTGCCCGGTCCGCCCGCACCAGTCCGGAACCGCCGCACCCGCCGGCCCGTTCGATCAGGTGGCGGCGCAGGTCGGCGCCACCGGATCGATGGCGGCTAGCAGACGGGGACCTTGATCAGGTCGTTGTCCACAGGCCGGTCCGTCGTCCACAGCCGGGGGCGGCGCGGCTGGTGGCCGGGACGCCGCCGGTCGAGGCTCGGTCCGACAAGCCGAGTCTCCGTGGAGGGACGATGTTCGACACCTACGTCACGATCGTCGGCAACGCGCTGACCGCGCCCGAGTGGCGCCGTACCACCCAGAGCAACACCCTGGTGGCCAACTTCAAGGTCGCCTCCACCGCCCGCCGCCTCGACCGGACTCCGGCCGCTGGGTCGACGGGAACAGCGTCTCTGGTCAGCTTAGTGATCCTGAGTCGGATTGAGTTTCCGGGATCGTTTCCCACCGTGGTGGGGTAGCGTGGGCATTCAGGTGGAATCCTGCGCCCAGTGCTGCTCCGCGTGGCCGGTGGCCGGTGGTGGGTGTGCTGATCGTTGTCACGCCCTGGTGCCGGTGGGCTGCGCGGGGCAGCCGGGTCCGGTCCGTTGGTGCGTGTCCCTCCGGACGCTTGCCCGCTCGGCGGTGGGGCCGGGTGGGGGAGGGTGCCCTGCGTCGCCTGGGCGCGGGGCGTGTTGCCTTGTGCTGGGTAGGGCCGGTCTTCGACCGATCTCCCCGACTGATCTTGGTGACGACCGCTGTGGCTTCGAGTTTGTCGACCACGTCGCGGATCACCATCTGCCCGCTGGTCTTGTCGATGACGGTTTTGGCTTGATGGGTGAGTCCGCGGGCGGCGATCCGCCGCCAGGCGCCGTGGTCGCGGTCGCCCTGCCAGCCGCAGCTGCCCGTGTTGGGGCAGATGGCCCACTTCCAGCCGGCCACCGTCGGCTGGTCTGGCGCTTTGCGATGCTGCAGCGGAGTCAGACACTGCGGACAGTGCTTGGACGTGTTCCGCGCGGGCACGGTGACCACGGCGACACCCGCCTCGGCGGCGACGTGCCGCATCCGGTCGACGATCTGCCCGCGCACCTGCTGGGACAGGCGCGTGTTCAGGGTGGCGCCCATGCCCTTGGCTTCCATCGACCGCAGGTCTTCCACATAGATCACGCTCGCTCCGGCGGCGATCGCCTGGTCCACGGTCCAGCGGGCGGCGGCCCACGCGAGCGCGTCGTTCAGGTTCGCGCGGCGGGCGGACACGTGGCGGATCTCGTCCCGGATTACCGCATGTTTGCCGACAAGGTGATGCCGCTCGTCACCGCCGGTGAGCCGCTGGTAGTGGTCGGCCTTCGCGTGCAGCCGCTCACTCTGGCGGCGCAGGCGGTGCTGCTTGGCCAGGACGCCGGCGGCCCGGAACTGGCCACCGGCCCCCAACGCCGTGATCCGCCCATCCTGTCCCAGTCGTAGGGCTCCGGCGCTGAGGAGGGTGTTGAGGCCCCAGTCCACACCGACCGCCACCGTGTGGCCGGTGCGCGCGGCTTTCGGCACGGCGTGGGTGTATGCCATGTCGGCACGCACCTTGCCGTCGGTGAGGCGGAGGGTGGGCAGGTGCAGCACCGCCGAGGCGGGAACCGTGGACGGCAGCCTGATCGGACACTCGACCCATGTCCAGTCCCGATACGTCTGCGGATCCGGACGTGACGGCAGTTGCAAGCGCAGCAGCGCTCTGCCCGGGTCGGTGTCGCTGCGCTCGATGATGGCCTGCTGCCGATCACACGCGGCCAGCAGCAACATCCGCGGAATCCTCGGGACACCTTCGAGTTCGAACACGTCCACCGGCAGCCGACCGTTGACCTTGGCGAACGCGGCGGCCTGCCGGGTGCGGCCCTTGATGACGCTGGATGGCAGATGCTGCCCGCCGGGGATCGAGGCCCGCACCTGATCCCACTCCGCAGGGGTGCGCTTGCGCGGATCAGCCGGCCACGCCGCCAGGACCCCGGCAGCCACATCGGCACGCCACTTCACCGACCGTAGCGCACGTCCCGCCTGCTCCTGCGCCATCCGCACGACCCGGTCATTGACCCTCACACCCCCAGGCGGGGCGACCGTCCAGCCCAGCCGTCGCAACGCCATCCACGCGTGCGACGGCAACCGCCGCCCACCCGCATCCACCCCGGCCGCCAACACCTCCACATCCACGCGGTTCCAATGCTCACCGACCAGGACGCCCACCATGCCCGCCACCAGATCGGCACACCAACCGACCCGCCGCGCCAACACCGCCGCAGACAGCACCTCACCGGTCTCCTCGTCCACACCGGTACGCAGCAACGCGCGGGCACACGCAGTCCGGGCCGTCTCGCCTTCGCCCAGCCGCACCTTCCCGCTCACCGACTCAACGACCCACCATCGATCGAGCAGAACCAACGCTCACGGCCGGACCGCGTCCCCGGAATCCTCCCCGAACCAACCCAACCACCAAACGTCACGAGGTGAAGACCAACGGGAGTCCCGCGGTCTGCGAGAATCGAAGAAGACCCACACGACCAACCTACGATCACTGACGATCCATAATCAACTTGGTCGTCGCCGGTCGCCTCTACACCCGCGACTGGACCGACGACGCGGGCAATCACCGCGCGCTCTACGAGTTGGAGGCGGTCGCGGTCGGGCACGACCTGTCCCGGGGGCGGGCCCGGTTCCTGCGCAACCGGCCCAGCATGACGACCAGCACCGTCGAGGATGCCGAGGCAGAGGGCCGGGTGCTCGGCGAGGCGACCGAGCCGGTGCCGGTGGCACAGACGCCGGCCTCGCTCGACGACCGGCCGTTCGACGACGACTTCGAACTGCCGGAGTTCGACGCCCCGCGCGGGGGCACGGCGTGCCCGGCGACCCGGACGGACCGGCGGATGACCTCGACGAACTGGCCGACCCGTTCGACGGCCGCACCGCCGGCACCGCCGACGACGCGGCGGACGACGAACTGGCCCCCGAGCCCGGCGACGGCACGGGCGAGCCCGCCCCGGAGGGCGAACTCGAGGGGGTCACGCCAGCCGGCCGGGGCCGGCGCGGCCGGCGGACGCCGGTCCCTGCCTGACCGTCGGGTCGTGCACGGGGCAGCCGGGGCGTACGCCGGCGTGGCCACCCCGCCGTACGACTAGGCTGCCGGCCGGAGGTGGTGCGGGGTGCGGCAGGCGACCGCCATGGCGAACGCGGCGGGGCTGGTGGCGGGCTACGCCCTGGACTCGCTGCTCGGCGATCCTCGCCGGTGGCATCCGGTTGCCGGCTTCGGTCGGGCGGCCGGCGCGCTCGAGCAGCGGATCTACCGGCCCGACCGGCCCGCGGGCACGGCGTTCACCGCGCTCGCCGTCGGTACGCCGGTGCTCCTCGGCGCTGCCGCCGCCCTCGCCACCCGGCGTCGGCCGGTGGCCCGCGCGGTGCTGGTGGCCGCCGGCACCTGGACCGTGCTGGGTGGTCGCACCCTGCGCCACGAGTCGACGCTGATGGCGCGCGCGCTGCGCGACGGCGACCTGCCGGGTGCCCGTCGCCGGCTCAACCACCTCTGCGGCCGGGACCCGTCGGCGCTGGACGAGCCGGAGCTCGCCCGGGCCACCGTCGAGTCGGTCGCCGAGAACACCTCCGACGCGGTCGTCGCGCCGCTGGTCTGGGGCGCGATCGCCGGGCTGCCCGGCCTGCTCGGCTACCGCGCGGCGAACACGCTCGACGCGATGGTCGGCCACCGCTCCCCCCGCTACGCCCGCTTCGGCACCCCGGCCGCCCGCCTGGACGACCTGCTCAACCTGGTCCCGGCCCGGCTGACCGGGCTGCTCACCATCGCGGTCGCGCCGGTCGCGCACGGGGACCGCGGGTCCGCCTGGCGGGTGTGGCGCCGGGACCGCAACGACCACCCGAGCCCGAACGCCGGGCAGTGCGAGGCCGCCATGGCCGGGGCGCTCGGCGTACGGCTGGGCGGCCGGAACGTCTACTTCGGGCGCTCGGAGACCCGACCGTTCCTCGGTGACGGGCCCCGGCCGGAGGCGCGGCACCTGAAGCGGGCCGCCCGGATCTCCGGCGCGGTCGGCCTGGCCGCGCTCGGCCTCGCCGCGGGATACCCGCTGACCGTGGGCCGGCTGGTCGGCGCCGCCGGCCGCGCCGCACTGCGCGGGGTCGGCGGACCGGTGCGACGGGGGAGTGGGCGGTGAGCGGCGGGCTGCTGGTCGCCGGCACCACCTCCGACGCCGGCAAGAGCGTGCTCACCGCCGGTATCTGCCGGTGGCTGCGCCGCCAGGGCGTGCGAGTGGCGCCGTTCAAGGCGCAGAACATGTCCAACAACTCGGCGGTGGTGGTCGGTCCGGACGGGCGGGGCGGCGAGATCGGCAGGGCCCAGGCGATGCAGGCCGCCGCCTGCGGGCTCGCTCCGGATCTCCGCTTCAACCCGGTGCTGCTCAAGCCGGGCAGCGACCACGCCAGCCAGGTGGTGCTGCTCGGCGAGGCCGTCGACACCGTCACCGCCGGCAACTACCGCCAGCTGCGTCCCCGGCTCGCCGAGACGGCGTACCGGGCGCTGGACGAGCTGCGGGCCGCGTACGACGTGGTGATCTGCGAGGGGGCCGGCAGCCCTGCTGAGATCAACCTGCGGGCCGGCGACTACGTGAACATGGGGCTGGCCCGGCAGGCCGGGCTGCCCTCCATCGTGGTCGGTGACATCGACCGGGGCGGCGTGTTCGCCTCGATGTTCGGCACGGTCGCCCTGCTCGACCCGGCCGACCAGGCCCTCGTCGCCGGCTTCGTGATCAACAAGTTCCGGGGCGACCTGGGGTTGCTCCAGCCGGGGCTGGACATGCTGCGCCGGGTGACCGGCCGGCCCACGTACGGGGTGCTGCCCTGGGAGCTGGACCTCTGGCTGGACGCCGAGGACTCACTGGCGTACGGCCGGGTGCTCGGCCGGCCGGCGGCGCCTCGGGGCACCGACTGGCTCGACGTCGCGGTGGTCCGGCTGCCCCGGATCAGCAACGCCACCGACGTCGAGGCGCTCGCCACCGAGCCCGGCGTTCGGGTGCGGCTGACCATCGAGCCGGCCGAGTTGGCCGCCGCCGATCTGGTGGTGCTCCCCGGTTCGAAGTCGACCGTCGCCGACCTGGCCTGGCTGCGGGAGACCGGCCTGGCCGACGCCGTCCGGGCGCACGCCGCCGCCGGTCGGCCGCTGCTCGGCATCTGCGGTGGGTTCCAGATGCTCGCCCGGGTGATCCACGACCCGGTGGAGAGCGGCCAGGGCAGCGTCCCCGGGCTCGGGCTGCTGCCCGTCGAGATCACCTTCGACCCGCACAAGACGGTCCGCCGTGCCGCCGGCACGGCCGCCGGGGACGTGCCGGTCCACGGTTACGAGATCCACCACGGGCAGGTCTCCGCCGCCGACCCGGGGCTGGCGCCGCTGCTGAGATACGCCGACGGCACCGGCGAGGGCGCCCGGCTCGGCCCGGTGCATGGCACCCACTGGCACGGCGCCTTCGAGTCCGACGCCTTCCGCCGCCGGTTCCTCACCGAGGTGGCCGGGATGGCCGGGCGGACGGGCTTCAAGGTCGCCCCGGACACCGCGTTCGCGGCCGCCCGCGAGCGGACCCTGGATCTCCTCGGTGACCTGGTCGAGGAGCACCTGGACACCGCAGCCCTCTGGCGGCTGGTCGAGTCCGGGCCACCGCCGGGCCTGCCGTTCATCCCGCCCGGCGCCCCGCCCGTGACCGGGCGCGGGTCTCAGTAGCGCACGTCGGCGGGGCGCTCGGACATCGGCAGTCCGGCCTCCTGCCATCCCTGCACCCCGCCGATCATGTCGGTCGCGTGTCGCAGGCCGAGCGTCTGGAGACTCGCCGCGGCCAGACTGGAGCTGTAGCCGTGGCGGCAGACCACCACGACGACCCGGTCGTACCCGGTCGCCTCCGGGATGCGCCAGGCGCTGGCCGGGTCCAACCGCCACTCCAGCGCGGTCCGTTCGATCACGATCGCCCCGGGCAGCTCGCCCTGCTCGCGCCGCTGCGCCTCGGTACGGGTGTCGACCAGCAGCGCACCCTTGCGGACCGCCTCGACGGTCTCGTGCGGGGTCAGCCGGTGGAGCCCGGCCCGGGCCTGTTCCAGCAGGGCGTCGACGCCCGGACACATCACGTCATGGAGCACCACCCGATGATGCCGGTGACGACGCCGACCCGACCGGCGAACGGCTCGCTGCACCACAGGATCCAGCGGACGGGGGACTTCCCGTGCCACGGAAGCGGTAGCCCGGCCGCCGCGCGGTGGTCGGCAGCCCGGTCGGAGCTCGCGGGCGGCCGTCGGCGCGGCCAGGCAGCACGGCCCGCGATGGGGGTTCCCCACGGCACCGGTACGCCACCGAAACGGTTCCCTAAGGCAGGCGCATCCACCCACCGGCCGAAGACGTGGCGGTGGGCGGCGGGATGAACGCCGGCGCGCGGCGCTAGCGTCGGTCGGGTGACGGCGGTGGTGGCGGTGGTCGAGGCGTACGCCGGGTTGGCGCGGCGGGTGCTCGCGGCGCCGGCGCGGCTGGGGCGTACCCGACTGGTGGCCGTGGACGGGCCGAGCGGCGCGGGGAAGAGCCTGTTCGCGACCCGCCTCGCGGACGCCCTCGCCGCGCTGCCCGGCGGTGAGCGGCCGCCGGTGGTCCGCACCGACGACCTGCTGGACGGCTGGGACGACCAGCTCACCTTCTGGCCCCGGCTGGAGCGGTGGGTGCTCGCGCCGGTACGCGCGGGCCGGCCGGGGGCCTACCGCCGGTACAGCTGGCTGCGGCGGTGCTTCCTGGACGGGGCGGTGCCGGTGCCCGCCGGGCCGGTGCTGATCGTCGAGGGGGTGAGCGCCGCCCGCGCGGCGATCCGGCCGGAGCTGACCCTGTCGGTGTTCGTCACCGCGCCGGCGGAGCTGCGGCTGTCCCGCGCGCTCGCCCGCGACGGCACGGAGATCCTGCCCGAGCTGCGCCGCTGGCACGTCGGGGAGCGGGCGCACTTCGCCGCGGACGGCACCGAAGCCGTGGTGGACGTCGTGGTCGACGCCGCGCCCGCCCTGCCGCACGACGCCGACCGGTACTACGTCCGCCGCCCCCGACCGGACCGGGTCCCGCGCACCCGTCAGGTGGTTGGTGCACCGGTACCGGCGCCACCGGGTCCCGGCGGTGCTCTCCGGGCAGGTCACGGGGACGGGCTCGGGAGGTGACCCCGGTAAGGCCGGCATACGATGCCGGTCATGACCACACCGATCATGTCCGAGTCCGAGGTACGGGCCGCCGTCGAGCGTGAGCTGCCCGGAGTCCGTGCCGACCTGGAACGCCTCGTCCGCATCCCGGGCATCGCCTTCGACGGCTTCGACCACTCGCACCTGGAGCGCTCCGCCGAGGCGGTGGCGGAGCTGCTGCGCGGCTGCGGCCTCGACACCAAGATCGTGCGTTCCGGCGGCCAGCCGGCGGTGATCGGGAAGAAGCCGGCCCCGCCCGGCGCGCCCACCGTGCTGATGTACGCCCACCACGACGTGCAGCCGGTCGGCGACCTGTCGCTGTGGGAGTCCGACCCGTTCGAGCCGGTGGAGCGGGACGGCCGCCTCTACGGCCGGGGCGCGGCCGACGACAAGGCCGGCATTATGGCGCACATCGCCGCGCTGCGTGCCTTCGGCGACCGGCTCCCGGTCGGCGTGGTCCTGTTCATCGAGGGCGAGGAGGAGTACGGCTCGGACTCGCTGGAGCAGCTGCTCATCGCGCACCGCGAGGAGCTGGCCGCGGACGTCATCGTCATCGCCGACTCGACCAACTGGGACGTTGGCGTGCCCGCGCTGACCACCTCGCTGCGCGGCATCGTCAACTGCTTCGTCGAGGTGCGCACCCTCGACCACGCCGTGCACAGCGGCATGTTCGGCGGCGCCGTGCCGGACGCCCTCACCACGCTGGCCAGGCTGCTCGCCACGCTGCACGACGCCGCTGGGAACGTGGCCGTCGAGGGCCTCGTCGGCCGGGAGGGCGCCACGGTCGACTACCCCGAGGACCGGTTCCGCGCCGAGGCCGGGCTGGTCTACGGGGCTGAGCTCTTCGGCACCGGCCGGATCACCGACCGGCTCTGGACCAAGCCGGCCCTCGCGGTGCTCGGCATCGACGCCCCGGCCACCGGGGAGGCGCCGAACGCGCTGGTCCCGGCCGCCAAGGCCAAGCTGAGCGTACGGCTGGCGCCGGGCGACGACCCGAAGCAGGCGTACGCGGCGCTGATCGCCCACCTGGAGAAGCACGCGCCGTGGGGCGCGCAGGTGACGGTGACCTTCGAGCACGACGGCGCCCCCTGCGTCATCGACGCCACCGGGCCGATGTTCGAGGCGGCGCGGGCGGCCTTCCGGGGCGCCTGGGACGGCGTCGACCCGGTCGACATCGGCGTCGGCGGTTCGATCCCGTTCATCGCCACCTTCCAGGAGATGTTCCCCGAGGCGGCGATCCTGGTGACCGGCGTCGAGGACCCGCACGCCCGGGCCCACGGGCCGAACGAGAGCCTGCACCTGGGCGAGTTCGCCCGGGTCTGCCTGGCCGAGGCGATGCTGCTGGCGAAGGTCGCCGAGGCGGGCGCGAACCGGGGCTAGTTTCCGGCCCCGCCCGGTGTCGGAAGCGTAACTTCGCAGCCGATGTCGCAGTTTGCCGTGTGTCGGGCGCGGGGGTGTTATAGCCTCTCGAACATGCGTACGAACGACGAGATGGCGCGGCTCCAGGCCGCCGTGAGTGCTCTGGGGGACGTCGACGTCTCCGCGTGGCCCGAGGACACGCTCAAGGAACAGCTCGGCGAGCTCTCCGCCGCGCTGGTCGCGCTCGACACGCTGCTCACCCGGATCGCCGACGAGGTCCGCGCGCGTGGCCTGCGGATCGAGGAGCCGGTCTCGGCCTGACCGGGACCGGCTCCGCCGCGGCCGCCGCTTCCCGGCCGACCATCGATCGCCCGCCGCCCGATGAGGGCACTTTTACCGAAAGAGTGCCTATCCGACGCGGAATGGCCACACTTTCGGTGAACCTGCGCAGACAGGGTGCCGGGGCGGGGGGTGGTGTTGGGCGTCCCGGCCGGGTGGCGCGCGGGACCCGTCGCCCGGCCGGGATGCGCCATCCCGTCGGAGGTGGCTGGCAGGATGGGACACGTGCGGTTCCTCGACCTGGCGGCCACCTCCGCCGCGGTGGGCGCCACCAGCGGCCGGCGGGCCAAGGTGGAGCTGCTCGCCGCCGCGCTGCGGTCGCTCGACCCGGCCGAGGTCCCGGCGGGCGCCGGCTATCTCGCCGGTGAGCTGCGCCAACGGCAGACCGGCGTGGGCTGGGCCAGCCTGCGCGACCTGCCGCCGCCGGCCGCCGAGCCGACCCTGACCGTGGCCGGCGTCGACGCGGCGATCGACGAGCTCGCGGCGGTCCGCGGTGCCGGCTCGCAGGCCCGCCGGCGCGAGCTGCTCGGCCGGCTCTTCGCCGCGGCCACCGCCGACGAGCAGCGGCTGCTGGTCGGCCTGTTCAGCGGTGAGCTGCGCCAGGGCGCCCAGGCCGGCCTGCTCGCCGACGCGGTGGCGCGGGCCGCCGAGGTGCCGCTGGCGGCCGTCCGGCGGGCCCTGCTGCTCGCCGGCGACCTGCGCGAGGTGGCGGTCGCGGCGCTCTCCGGCGGCGCGGCGGCGCTGGCCGGCTTCGGGCTCCAGGTGGGCCGTCCGCTGGCCCCGATGCTGGCGCAGAGCGCCCCCTCGGTGGACGAGGCGCTCGCCGCCACCGGCACCCCGGCGGTGGTCGACGTGAAGCTCGACGGCATCCGGATCCAGGTGCACCGCTCCGGGCAGGACATCGCGGTCTTCACCCGCAGCCTGGACGACATCACCGCCCGGCTGCCCGAGGTGGTGGCCGCCGTCCGCGCCCTCCCGGCGCGGGAGTTGGTGCTCGACGGCGAGGCGATCGGGCTGGACGCCACCGGCCGCCCCGTGCCCTTCCAGGAGACCTCCAGCCGGGCCGCCCGGCGCACCACGCCCAGCACCACCGGCGGTACGGCGGTGGCCCCGGCCGTGCTCGCCGCCGCCGAGCGCACCGGCGACACGGTGCTTACCCCGTACTTCTTCGACCTGCTGCACCTCGACGGGGTGGACCTGATCGACCTGCCCGGCCGGGAACGCTGGGCCGCGCTGGCCGGTGCGGTCGACCCGTCACTGCTGGTCGGGCGGATGGAGGTGGACGGCCCGGAGCAGGCCGGTGCCGCCTTCGCGGCCGCGGTCGACGCCGGTCAGGAGGGGGTGGTGGTCAAGGACCCGGCCGCCCCCTACGATGCCGGCCGGCGCGGCTCGGCGTGGGTCAAGGTCAAGCCCCGGCACACCCTCGACCTCGTGGTGCTGGCTGTGGAGTGGGGCAGCGGGCGCCGGCAGGGCTGGCTCTCCAACCTGCACCTCGGCGCCCGGGACCCGCACACCGGCGAGTTCGTCATGCTCGGCAAGACGTTCAAGGGGCTCAGCGACGAGTTGCTGCGCTGGCAGACGGAGCGCTTCCTCGACCTGGCCGTGGAGAAGGGCGACTGGGTGGTCCGGGTCCGCCCCGAGCAGGTGGTCGAGATCGCGTTCGACGGGGTGCAGACCAGCAGCCGCTACCCGGGTGGCGTGGCGCTGCGGTTCGCCCGGGTGGTGCGCTACCGGGACGACAAGACCGCCGCCGAGGCCGACACCATCGACGCGGTCCGGGCCATCCACGCCGGGCGCCCCACCGGGTGAGTCGGCGCCGCCGGAGGCGGTACGCGGGCCGCCCGGCGCCGCGGTGTGCCCGCCGGCGGACCGCCCCGATCAGTGCGCGTCGGTCACGTGGCGGCGGGCTCGGCGGCCCGGTCGACCGGCTTACGCGGCTTGTCCAGGCCGGCCGCGTGCCGCGCCTCCCGGCGCGCCACCCAGCCGTAGCCGAAGAGGCTCATGGCGGCGAAGAGCCACCACTGCACCACGTATCCGAAGTTCTGCCAGTTGTTGGTGTGCCCGATCGGGACGGCCTGGAAGGCCGGGTCGGCGGCCGGCGTCTGCTGGTCGAGCAGGACGTAGCCGCCAGCCACCGGGTAGGGCAGCTGCCTGGCGAGGCGGGGGAGGCTGATCCGCCGGGTCTCCAGCTTGCCGTTGCGCCGGTCGACCGCGCCGCCACCGCTCTCACTGGCCACCACCCGGCCGGTGACCGTCACGTCGCCGCTGGGCGCGGCCGGCACCTGCGGCTGGGCGGTGGCGTCGCCGCCCGGGGCGGGCGGGATCCAGCCCCGGTTGACCAGCACGGCGGTGCCGTCTTCGAGGACGAGCGGGGTGAGCACCTCGAAGCCGACCTCCCGACCGATCGTGCGGCCGCGGACCAGGACCAGGTTCGTGGTGTCGTACCGGCCGGTGACGGTGACCTTGGACCAGGTGAGCTGGTCGGCCGGGGCCGGGCCGGTGGTGCCGGGCCCACCGGTCGGGGCGGGCAGGGCGTCGCGCAGCGGCGCGGGGGCCATGGTGGAGCCGGCGTCGATCCGCTCGTTGATCGCCGTACGGCCCCGGTAGCGGTCCAGCTGCCAGTTGCCGAGGAACACCATCACCGCGGCGGCGACCAGGGTGAGCGCGAGATAGCCCAGCCAGCGCGGGGTCAGCAGGAACCGGTACACGTCACAGAAGGCTACCCGTATGAGCCGGGCCACTGACCCGGACCGGGCCGGAACCGGTCGGCCGGCGGCCGTCGCCGGTCGGTCCAGGCGGGTATGGTCACGCGGGCGGAAATCACCGCGCACCGCCCACCGCGTACGTCCCGTCGCCTACGAGGAGTCGATGATGACCGTCGTGCCGCGCGTCGTGCTGAGCGCGCCCTCCTCGGGTCACGGCACCGGTGCCCTCTCCCTCGGTCTGCTGGCCGCCCTGGCCGAGCGGGGGCTGGACGTGGCGGGCTTCAAGATCGGGCCGGACCAGGTGGACGCGGCGTACCTGGGGTTGGCCGCCGGGCGGCCGGGGCGGAACCTGGACCCGCGGCTGGTCGGGCCGGAGCGGATCGCGCCGCTCTTCGCACACGGCAGCGCCGGGGCGGGCTTCGCGCTGGTGCAGGGCACCCTGGGGCTCTACGACTCGATCACCGGCCGGCCGGAGGCCGAGTCCACCGCCGCCGTCGCCACCGCCCTGCGCAGCCCGGTGGTGCTGGTGGTGGACGTGGCCGCGATGGGCCAGTCGGTGGCCGCCCTGGTGCACGGCTTCCGCGCCTACGACGAGCAGCTCTGGCTGGGCGGCGTGATCCTCAATCGGGTGGCGTCGCCCCGGCACGAGGCGATGCTGCGCCTGGCGCTCGACGACGTCGGGGTGCCGGTCTACGGGGCGCTGCGCCGCCACGAGCTGCCCCCGGTGCTCCCGGCCCGCCGGCACGGCATGGTCCCGGTGGTCCAGCGGGACGGCGAGGCGCTGCGGGCGGTGGGCCGACTGGGCGAGGCGGTGGCCACCATGGTCGACCTGGACCGGCTGCTGGTGCTGGCCCGCTCCGCGCCGGAGTTGGCGGTCGAGCCCTGGTCGCCCACGTCGGTGGGTGGCGCGCCGGCCGGGGAGCGGCCGGTGGTGGCGCTGGCCGGCGGCCCGGGCGGCAGCTACAGCCATCCGGAGACGGCCGAGTTGCTGTGCGCCGCCGGGGCCGAGGTGGTCACCGTCGACCCGCTGCGGGACGAGGCGCTGCCCGCCGGGACCCGCGCGCTGGTCGTCGGCGGCGGGCTCCCCGAGTCGTACGCGGAGCAGCTCTCCGCCAACCGCCGGCTCTGCATCGCCGTGGCCGAGCTGGCCCGCACCGGTCGACCGGTGATCGCCGAGGGCGCCGGGCTGCTCTGGCTGGCCCGGGAGCTGGACGGACTGCCCATGTGCGGAGTGCTCGACACGATCGGGTCGAGCCGGGACGGTCTGGTGATCGGCTACCGGGAGGCGACCGCCAGCACCGACAGCGTGCTGGCCCCGGCCGGCACCAAGGTGGTCGGGCACAAGCAGCACGCCGCCGTGCTCACCCCGCGGGCCGGCGAGCGGGCGGCGTGGAGCTGGCCGGCTGGTGCCCCGGAGGGCTTCGTCTGGCGGGGCGTGCACGCCTCACAGCTCGTGCCGCACTGGGCCGCGTACCCGGAGATCGCGGCCCGGCTGGTCGCGGCGGCCGTGGCGCCGGCGGAGGCCCCGGCGTGATCGGGCAGGTGGCGGTGCGCCGCTTCCCGGCGCTGACCGTCTCCACCCCGCGCACCGAGGTGCGCCCGCTCGTGGCGGCCGACGCCGAGGCGGCGGACGAGGTGTTCGGGGACCGGCAGACTCAGCGCTGGCTGCCGCTGGCCGAGTCGTCGGGGCGGATCGACGGGCGCGCCTGGTGCACCGAGCTGGCCCGGCAGCGCCGGGACAGCGGCGACGGCGACCACTACGGGGTGGTCCGGCGGGAGGACCAGCGGGTGGTCGGCTGCCTCTGGACCCGGCGCACCGACTGGGGCGCCCGACTGACCGAGGTGTCGTACGCGATCGCGCCGCACGCCCGGGGCTACGGCCTGGCGGCCGAGGCGGTGGACGCGGTGGCCATCGCGCTGATCCTGGAGCACGGCTTCCAGCGGGTCGAGCTGCGGGTGGCGCCGGGAAACGTGGCGTCCCGGCGGGTGGCCGAGAAGGCCGGTTTCAGCTACGAGGGCCTGCTCCGCAACGCCGGGTTCGTCCGCGGCGCCCGCGTCGACCTCGAAATCTGGTCCTTCGTCGCCGCCGACCTCCGCTGACCCTCCCAGCCCGGCAGGGCCCCCGGCCCCGGCACAGCGATCAAGAGGTTCGCGTCAAGATCCGGGCGATCCTGGACGCAAACCTCTTGATCAACTAACCCGGGCGCACCCCCGGGTCGTCGTCAGCCGACGATCTGGTCGGACGGTGGGGTGAACTGGCGGGTGGGCTGGCCCTTGAGCGCGTCGCGCAGCGTCATCGCCACCGCATCGACGGGCACCTGGGACAGCCCGTCACCCACCGCGTTGAACGGGTTGTCCGGGTCGGCGATGAAGCTCGCCGCGGCCAGCTCCGGGGTGTAGCCGGCGAACCAGGCGGACCGGGTGCTGTCGGTGGTACCGGTCTTGCCGGCGACCGGGCGGCCGACCGTGCCCCGGACGCTGTCGGCGGTGGACCAGCCGCCGCAGCCGCCCTTGGCCGGGGTGTCACCGGTCGGGCAGCGGGCGGCGTCGGTGGCGGCCCGGGCCGCGTCCGCGCTGACCACCTGCCGGCAGCGCGGCTTGGCGACCTCCCGCTCCACCCCGCCCGCAGTGGTGTACATGGCCGGCGTGCCGTCCCGGTTCAGGATCGAGTTGACCGGGATGGCCTCGCAGTACCGGCCGTCGGCGGCCACCGCGGCGTACGCGTTCGCCATCTCCAGCGGGGTGGCGTCGGAGACGCCCAGGGTGAACGCGCCCCACTTGTTTGCCTTGTCCGGCGAGGCGTGGTCACGGTCCACGTCGGTACGCCAGCGCAGCCCGAGCTGCTCGGCCAGGCGCACCCCCTTCTCCGCGCCGATCTTCTCCTCCAGCTGCACGAAGAAGGTGTTCACCGATTTGCCGAAGCCGGACCACATGGTCTGTACGCCGGTCATCGCGCCGCTGGCGTTGACCGGGGCCCACCCGTCGTAGATGGCCGACTGGTACTTGAACGGCGAGTTGATGGTGTCGGAGAGCTTCGTCCCGGAGTTGAGCGCGGCGAGCATCGTGAACATCTTGAACGTCGATCCGGCCTGGTAGCCGGGGAGTGTTCCCCCGCCGAGCAGCGGCGCGACGGTGTTCGGATAGTTCGCCTTGACGTTCGGGCCGGCCTCCGGGTTGGAGCTGTTCGGGTTCTCGCTCAGGTCGAGCGAGTAGGTCCGGTTCACCGCCATCGCCTTGATCCGTCCGGTGCCCGGCTCGGCGACCACGATTCCGTTGGCGAACGGGCTGCCGGTGCCGTCCTTGGCCCCCACGTTCTTCTCCGCCGCCTCCTGGATCTTCGGGTCGAGGGCGAGCACGATCCGATAGCCGCCGCGGCGCAGCTTGTCCATCCGTTCCAGGCGGTTGGCCCCGAACGCCGGCTGCGAACTCCACCAGTTCTTCAGGTAGTCGCAGTAGAAGCCCCAGGTCGCCCGGTACTTCTCGAGGAGCGCGGCGCAGTCGTTCGGCGGGTTGGTGAGCCGCAGCCGGATCGGCTCGGCCTTGGCCCGGGCGGCGGCGTCGGGCGACAGGTAGCCGAGGCGGGACATGTTGTCGAGCACGTAGTTGCGCCGGCCGGTGGCGTCCTTCTGGTCGGAGGTGATCGGGTCGTACTCCGACGGGGACTTCACCAGGCCGGCCAGGGTGGCCGCCTCGGTCGGGGTGAGGGTGGCCGGGGTCTTGGAGAAGAAGATCTGTGCGGCCGCGTAGATCCCGTACGCCCGGTGACCGAAGTAGGCCGAGTTGAGGTAGCGCTCGAGGATCTGTTCCTTGCTGAGGTGCTTCTCGATGTCGAGCGCCATGCGCATCTCCTTGACCTTGCGCAGGCTGGTCTGCTGGGTGGCTTCCTGGACCTCCTTCGGGGTCTTCGCGCTGTCCCGCAGGGCCATCCGGACGTACTGCATGGTCAGGGTCGAGGCGCCCTGGGAGACGCCGCCGGAGCGGGAGTTGGCGACGAAGGCGCGGGCCACGCCCTTCGGGTCGACGCCGCGGTGCTGGTAGAAGCGGTTGTCCTCGGCGGCGACGATCGCCTGCTGCACGTTCGGCGAGATGTCCTGGATCTTGGTGTACTGCCGGTACTCCTCGTAGAACATCGTCAGCACGGTCTTGCCGTCCGGCGCGTAGAGGTACGAGGTCTCGGCGGGTAGCGCGGTCTTGAGGATGTTCGTCTTCTGCTCCACTGCGTGTGCGGTGGCCTTGGCGCCGATGCCACTGAGGGCGGCCAGTGGAAACATCGCGGCGGAGACCACGATGCCGGCGATGAGCCCGGCGCGGAGGAGGAGAACGGCACGACCAGCGGAGGCACGGGGTCGGTTGCTCACGAGGTCAAGCTATGACATTTCCGATTCGGAAATGAGAAGAATTCATAAACGGGCGAGTGGGTCGAGCGGTGGTGACGCGTCCCACGCCGGGATCCGCTGTCCCGGGCGGCGGCTTCCCGGCAGGATCGCGGACATGCGTGCTCAGCTGACCGGGACGCCGGCCGCCGGCGGGCCGGGAGCGGACCGGCAGGACGAGCCCGACCTCGGGCACCACGGCGACGCCGAGGCGACCCCGGGGCTGGTCGACCTGGCCGTCAACGTCCGCCGCGCCCCGATGCCCGACTGGCTGGCCGACCCGCTCGTCGCGGCGCTGGGCGAGCTGGCCGCGTACCCCGATCCCGGTCCGGCCCGGGCCGCCGTCGCCGCCCGGCACGGGCGTACCCCGGAGGAGGTACTGCTCACCGCCGGCGCGGCGGAGGGCTTCGTGCTGATCGCCCGGGCGCTGCGCGACGCCCGGCGACCGGTCGTGGTGCACCCGCAGTTCACCGAGCCGGAGGCCGCGCTGCGGGCTGCCGGGCACGCCGTCGAGCGGGTCCTGCTCGACCCGGCCAACGGCTTCCGGCTCGACCCGGCCCGGGTACCCGCCGACGCCGACCTGGTGCTGGTCGGCAACCCCACCAACCCCACCTCGGTGCTGCACCCCGCCGCGCAGGTCGCCGCGCTCGCCCGCCCCGGCCGGGTGCTCGTGGTCGACGAGGCGTTCGCCGACACCACCGTCGCCCCTGGCGTGGCCGGCGAACCCGAGTCCCTGGCCGACCGCCGCGACCTGCCCGGCCTGGTGGTGGTCCGCAGCCTCACCAAGACCTGGGGGCTGGCCGGCCTGCGGATCGGCTACCTGCTCGGCGAGCCGGCGCTGCTCGCCCGGTTCGCCGCCGCCCAGCCGCTGTGGGCGGTCTCCACCCCCGCGCTCGCCGCCGCCATCGCCTGCGCGTCCCCGGCCGCCGTGGCGGCCGAGCGCGCCATCGCCGCCGGGCTCGCCGCCGACCGCGAGCACCTGGTGGCCCGCCTGTCCGGCCTCCCCGGGGTACGCGTCGCGGGCCGCCCGGCCAGCGCGTTCGTCCTGGTGCACCTGCCCGGCGCCGCCGGGGTGCGGGAGCGGCTGCGCGAGCGCGGCTGGGCGGTACGCCGGGGCGACACCTTCCCCGGGCTCGGCCCGGACTGGCTGCGGATCGCGGTGCGCGATCCGGCGACGACCGACGCGTTCACCGACGTGCTGGCGGAGATCCTGGAGGCATGATGCTGGAGTCCACCGTGGCGGCGATCCGGCCGCTCGACGAGACCGCCATGGCGGCGGCCCGCGAGCTGCAGGGCCGGCTGACCAAGCCCGCCGGCTCCCTCGGTGCGCTGGAGCCCCTCTCCGTACGGCTCGCCGGGCTGGCCGGGGCCTGCCCGCCGCCGCTGCCCGAGCCGGCCGCGGTGGCCATCTTCGCCGGCGACCACGGCGTGCACGCCCAGGGCGTGACCCCGTGGCCGCAGGAGGTCACCGCACAGATGATCGGCAACTTCCTGGCCGGCGGCGCGGTGGTCAACGCGTTCGCCCGGCAGGCCGGCGCCTCCGTCACCGTGGTCGACGTCGGCGTCGCCACCCCGCTCCCGGTCGACCCGGCGGACGCCGCCGACCCGGCCGGGCCCCGGCTGGTCGCCGCGGCCGTCCGCCCCGGCACCCGGGACATGACCGTGACCGCCGCGCTCACCAGGGACGAGGCGCGGGCGGCGGTGGAGACCGGCATCCGGATCGCCGGGGAACTGGTCGACGCCGGGGCGGGCATCCTGCTGACCGGTGACATGGGCATCGGCAACACCACCCCGGCCGCCGCGCTGGTCGCCGCGTTCACCGGGGCCGACCCGGCCGAGGTGACCGGGCGCGGCACCGGGGTGGACGACGGGACGTACGCGCGGAAGGTCGGCGTGGTGCGGGCGGCGCTCGACCGGCACGCGCCGGACCCGGCCGACCCGCTGGGCGTGCTGGCCGCGGTCGGCGGGCTGGAGCACGCCGCGCTGACCGGGCTGGTCCTGGGGGCCGTCGCGCGCCGGGTGCCCGTGCTGCTGGACGGGGTGATCGCGGTCAGCGCCGCGCTGGCGGCCGCCGCGTTCGCACCCGACGCGGTCGGGGCGATGGTCGCCGGGCACCGCTCCGCCGAGCCGGGCGCCACCGCCGCCCTGCGGCACCTCGGCCTCGACCCGCTGATCGACCTCGGGCTGCGCCTCGGTGAGGGCACCGGCGCGCTGCTCGCGCTCCCGGTCGTCACCGGCGCGGTCCGGGTGCTGCACGAGGTGGCCACCTTCGACTCGGCGGGCGTGGCGGAGAAGTGACTAGTCCTTACCCTCTTGGGCTGCGGCTGGCCGGCCGGCGGGTCGTCGTGGTGGGTGGGGGAGCGGTGGCCACCCGGCGGGTGCCCGCGCTGCTCGACGCCGGCGCGGACGTCCTGCTGGTCGCGCCGGAGCTCACCCCGGCGCTGCGGGCGCACGCCGACGCGGGCCGGCTGCACTGGGTGCCGCGCCGCTTCGCCCCCGCCGACCTGGACGGTGCCTGGCTGGTCCAGGTGGCCGTCGACGACCGGGCCGCCGCGGCCGCGGTCAGCGCTGTCGCCGCCGAGCGCCGGATCTTCTGTGTCCGCGCCGACGACCGGGCGGCGGCCACCGCGTGGACCCCGGCGGTGACCCGGCACGGCCCGGTCACCGTCGCCGTGCTCGGCGGCGGCGACCCGCGCCGCGCGATGGCCGTCCGGGACGCCGTCCGCGACCTGCTGAGCGTGCGTCCCCAACCGTCCGGTAGGACCGGCGGCGCACCCGGACGGGTGGCGCTGGTGGGCGCGGGGCCGGGTGATCCGGAGCTGATCACCGTGAAGGGTTGGCGGTTGCTCACCGGGGCGGACGTGGTGGTCGCCGACCGCCTCGTCCCCGGGCTGCTCCTCGACGAGCTGCGCCCCGACGTGGAGCTGGTCGACGCCTCGAAGATCCCGTACGGGCCGTCGCGCGCGCAGGAGGAGATCAACCGGATCCTGGTGGACCGGGCCCGGGCCGGGAAGTTCGTGGTCCGGCTCAAGGGCGGCGATCCGTACGTCTTCGGCCGGGGCGGGGAGGAGCTGCTGGCATGCGCCGAGGCGGGGGTACCGGTGACCGTGGTGCCCGGGGTGACCAGCGCCGTCGCCGTACCCGCGGTGGCCGGTGTGCCGGTCACCCACCGGGCGGTGGCGCACGAGTTCACCGTGGTCTCCGGCCACCTGGCCCCCGACTCGCCGGCGTCCCTCGTCCGCTGGGAGGCCCTCGCCGGCCTGCGCGGCACCCTGGTCGTCCTGATGGGCCTGAAGAACCTCGCCGCGATCAGCGCCACCCTGGTCGCCCACGGCCGCCCGGCGGAAACCCCGGTGGCCGTGGTCCAGGAGGGCACGACCAGCGGCCAGCGGACCCTCCGCTCGACGCTCGGCGCGGTGGCGGTCGACGTGCTCGAGGCAGGTGTCCGCCCGCCCGCCATCGTCGTCATCGGCGACGTGGTGGGGGTGCTCGACGTCTGACCCCTGGTCCGGGGCGTCGGGGTTTCCGGGGAGCCCGCTCGCTCCGGGCGGTCAGGCTTGATCCCTCCGCGAGCGGGCTCCCCGGAAACCCGGTCGTGGGTGGGGCCATCCGTCGCTGTGGAGGAACAGTAAGACGGCGGCCGGAGACTCCTCGTCTCCGGCCGCCGACCTCGCTGGTCAGGTCACTGCTTGAGCATGTTGTCCAGCAGCAGGGCGCAGCGGATCAGGCCGAGGTGGCTGTACGCCTGCGGGTGGTTGCCCAGGCCGCGCTCGGCGAGCGGGTCGTACTGCTCCGGGAGCAGCCCGGTCGGGCCCGCCGTGTCGATCATCTGGACGAACAGCTCCTCCGCGTCGGTGCGCCGGCCGGTGCGCAGGTACGCCTCGACCAACCACGCCGTGCAGATGTGGAAGCCGCCCTCCCGGCCGGGCAGGCCGTCGTCCCAGTGGTACCGGTAGACGACCGGGCCGCTGCGCAGGTCCGCCTCGATCTTGAGCACGGTGGACAGGAAGCGCGGGTCGTCGCCCGGGAGCAGCCCGGACAGGCCGATCCACAGTGACGAGGCGTCCATGTCCTCGTGCCCGTACGCGACGCTGTACGCCTCGGCCACCTCGTGCCAGCCGTACTCCAGCACGTTCGCGGCGATCCGGTCGCGCAGCTCCACCCACTCCGGCCGGTCCTCGTGGCCGTGCTGCCGGACCACGTGCAGTGCCCGATCGACGGTCATCCAGCACATGACCTTGGAGAAGATGTGGTGCCGCGGCGGGAGGCGGGCCTCCCAGATGCCGTGGTCGGGTTCGTGCCAGCGGCGGCGGACCGCCTCGACCATGTTGTCCAGCACCCGCCACTCGTCCTCGCGGACCGAGCCCCGCGCGTCGGCCACCGCGGCGATCAGGTCGGCGATCGGGCCGAAGACGTCGAGCTGCAGCTGGTGGTTGGCGAGGTTGCCGACCCGGACCGGTCGGGAGCCGGCATACCCGGGCAGGGTGTCGATGACCGCCTCGGCGCCCAGTTCGTACCCGTCGACGGTGTAGAGCGGGTGCAGTCGCTCCGGGTGCCCGCCGGTGCGCTCGACCACGCCGTCGATCCAGCGCAGCAGCGCCTCGGCCTCCTCGGTCGAGCCGAGGTCGACCAGGGCCCGCGCGGTCATCGACGCGTCCCGCAGCCAGCAGTAGCGGTAGTCCCAGTTCCGGACGCCGCCCAGCTCCTCGGGGAGCGAGGTGGTCGCCGCGGCGAGGATCGAGCCGCTGGGCTCGTGGCAGAGCGCGCGCAGGGTGAGCGCGCTGCGGGCGACCAGGTCCCGGGCGGTGCCGGGCAGCCGCAGCCCGGCCACCCAGTCCTTCCAGGGCTGCTCGGCGGCGGCCTGCCGCTCGTGGATCGGCACCGTGTGGTGTTCCAGGCTCTGCGTGCCGAAGCGCAGCTCCAGCACGACCTGCCCGCCGAGCGCGGACAGGTCGACCACGGCCTTTGCCGTCTCGTTCACCCCGTCGCTGGTGACGTCCCAGTTCAACCCGGGCGAGTAGAGCGCCATCGGCTCGTTGGAACCGAGCACCAGCAGGCCGTCGTCGATCGGCTGCAACTGCACCGCCACCTGGCCGAACTCGGGCCGAGGGGCGAAGTCCACCCGGGCCCGGCCGGTGCCGGTGAGCACCCGGACCAGCGTCGAGTCGCCGGTGACGACGGCCGGACCGTCCGGGGTGGTCTCCGCCGCCGGCACGTCCAGCCAGTCGGTGACGGTCAGCCCGGACCAGCGGGTCTCCACCGTCATGGTGCCGCTGCGGTAGCGCTGACCGAGCGGGATGCCGCCGCGTTCCGGCGAGATGCTGAAGTGCCCGGCCGGGCTGCCGCCGACCAGGTCGGCGAAGATTGCCGCCGAGTCCGGCTTCGGGTGGCACAGCCAGGTGATCTTGGCGTCCGGGGTGAGCAGCGCGACGGTCCGGCCGTTAGCCAGCATCGAGTGCCGCTCGATCGGCACCGCGCGTTCGCCGAAGAGCCAGTGCCGCCGGGTCTCCAGCAGCAGGCCCAGCGCCCGGGCCGCCTCGATCGGCTCGGCCACCCGGTAGTCGGCCTGGGTGTCGCCGGGGCCGATCTTGATGCCGACGTCCGGGCCGTGCAGGTTGCCGAAGGCGTTCTCGTCGGTGACGTCGTCGCCGATGAAGAGCACCGCGCTCGCCGCGAGCTGGGTGCGGAGCTGGTCGACGGCGGTGCCCTTGTGGGTGGCCACCACGGACAGCTCGATGACCTCCTTGCCCTGCGTGACGGTCACCTCGTCCCAGGTGGCCGGGCCGCTGCGCACCGCCTCGACGGCGGAGGCGGCCACCTGCGGGTCCACCCCGCGGGTGTGCATCGCGACGCTGGCCGGCTTGCGTTCCAGCCGT
The DNA here is from genome assembly GCF_040642675.1 of Micromonospora sp. NPDC047738. Taxonomy (NCBI): domain Bacteria; kingdom Bacillati; phylum Actinomycetota; class Actinomycetes; order Micromonosporales; family Micromonosporaceae; genus Micromonospora; species Micromonospora sp. NPDC047738. The sequence goes on from NZ_JBEYSO010000013.1 coordinate 126,662, forward strand.
ACGCCGGGGTGGTCGGCGGCGATCTGGCGCAGCGCGTCCCGCAGCCGGGTCCGCACCGCGATCAGCTCGGGGGAGAGCCGCTCGACGAAGCCGATGTCGAACTCCGAGCCGTGGCTGCCGACCAGGTGCACCTCGCTGGGCAGCCGGGAGAGCGTGGCCAGGTCGCGCAGCGCGCGCCCGGAGACCACCGCGACGGTGGTCTGCGGCAGCGAGGCCAGCGCGCGGACCGCGGCCACCGACTCGGGCAGCGGGACGGCCTTGCTCGGGTCCTCGACGATCGGCGCGAGCGTGCCGTCGTAGTCGCAGGCGACCAGGAGCTGCGGAACCCGGGCGATCCGGCCGATGGCGGCACGCAGCTCGGGATCCATGACGGGGTGGGTGGCGGTGCTGGGGGAGTTCACGCCGCCTCCGCATCGGGCACGCCGAGTTCGGTCAGGAACGACTTGGCCCAGTGCCCCACGTCGTGGGTGCGCAGGTGGCGTTGCATTATCCGCATCCGGCGGCGGGCCTCGGGTTTCTCGACGTGCACGGCGCGCAGCAGCGCGTCCTTGACCGCGTCGGGGTCGTGGGGGTTACACAGGAAGGCCTGGCGCAGCTCAGTGGCGGCGCCGGCGAACTCACTGAGCACGAGCGCGCCGCCCTGGTCGGCGCGCGATGCGACGTACTCCTTGGCCACCAGATTCATTCCGTCTCGCAGCGGGGTCACCATCATCACGTCTGCCGCGACGTACATCGCGGCAAGTTCGGAGCGACTGTACGACTGATGCAGATAATGCACCGCCGGCACGCCGACCCGTCCGAATTCACCATTAATCCGGCCGACCTCCCGCTCGACCTTCACTCGAAGTGCCTGGTAGTGCTCCACCCGTTCCCGGCTCGGCGTGGCCACCTGCACCATGACGGCGTCCGGAACTGTCAACTTTCCGTCAGCCAGGAGTTCGCGGAAGGCCTTGAGCCGCAGCTCGATGCCCTTGGTGTAGTCCAGCCGGTCGACGCCAAGGACGATCGTCTTCGGGTTGCCCAACTCCTCGCGGATCTGCTTGGCCCGGGCCTGGATCGCCGGGTCCTCGGCCAGCCGCTCCATCTCCCGGGTGTCGATGGAGATCGGGAAGGCGCCGGCCTTCACCTGCCGGCCGTCGACCTGGATCATCTGCCCCTCGTAGCGCAGCCCGAGCAGGTGCCGGGCGAGTCGGACGAAGTTCTGCGCGGCCAGCCGCTGCTGGAAGCCGACCAGGTCGGAGCCGAGCAGGCCGCGCAGGATCTCGGTCCGGAACGGCATCTGCATGAACAGCTCGATCGGCGGGAACGGGATGTGCAGGAAGAACCCGATCCGCAGGTCCGGCCGCAGCTCGCGGAGCATCGCCGGGACCAGCTGGAGCTGGTAGTCCTGCACCCAGACCGTCGCGCCCTCGGCCGCGACGTCCGCCGCGGCCTCCGCGAACCGGGCGTTGACCAGCCGGTACGTCTCGCGCCAGCGGCGCTTGTAGACCGGGGTCTCCACGGCGTCGTGGTAGAGCGGCCAGATCGTCGCGTTGGACTGGCCCTCGTAGTAGCGCTCCAACTCCTCGGCGCTCAGCGGCACCGGATGCAGCCGGATCCCCTCAAGGTCGAACGGCTCCGGCGCGGCCCCGGTGCCGCCGGCCCAGCCGACCCAGGTGCCCTGGTGGTCGGCGAGTACCGGATGCAGCGCGGTGACCAGCCCGCCCGGGCTCCGCCGCCACTGCCGTCCTTCGGGTGTGCTCACCTCGTCGACCGGCAGTCGGTTCGCCACTACGACAAAGGAGCTACGGACGGTCACGATCGGCCACCTCCGGGTGCTGACGGGTCCACCGCGATGAGCGTACTGAGCGTATCTGCGGCGTCTGTTCCCCCGTGCGGAGTCAGGTACCCGTCCCACCCCCACCGAACCACAGACGTGATCTTGTAGACAACCCCGACGAGCACCTCGACCAGTCGCTCGGGGCGGGGTGATGTGGGCGGAGCGGGCCGTACCTGTCAGGATTGACGGTGGCGTGCGCGTGGCCGGCCCCGGCCGGCGGCGGCGGGCGGAGATGCCGACCCGCGCCCGTGCCCGCGACCCAGACGCAACCGACGGAGGTAGCCCGCACCGTGGCCCAGTTCATCTACGTCCTGGAAAAGGCGCGCAAGGCGCACGGCGACAAGGTCGTGCTCGACAACGTGACGCTGAACTTCCTGCCGGGGGCCAAGATCGGTGTGGTCGGCCCGAACGGCGCCGGCAAGTCCAGCCTCCTCAAGATCATGGCAGGCTGGGACCAGCCGAGCAACGGCGAGGCCCGGCTGATGCCCGGCTACACCGTCGGCATGCTGGCACAGGAGCCGCCGCTGAACGACGCCAAGACCGTCCTCGGCAACGTCGAGGAGGCGGTCGCCGAGACCAAGGCCAAGCTGGAGCGGTTCAACAAGATCGCCGAGCAGATGGCCACGGACTACTCCGACGAGCTGATGGAGGAGATGGGCCGGCTCCAGGAGGAGTTGGACAACGCCGACGCCTGGGACATCGACTCCAAGCTCGAGCTGGCGATGGACGCGCTGCGCTGCCCGCCGCCGGACGCCGACGTGACCAAGCTGTCCGGCGGTGAGCGCCGCCGGGTGGCGCTGTGCAAGCTGCTGCTGGAGGCGCCCGACCTTTTGCTGCTCGACGAGCCCACCAACCACCTGGACGCGGAGAGCGTGCAGTGGCTGGAGCAGCACCTGGCCAAGTACGCCGGCACGGTCATCGCGATCACCCACGACCGGTACTTCCTCGACAACGTGGCCGGCTGGATCCTGGAGCTGGACCGCGGCCGGGCCATCGGCTACGAGGGCAACTACTCCACCTACCTGGAGAAGAAGGCCGCCCGGATGGCCGTCGAGGGGCGCCGCGACGCCAAGATGAAGAAGCGCCTCGACGAGGAGCTGGAGTGGGTCCGCTCCAACGCCAAGGCCCGGCAGACCAAGTCCAAGGCCCGGCTCGACCGGTACGAGGAGATGGCCACCGCGGCGGAGCAGACCCGCAAGCTGGACTTCGAGGAGATCCAGATCCCGCCGGGCCCGCGGCTGGGCAGCACGGTCATCGAGGTCAACAACCTCACCAAGGCGTTCGGCGACCGGGTGCTGATCGACGGCCTCAGCTTCTCGCTGCCGCGCAACGGCATCGTCGGCGTGATCGGCCCCAACGGCGTCGGCAAGACCACCCTGTTCAAGACCATTGTCGGGCTGGAGGAGCCGACCACCGGCTCGGTCAAGGTCGGCGACACGGTCTCGCTGTCGTACGTCGACCAGAGCCGGGCGGGTCTGGCCGGCGACAAGACGGTCTGGGAGACGGTCTCCGACGGGCTGGACCACCTCCTGGTCGGCAAGGTCGAGATGCCGTCGCGGGCGTACATCGCCGCGTTCGGGTTCAAGGGGCCGGACCAGCAGAAGCCGACCAAGGTGCTGTCCGGTGGCGAGCGGAACCGGCTCAACCTGGCGCTGACCCTGAAGATCGGTGGCAACGTCATCCTGCTCGACGAGCCGACCAACGACCTGGACGTGGAGACCCTCGGCAGCCTGGAGAACGCGCTGCTGGAGTTCCCGGGCTGCGCCGTGGTCATCTCCCACGACCGGATGTTCCTGGACCGGGTCGCCACGCACATCCTGGCCTGGGAGGGCGACGACCAGAACCCGGCCAAGTGGTTCTGGTTCGAGGGCAACTTCGAGGCGTACGAGAAGAACAAGATCGACCGGCTCGGCGCCGAGGCTGCCCGTCCGCACCGGGTGACCTACCGCAAGCTCACCCGTGACTGACCGCTTCGTCTACCACTGCACGCTGCGCTGGTCCGACCTGGACGCGTACGGGCACGTCAACAACTCGCGCTTCCTCACCCTCTACGAGGAGGCGCGGGTGGCGTTGATGTTCGCCGGCGGCCGGGCGTGGGGGGTGGGCTCGTTCGCCGACGGGGTGGTCATCCGCCGGCACGAGGTCGACTACCTGCGCCCGGTCGACTACGCGCTGGGCCGGGCCACCGCGGAGGCGGCGCCGACGGTCCGCATCGAGCTCTGGGTGGAGGAGCTGCGGGCCGCCTCGTTCACCGTCGCCTACGAGCTGTACGACGGCGAGGTGCTGGCCAGCCGAGCCCGGTCCGTCCTCGTCCCGTTCGACCTGGCGGCACAGCGGCCCCGCCGGATCTCCCCGGAGGAGCGGGCCTTCCTGCTCGGGTACGCGCCGGGGGTGGCGGAGTGAGCGCGCGGAGCGGCTCCGCGCGCCCCGCGGCCGGGAGCCGAGGGGGCGGCGTGAGCGTGCGGCGCGGGCCGGTCCGGGGAACGCCGGGAACCGAGGAGCTTGGGTGACCGGCCCGACGGCGGGGCACGGGCTCGACGGGGTGGCCGACGCGGGCGCCTTCCTGGCCCGGCTGGTCCGGCTGGACCCGGCCACCCTGGTCCGGCTCCGGCCGGTGCCCGGCGTCGGCCGTACCGCCCTCTGGGCCCGGTTGCCGTGGGGCGTCCTGGTGGTCCGCACGGTCACCGGAACGGCCCCGGGTGACGTCACCGTCGCCGCCGGGGAGCTGCTGGCCGAGCTGTCGGCCGGGGGTGCCGCGCTGCCCCGGCGTCGCGACGACGGCTGGCGCTGGCCGCTGCCGCCGCCGGCCAGTCGGGCGGTGGAGTCCCTGCCCGCCGAGGACGTACGCCGGATCGCCGCCGCAGCGGCCGGGACACTGCGCGAGGCGGCCAGGCACGGCGTGGCGGGCCGCGCGGTGGGGCAGCGCGCGCTGCGGGACGCGCTGCTGGACCACGTCGCCGTGGTGGTGACTCCGGACGACGCGCCGGACGCCCCGGTGGAGGTGCCGCAGCGGTTGGTGCAGGGGCTGGTCCGGATGGGCTTCGTCGGCACCGGCGACATCCGGGTACGCGTCGCCGGCCGATGGGTCGGTCTGGTCGGACCGTACGGAGCGGCCTGGTCGCGGAAGGTGGCGGAACTGAGCCTTACGCCCACAATCACTCATCCGAACGGATGACCCCGGATCATCCTTCCGGTTTGGTGCGCCCGTTGGGGGGATGCCTCAGCCCGGCTGTACGGGTACCGTCCATGCTCGGATCCAACGCACCGTAGGCGGCTGGATCCGCTGGGGAGTGAGGTGCGCGAGCGATGCCGTGGTGGTCATGGCGCCCAGGTCCCGCCAGTGGCGGCGATCCGGAAACTCGAACCGGGATCACAGTGGAGGAAACCGTCCGGGTCGGACCGCCGACCCCCCGCCAGCCGGGGGACGACACCCCGGCCGCCGAGCGGCCCGTGATCGCGGACATGCCGGCAACCGTCGCCCCGGTCACCCTCCGCCGGGTCTGCGACGCGCTCGACCTGCTCGACGTGCGTTACCTGGCCGACGGCGACGGCAACCTGCTGGCCATGTGGGAGCGGCACGCGGTGCTGGTCACGCTGGAGGGGCCGGACGACGAGATCCTGGTGATGCGGGCCCGTCCACACGCGACGGTGCCGCCGGACTGGGCCGACCGCGCCTACCGCGTGGTTAACGAGTGGAACCACACTCGACGGTTCTGCAAGGCGTACATCGGCGACCCGACCGAGCGCGGCCAGCTCCCGATCTACGCGGAGCTCCAGGTCCCGCTCGGCGCCGGCACCCACGACGCGCTGCTGGTCGAGATGCTCGACTGTGGCGCCGCGGTGGCCACCACCTTCGTGGACTGGCTGCACGACGAGGGCGCCCTGCTCTGACCGGTCGGCCGGGGCCCCCGGGCCCCGGCGCCGCGCGATCCGCTGCCGTCAGGCCCCGGCGGCCGGGTCCTCCATCACGTTGACCATGAAGTACGCGGCCCGCTCCAGGTAGTCCCAGAGCGCGTCGGCGATCTCCGGCGGCAGGTCCAGCCGGTCCACGGCGCGCCGCATGTGGCGCAGCCAGGCGTCCCGCTCGGCCGCCCCGATCCGGAACGGCGCGTGCCGCATCCGCAGCCGCGGGTGGCCACGCTGCTCCGAGTAGGTGTGCGGGCCGCCCCAGTACTGCATGAGGAACAGGGTCAGCCGGTCGGCCGCCGGGCCGAGGTCCTCCTCCGGGTACATTGGCCGCAGCAGCGGGTCATCGGCCACACCCGCGTAGAACTCGTCCACCAGCTTGCGGAAGGTGGGTTCGCCGCCGACCGCCTCGAAGAGGGTCATCGACTCGCCTGGGGAATTCACCCTTCCATCCTGCCAGGTGCCGATTGCGCAACCGCCGTGCCCACCGGCCGGCGGGAGTCAGGTCACCCCACCGCGTGCCGGCGCCGGCCCCGCTCACCGGAGCGGTTGCCGATCACGCCGGACGCGCCCGTCATGGCCGGGGTGTGCGGGTCTGGGCCGGCGGCGTCCCGGGCGACCGAGTCGGCCTCGGCCGCCGCGACGGTCGCGGCCACCGTCTCCGGGCGCGGCCAGGTGAGCACCGCCAGGAGCATCAGCCCCACCCCGGCGGCGCTCCACACGCCCACCACCGTGGGGATGCTGAACCGTTCGGCGAGCGCCCCGGTGACCAGCACGGCTCCACCCTGGGTGATCTGCGTCCCACTGGCCATCACGCCGAACGCCCGGGCCCGGTAGCCATCGGGCAGGGCGCGGACGAACAGGCCGTTGGCCACCGGCAGCAGCCCGCCCACCGCGAAGCCGCAGCCGGCGGCGAGGAGCGCCACCAGGAGCGGCGGCGGGTCGAGCAGGGCGGGAACGAGCGCCGCCGGGGCGAGGATCGCCAGCGGGCGGATCAACGCCACCCGGCGGCCCGGGGCGACGAGCCGGCTGATCAGCAGCCCGCCGAGGATGTAGCCGACCGGGTTGGCCGCCATGATCACCGCCTGGGCGGTGCCAGCGTCCATCGCGCCGTCGGTCCGGTCGGCGGCCCATGGGGCGGCCAGCCCCTCCGGCACGATCGAGAAGACCACCGCGCTGAACACCACCACGGCGATGGCCCGCAGGACCTGCTGACCGAAGACGATGCGGAAGCCCTCACCGGTCTCCCGCAGCAGGTGGCTGCGGTGCGCGGCGGTCATCGCGGGCGGCCGGTCCCGGAGGCCGAACCGGCACAGGGCGGCCGACAGGCCGAAGGTGGCCGCGTTGATCAGCAGGGCGACGTTGGGGTCGATCGCGGCGATCGCCGCGCCGAGCAGGTAGCCGACGACCTGGGCGGCCTGGGCGGTGCTCGCGGTGACCGACAGGCCCAGCACCAGCCGGTCGCCAGTGAGGATGTGCGGCGTCAGCGCGGACCGGGCGGCCTGGCTCGGCGGGTTGGCCAGGGTGGCGGCGAAGATCAGGGCGAGGATCGCCCAGGGGGGCATCACCGGCACGGCCACCAGTGCCATCAACGCCATCCGGATGACGTCACAGATCACCATGACCTGCCGGTACCGGTGCCGTTCGGCCAGCGCGGAGAGCAGTGGACCGCCGATCAGCCAGGGCAGGTAGCTGGCCGCGAACGCGGCGGCGGAGAGCGCCACCGAGTCGGTCTCCCGGTAGACCAGGACCGTGACGGCGGCTTTGGCCAGGTAGTCGCCGACCCAGGAGAGGGTGCTGGCGGTGAAGAGGGCGCGGAACTCCGACTGGCTGAACACGTCGCGGAAGGTGGCCGAGCCCTCCTGGGCGGGTCGCTCGTCGGACACCGTCGCCTCCATCGTCCCCGGGCCGACCACTCGTGGTGGGACCGACCGGGAACCGTCGTCAGGTTTACGGATCAGCGAGGACACGAGCACGCTCCGACCGGAGCGTGCTTACCGGATTCTGCCCGATCGTCTGACAACTGGCTAGGGTGAACGGATTGATCGTCGCATCTCCGACTGAACGATCGGACGATACCCGAGGGGCCGCTCGGCGCGCGACCCCCGCCAACCGCCGGCCCCGCAAGGGCCGGGTGGCGGCCGATCTCAGGTCGCGCCGCCGGTGCCCGTCTCCCCGGGAGTCGGGACGTTGGGCGGCAGGCCCGGGTAGAGCCGGGCCGCCGCGATCCGGGCGGTGATGCCGGAGTTCTCCAGCGCCTCGGCCAGCCGGCGGCGCAGCTCGCGGCCGACGGCGAACTGCCCGTCGGCGGTCGTCTTGACCACCGTGCGGATCACCGCCCCGTCCACCGTCATCTGTTCGACGCCGAGCACCTCCGGCGCCTCGACGATCTGGGATGCCAGCTCCGGGTCCATCGCCACCGACGCGGCCGCCGTACGCAGCACCGCGCTGGCCTCCTCGGTGCCGGCGAAGCCGATCGGCAGGTCCACCACCACCAGGGCCCACCCCTGGCTCTTGTTGCCGACCCGGACGATCTCGCCGTTCCGGATGTACCAGAGCACGCCCCGGCCGTCCCGGACCGTGGTGACCCGCAGGCCCACCGCCTCCACCACGCCGGTCGCCTCGCCGAGGTCGACGGTGTCGCCGACGCCGTACTGGTCCTCGATCAGCATGAACAGGCCGGCGATCAGGTCCTTGACCAGGCTCTGCGCGCCGAAGCCGAGGGCGACGCCGGCGATGCCGGCGCTGGCCAGCAGCGGGGCCAGGTCGAAGCTGAACTCCTTCAGCACCATCAGCAGCGCGATACCGAAGATGAAGGCGGTGACCATGCTGCGCAGCACCGAGCCGATCGCCTCGGCGCGCTGCCGCCGCCGCTCCGGCACGAAGTCCTCCGGGTTCGCCCCGGCGCTGGGGATCCGCTCGCGCAGCGGCTTGAGCAGGGTGGGCACCGCGGTCTCGCTGGTCGTCCGGACGAGCCGGTTGATCGCCCGGTGCAACGCCCAGCGGGCGACGAAGGCCAGCAGCAGGATCAGGATGATCCGCAGCGGCTTCAGCACGATCCAGTAGCTGCCCTCGGCGAACCAGACTGAGCCGGTCAGCTCCAGTACCTGCTTGCACAGGGGGTCGGTCCGGCAGTCGACGGACGGACTCGGGCCGGGGTCGGGCGCGGCGGCCAGAACGCGGAGCATCAGGTCGGCGGTACTCACCCTGCTTTCGTACCGCACGGCTCCTGGGCGCCCGCTGCTGACCCACCAGGACGGGGGCCCGGTCACGACCTCCCGGTGAACCGGTCATCGTGGCACAGCCACGAAAGGTTCATGAGGGTACCCCGGATTAGTACGTGCAATCGCGGGTCCGATCAGGGACGATGGGCGCAGCGGACGTCGGTGATCCGGCCGGCGTCGGTGCGGCTCCCCGCTGCCTGCGGGGCACCCCCCGGCGCAAACAGCGGCAGGAGCGGCTGGACCGGGAGGGTGAGCACGATGCCTGACATACGACCCACGGCGGGCTCCGGTGCACTCGTTCTCAACGCCACCTACGAGCCGCTGTGTGTCGTGTCGGTGCGTCGCGCCGCGATCCTCGTGCTCTCCGCCAAGGCCGTCTGCGTCGCGGACGGCGACGGCGTCCTGCACAGCGCCCGCAACGCGCTCCCGGTCCCCTCGGTGGTCCGGCTGACCCGCTACGTCCGGGTGCCCTACCGCACCCATGTCGGGCTCTCCCGCCGGGCCATCTTCGCCCGGGACGGCTGGCGGTGCGCCTACTGCCGCGGCCCGGCCGAGACCATCGACCACGTCTTCCCGCGCAGCCGGGGCGGCCGGCACGCCTGGGAGAACGTGGTCGCCGCCTGCGCCCGGTGCAACCACACCAAAGGGGACAAGACGCCGGCGGAGCTGGGCTGGCGGTTGCACAGCCTGCCGGCGGCCCCGAAAGGGACGGCCTGGCGGGTTCTCGGGCACCGGGCGCCGGACCCGCGCTGGGCGGACTGGCTGGACCTGCGCGAGCCCGAGCCCGAGGCCGCCTGAGCCCGCTCACCGCCCGCCCTGAGCCCGGGCTCACGGGCCACGCGCCTCGACCAGTGACGCGTAGACCACCAGGTTGTCGGCGTATCCGGTCGCGCCGCCCACCCATCGGCCGCCGCAGGTGATCAGGCGTAGGTTCGGCTGGCTGAAGTCGCCAAAGATCTCGTTCACCGGCAACCGCTCCTTGCCGTACCGCTGCACGGAGGTGACCGCGAAGACGGCCACCGAGTGGTCCTCCCGGGTCACCTCGACCCGGTCGCCGTCGTCCAGTTTCTTGAGATCGTGGAAGACGGCGGGGCCGGTGGTGGTGTCGACGTGCCCGACGATCACCGCCGGGCCGTTCTGCCCCGGGGTCGGTCCCTGGTCGTACCAGCCGGCCTCGCCGGCCCGCTCCAGCGCGGGTACGGCGATGCTGCCGTCGGCGGCGATGCCGACCCGGTGCACCGGGGCACGCAGGCCGAGCTTGCCGATCGCGATGTCGGTCGGCGGGCTCGCCGCCAGCACCGGGAACTTCTTCGGCGGCGGCCGTATCCCGGCGAAGAGCCGGTCCGGCAGCACGGTGACACCGGTCACTCGCTCCACGCCGAGCATCGCGATGATCAGCACCATCAGCGTGCCGATCACCAGCACCGGGGCGCCGGGGCCGCGCCGCGCCGCGTACCGCCAGCGGGCGGCGGTCCGGGTGGGCCGGACCGGCGCGGTGCGGGCGCGCGGGTCGGCGGTGGCGACGCTGGCCGTGGCGGCCTGGCCGGCGGTGCGGGCGAACCGACGGGTCGCCCGGGTCACCAGCCGGAGCGAGGTCCGCAGCCTGCGGCCGGCCGTGCCGGGCCGGGTCCTGTGGGCGTCCCGGTTCGCCTGCGGCCGGACGTTCCGCACGTGGCCCACGCCCCGGGCGGGCCGGCCGCGGCCGCCGCCGATCCGCCGGGTGCGGCCGTCGCCCTGGATGCGCGGGCTGCCGTCGAGGCGGGCCGGCCGGCCGCCGATCCGCCGGGTGCGGCCGTCGCCGTGGATGCGGGTGCCGCGGCGACCGGGGGCCGGCGGCATGCGGCCGTCCCGACGGGCGGCCCGGCCGTCGCCCTGGATCCGCAGGCCGCGGCCCCTGCCGTCGATCCGCGTGGGGCGTCCGCCGGGGCCGGCCGGCACGGGCGCGCCGGTCAGGGCGGCGACACCGCCGGCTCCATCCCGCGTCGCCGGGGTGCGGCCGTCGCCGCGGATCCGCGGGCTACGACCGTCGTCCCGGGCGTCCGGCTGCCGGCCGGGTCGGGTCCGTGGGCCTGCCATGGCCGCACCTCGTCAGAAGCGCGACCCGGTCCTGCGGCGGGCGCCGACGCCGGCCACCACCGCCACCGCGACCAGTCCGCCGACCAGCAGCAGCGAGCCGGCGCCCCGGCCGCCCGCCGTGCCGCCCCCGCCGGTGGCCGGGCCCTTGCTGGGCTGGGCCATGTTCAGCACGGTCAGCACGGTCTGTGCGGTGTTCCCGTTGGAGCAGCGCAGGTCGACCGGGAAGTCACCGGCCTGCTTGTTGGCCGGGATGGTCACCGCCCCGGTGAGGAAGCCGTTGTCCGGTCGGAGCATCACCCGCCCGAAGGCGTCCGAGTTCACCTCGGCCTGCCGGTTGTTCGCGTTGTCGCAACTGGCCCGGATGTTCACCCGGGTGCCGGCCTGCGCGGGATTCGGCGTGACCTCGACGAAGACGTTCTCCCCGGCGCGGGCCGGCGTGGCGGTGATCAGGATGAACGCCCCGACCAGGGCGAGCACGCCCAGTACGGCGGACAGGGCGCGGTGTGACACGAGCCCTCGCATGGTTCCCCCCTCCCGGTGCGGCGCACCGGAATCCTGCTGACGGGCAGTGCCGGCTGCTTTCCCGCTGGCGCCGCGGCAAACCGGTGCGGGACCGCCGACCGGGGGATCACGCTCAGCGGCGGCGACCGGCCGACGATGATCCGGTGCGGGGCAGCGGGGTGACCGGGTGCCAGTCCAGCGGGGTGGAGAGCACCATCGTGCTGGACGGCTGGCCGTACGGGGCGAGCCGGTCGATGACCCGCTCGAACTCGTCGATCGAGCCCGCCGCGACCTTGAGCATGCTGCACGCGTCCCCGGTGATCCGGTGGATCTCCATGATCTCCGGCCAGCCCGCCACGTCCGGGTCGTTGAGGATGCACCGGGACCCGTAGCAGGACATCCGGATCAGGGCGACCACGGTACGGCCCGCCCGGGTCAGGTCCACGTGCGCGTGGTAGCCGGTGATCACCCCGGACTCCTCCAGCCGGCGGACCCGTTCGGCCACCGCCGGCGGCGACAGGTGCACCCGGCGGGACAACTCGCTGAACGAGAGCCGGGCGTCGGCCTGGAGCTCGCGCAGCAGGGCCCAGTCCATGTCGTCCACTGCGTGACCTTTCCTTCGTGAACCCGGGAGCCGTGCGGCCTTCAACACGACAGGTCAAACCACCGTACCGCCGTTGAACAGGCATTCCATTCGCGGATCCAGGAGCGGGATCATGTCGTCTACCCCGCGTACCGAGGGAGATGACGGTGGAACAGACGACGGCGGTTCGTCCGGCCACCCCGCAGCAGCGGGCGGCCCGGGCGGCGCGTAACGGTGGCGAGCCGACGCTGGAGTTCGCCGACCGGGTGCCCTACGACGCCTACGTGCGGGCGAGCACGCTGCACCGGTTGCAGGAGCCGCTCAGCGACGATCCGGGCGAGATGTCCTTCCTGATGGTCAGCCAGATCATGGAGCTGTACTTCGGGCTGACCTGCCACGAGCTGCGGCACGCCCAGCGGGAGCTGCGGGCCAACCGGATCTGGGAGGCGCTGCCCCCGCTGCGCCGCGCCGCCCTGCACCTGGAAGGGCTCAACGCCGCCTGGCAGGGGCTGCGCTGGATGACCCCGGCCGACTTCAACCGCTTCCGCGACCGGCTCGGCGAGGGCTCCGGCTTCCAGTCCGCCATGTACCGGCAGCTGGAGTTCCTGCTCGGCCTGCGCGACCCGGCCCTGATCCGCCCGTTCCGCCGGCAGACCGAGGTGCACGCGGAGCTGACCGCCGCCCTCGCCACGCCGAGCCTCTGGGACGACGTGATCGCCCTGCTCGCCCGGCGCGGCTTCGACCTCCCCGGCGAACTGCTCGACCGGGACGTGGCGACCGAGCACGACCCGCACCCCACGGTCGAGGCGGCCTGGGTGCGCATCTACGCCGACGGCGGCCCGGACAACCACCTGCGCCTGCTGGGTGAGGCGCTGACCGAGGTGGCCGAGCGGTTCGGCGACTGGCGCTGGCAGCACATCAAGGCGGTGCAGCGGACCATGGGCGCCAAGGTCGGCAGCGGCGGCTCGGCCGGGCTGGCCTGGTTGCAGCGCAGCATGGCCCGGGTGGTGTTCCCCGAGCTGTGGTCGGCCCGGACCGCGATGTGACCGGAGAGAAGGACATGCCCACCCCCGAAGAAGAAGCCCGCCGGCTCGACGCCGCCGACCCGGGCCACCGGCACCTGTTCCACGTGCCCCCCGCCGAGGGCGGGCGGTACCCCGAGGTGGCGTACCTGGCCGGCAACTCGCTGGGCCTGCAACCCCGGGCCACCCGGGACGAACTCCTCGCCGACCTGGACGCCTGGCGCCGGCTGGGCGTGGAGGGGCACCTGGAGGCGAAGCGGCCCTGGCTGCCGTACCACGAGCTGCTGACCGCGCCGGCCGCGCGCCTGGTCGGCGCGCTCCCGGCGGAGACCGTGGTGATGAACTCCCTCACGGTCAACCTGCACCTGCTGATGGTGAGCTTCTACCGGCCGGCCGGCGAGCGGACCCGGATCGTCATCGAGGACAGCGCCTTCCCGTCGGACAGCTACGCGGTGCGCAGCCAGGCCCGGTTCCACGGCCTGGACCCGGACGCCACCGTGGTCCGGTTGGCGCCGCGCCCGGGCGAGGACACCCTGCGCACCCAGGACGTCCTCGACTTCCTGGCCGCCGAGGGGCACACCGTGGCGTTGCTGCTGCTCGGCGGGGTCAACTACCTGACCGGCGAGCTGATGGACGTCCCGGCGATCACCTCTGCCGGGCGGGCCGCCGGTGCGGTGGTCGGCTGGGACCTGGCGCACGCGGTCGGCAACGTCCCGCTGGCGCTGCACGACTGGGACGTCGACTTCGCCGCCTGGTGCTCGTACAAGTACCTCAACTCGGGGCCGGGCGCGCTGGCCGGTGTCTTCGTTCACGAACGACACCTGGGCGACCCCGGCCTGCCCCGGTTCGAGGGCTGGTGGAGCACCGAGGCCGCCACCCGGTTCGAGATGACCCCGGTCTCCCGGCCGCCGGCCACCGTCGAGGCGTGGCAGATCTCCAACCCGCCGATCTTCGCGATGGGCCCGGTGCGTACCTCGCTGGAACTCTTCGACTCGGTCGGCATGCCGGCGCTGCGGGAGCGCAGCCTCCGGCTCACCGGCTACCTGGAGCGGCTGCTGGACGAGGTGACCGTCGGCCGGCCGCTGACCGTGGTCACCCCCCGCGACCCGGCCCGCCGGGGCTGCCAACTCTCCGTGCGGATCGGGGTGAGCGCGAGGAGAGAGCCGGGTTTGCGAGCCCCGCAGTCGCGAACGGAAGGGAGCAGGGTGAGCGCGAGGAGTGAGCCGGGTTTGCGAGCCCCGCAGTCGCGAACGGAAGGAAGCCGGGTGGGCAGTGCGAACGAGCTGACCAAGCGGCTGCGGCACGAGCACGGCGTGATCGCCGACGCGCGGGAGCCGGACATCGTCCGGTTCGCCCCGGTGCCGCTCTACTCGACGTACCACGACTGCTGGCGGGTCGCCGACGCGCTGGCCGCGACCGTGGAGGCCACCGCATGAGTAGGGAACGCGACGAGATCGCCGTCGTCGGGGCGGGGCTGGCCGGCTGCCTGCTGGCCTGCTACCTGGCCCGGCGCGGCTACCCGGTGGCCCTCTACGAGCGGCGGCCGGACCCGCGCAGCGGGCAGGTCGAGCGGGGCCGCTCGATCAACCTGGCGCTGTCCGAGCGCGGCCTTGACGCATTGCGCCGGATCGGGCTGGAGCGGCAGGTGATGGCGGACGCGCTGCCGATGCGTGGCCGGATGATCCACCCCGTCGAGGGGGAGCCGCAGTTCCAGTCGTACAGCGGCTCCGGCGACCGGGCGATCAACTCGATCAGCCGGGGCGCGCTGAACAACGCCCTGCTCACCGCCGCCGCCGCGCGGCCCGGTGTGCGGGTCGCGTTCGACCACCGGCTGGTCGGGCTCGACCCGACGACCGGGGAAATGACCTTCGAGACCCCGCAGGGCAAGGTCACCGCCACCGCGTCGGTCATCCTCGGCGCCGACGGCGCCGGCTCCGCCGTGCGCGGGCAGCTCCTCGGGTACGGCGCGCTGACCGAGAGCCTGGACTTCCTCGACTACGGCTACAAGGAACTCAGCATCCCGCCGATCGGCGGCGAGTTCGCCCTGGATCCGGGCGCCCTGCACATCTGGCCGCGGGGCACCTCGATGATGATCGCCCTGCCCAACCCGGACCGCTCCTTCACCTGCACCCTGTTCTGGCCCACCCACGGCACCGCGAGCTTCGCCTCGCTGGGCAGCCCGGCCGCCATCGAGCGGTACTTCCACACCCACTACCCGGACCTGATCCCGCTCGCCCCGAACCTGGTGGACGACTACCAGCACAACCCGGTCGGGGTGCTGGGCACGGTCCGCTGCACCCCGTGGCAGGTGGACGGCAGGGTGGGCCTGCTCGGCGACGCGGCGCACGCCATCGTGCCGTTCTACGGCCAGGGCGCGAACTGCGCGTTCGAGGATGTGGTCGAGCTGGACCGCTGCCTGGACGAGTGCGGCGACCAGTGGTCCGTGGCGCTGCCGCTGTTCGAGCAGCGGCGGCAGGCCAACGCCGAGGCGATCGCCCGGATGGCGCTGGCCAACTTCGTGGAGATGCGGGACAAGGTCGCCTCGCCGGTGTTCCAGACCCGCAAGCGGATCGAGCACGCCCTGGAGCGGGCGCTGCCCGGCCGGTACGTGTCGCAGTACGAGCTGGTCTCCTTCTCCACCACCCCGTACGCCGAGGTGCGCCGCCGGGTGCGCCGGCAGTACCAGGTGCTCGGTGCGGTCGCGGTCGGCGCGGTGGCGGCGCTGGCCGGCGCGGCGATGGTGCTCGGGCGAGGGAGGCGGCGATGAGGCTCTGGGATCCGCGGCTGATGGCCGGGCACGCGCCGGACGGCCCGGGCCTGCTGCGCAACTTCGTCGGTGGCGAGTTCGTCGCCGCCGGGCGGCGGTTCACCAAGCGCAGCCCGGTGACCGGCGAGCCGGTCTTCGAGGTGGTCGAGGCCGACTCGTCCACGGTGGACGACGCGGTGGCGGCGGCCCGGGCGGCGCTGCGTGGCCCGTGGGGCCGGATGGGCGAGCGGGAGCGCGCCGAGGTGCTGCGGCGGATCGCCGACGAGTTGGAACGCCGCTTCGACGATCTGGTCGCCGCCGAGGTGGCCGACACCGGCAAGGCCATCTCCCAGGCCCGTACGCTGGACATCCCGCGCGGCGCGGCCAACTTCCGGGCGTTCGCCGAGATCGTGGCGACCGCGCCGACTGAGTCGTTCACCACGGTCACCCCGGCCGGCGGCCGGGCGCTCAACTACGCGGTCCGCAAGCCGGTCGGTGTGGTCGCGGTGATCGTGCCGTGGAACCTGCCGCTGCTGCTGCTCACCTGGAAGGTCGCCCCGGCCCTGGCCTGCGGCAACGCTGTGGTGGTCAAGCCCAGCGAGGAGACCCCGGCGTCGGCCACCCTGCTCGCCGAGGTGATGGCCGCGGCGGGCGTACCGGAGGGCGTGTTCAACCTGGTGCACGGCTTCGGCCCCGACTCGGCCGGGGAGTTCCTCACCCGGCACCCGGGCGTGGACGCGATCACCTTCACCGGGGAGTCCGCCACCGGCAGCGCCATCATGCGGGCCGCCGCGGACGGGGTGAAGGCGGTCAGCTTCGAGTTGGGCGGCAAGAACGCCGGCCTGGTCTTCGCCGACGCCGACCTGGACGCGGCGGTCGCCGGGTCGGTCCGGTCCAGTTTCACCAACGGCGGCCAGGTGTGCCTCTGCACCGAGCGGATCTACGTGCAGCGGCCGGTCTTCGAGGAGTTCACCGCGCGGCTCGCCAAGCGCGCCGACGAACTGGCGTACGGCTGGCCGGCCGACGAGGCGACGGCGAACATGCCGCTGATCTCGCACGGCCACCGCGACAAGGTGCTCGGCCACTACGACCTGGCCCGGGCCGAAGGCGCCGAGGTGTGCGCCGGGGGCGGGGTGCCGCGCTTCGGCGACGCTCGGGACGGCGGCGCGTACGTGCAGCCGACCGTGCTGACCGGGCTCGGGCCGGACGCCCGCACCAACCGGGAGGAGATCTTCGGCCCGGTCGTCCACGTCGCACCCTTCGACGACGAGGACGAGGCGTACGCCCTGGCCAACGGCACCGACTACGGCCTGGCGGCGACGGTCTGGACCCGCGACGTGGGCCGGGCGCACCGGGCCGGGTCCCGGCTGGACGCCGGCATCGTCTGGGTGAACACCTGGTTCCTGCGCGACCTGCGCACCCCGTTCGGCGGGGTGAAGGCCTCCGGCGTCGGCCGGGAGGGCGGGGTGCACTCGCTCGACTTCTACTCTGAGCTCACCAACGTCTGTGTGGACCTCACATGAGCGCACGTTCCGGGCAGAATGCACGGGGTCGTCAGCGAGCGCAGCGAGGAGCGGGGATGACCACCGTCGACATCGAGGCCGCCAACCGGGAACTGGCCGTCGCCCGGCAGGACGAGAAGCCGTGCCCGCCCCTGCGGGGCCGGCTGCTGCCGGAGGGCGACATCGAGTCGGCCTACCAGGTGCAGCAGGTGTACACCCGGCAGCGGCTCGGCAAGGGCCACCGCCGGGTGGGGGCGAAGATCGGGCTGACCTCGCGGGCGGTGCAGGAGAGCTTCGGCGTGTTCCAGCCCGACTTCGGGGTGCTCTTCGACGATATGGCGGTCGGTGACGGCGTCGAGGTGCCGATGGGCCGGCTGCTCCAGCCCCGGGTGGAGGCGGAGATCGCCTTCGTGCTGGGCGCGGACCTGCCCGACGAGCGGGTCACCACCGTCGACCTGATCCGGGCCGTGGACCACGTGCTGCCGGCCATCGAGATCGTCGACTCGCGGATCGCCGGGTGGGACATCTCCATCGTGGACACCGTGGCGGACAACGCCTCCAGCGGGCTCTTCGTGCTCGGCACCGCGCCCCGCCGGCTCGCCGATGTGGACCTGCGCCTGTGCGGCATGGTGCTGGAGCAGGCCGGTGAGCCGGTCTCGGTGGGGGCGGGGGCGGCCTGCCTCGGCAACCCGCTGCACGCGCTGGAGTGGCTGGCCGGCACGATGGCCCGCGCCGGCGATCCGCTGCGCGCCGGGGACGTGGTGCTCTCCGGGGCGCTCGGCCCGATGGTGCCGGTCACCCCCGGGGCGGCGTACGAGGCGCGGATCTCCGGGCTCGGCTCGGTGCGGACCTGTTTCTCCAAGGAGGCGTCGTGAGCGCGAGGAGTGAGCTTGCGAGCCCCGCAGTCGTGAACGAAGAGGGCTCGGCGATGACAGTTGGAGTGGCGGTGCTGGGGTCGGGCAACATCGGCACCGACCTGATGATCAAGGTGCTGCGGCTGAGTGACCGCCTGCGCATGGTGGCGATGGCCGGCATCGACCCGGCGTCGGACGGCCTGGCCCGGGCCCGGCGGCTGGGCGTGGCGACCACCGCCGAGGGCGTGGACGGGCTCGTGGCGCTGCCCGAGTTCGCCGACGTCGAGCTGGTCTTCGACGCCACCTCGGCCGGCGCGCACCGCCGCCACGACGCGGTGCTGCGGGCGCACGGCCGGACCGTGGTCGACCTGACTCCGGCCGCCATCGGCCCGTACGTGGTGCCGCCGGTCAACCTCGACGAGCACCTGCATGAGGCGAACGTCAACATGGTCACCTGCGGTGGGCAGGCGACCGTGCCGATCGTCGCCGCCGTCGGCCGGGTCACCCCGGTGGCGTACGGGGAGATCGTCGCTTCGATCGCCTCGAAGTCGGCGGGGCCGGGCACCCGGGCCAACATCGACGAGTTCACCGAGACCACCGCTCGGGCCATCGAGGTGGTCGGCGGCGCCGAGCGCGGCAAGGCGATCATCGTGCTGAACCCGGCCGATCCGCCGCTGCTGATGCGCGACACCGTCTACTGCCTCTGCTCGGACGTCGACGCCGACCGGTCCGCCATCGCCGCCTCGGTGGCCGAGATGGTGGCCGCCGTGCAGGAGTACGTTCCGGGCTACCGGCTCAAGCAGGACGTGCAGTTCGACCGGGTCGACACCTACGTGCCGTCGCTGGGGCGGCAGCTGGCCGGGCTGCAGGTCTCCGTCTTCCTGGAGGTCTCCGGCGCCGGGCATTACCTGCCCGCGTACGCCGGCAACCTGGACATCATGACCTCGGCCGCGCTGCGCACCGCGGAGCGGCTGGTGGCTCTGCGCTCGGCCGGGCACGGCCCCGCGCC
The DNA here is from genome assembly GCF_040642675.1 of Micromonospora sp. NPDC047738. Lineage (NCBI taxonomy): Bacteria > Bacillati > Actinomycetota > Actinomycetes > Micromonosporales > Micromonosporaceae > Micromonospora > Micromonospora sp. NPDC047738. The sequence goes on from NZ_JBEYSO010000013.1 coordinate 145,904, forward strand.
GGCGCGGCACGCGGAGGTGACCGTCCGATGACTGATCTCTACATCCAGGACGTGACGCTGCGGGACGGCATGCACGCCATCGCGCACCGGTACACCGTGGACCAGGTGCGGACCATCGCCGCCGCGCTGGACGCCGCCGGGGTGGCCGCCATCGAGGTGGCCCACGGCGACGGCCTGGCCGGGTCCAGCGTCAACTACGGCCACGGCGCGGCCAGCGACGCCGACTGGATCTCCGCCGCCGCCGAGGTGCTGACCGGCGCGAAGCTCACCACGCTGCTGCTGCCCGGGATCGGCACCATCGCCGACCTGAAGGCCGCGAAGGCGCTCGGGGTGACCAGCGTCCGGATCGCCACCCACTGCACCGAGGCGGACATCTCCGCCCAGCACATCTCCTGGGCCCGGGAGAACGGCATGGACGTCGCCGGGTTCCTGATGATGTCGCACATGAACGACCCGGCCGGGCTGGCCGCCCAGGCCAAGCTGATGGAGTCCTACGGGGCGCACTGTGTCTACGTGACCGACTCCGGCGGCCGGCTGCTGATGTCCGACGTGGCCGAGCGGATCGACGCGTACCGGCAGGTGCTCGAGCCGGAGACGCAGATCGGCATCCACGCCCACCACAACCTGTCGCTCGGGGTGGCGAACAGTGTGGTCGCGGTCGAGCACGGCCGGATCCTCGGGGACGGGCCACTCGGTTCCCCGTCCGGGCGGACTGTCCGGGTGGACGCCTCACTGGCGGGCATGGGCGCGGGCGCGGGGAACGCTCCGCTGGAGGTCTTCGTCGCGGTCGCCGAGCTGCACGGCTGGAAGCACGGCTGCGACGTGTTCGCGCTGATGGACGCGGCCGACGACGTGGTCCGCCCGCTCCAGGACCGGCCGGTCCAGGTGGACCGGGAGACCCTCTCCCTGGGGTACGCGGGCGTCTACTCCAGCTTCCTCCGGCACGCCGAACGCGCCTCCGCGAAGTACGGGGTGGACGTCCGCTCGATCCTGGTCGAGCTGGGCCGGCGGCGGATGGTCGGCGGCCAGGAGGACATGATCGTGGACGTGGCGCTGGACCTCGCGGGCAAGGAGAACTCATGATCGGGCCGGACATCGCGGGGATAGCCGAGAAGCTGGGCGCGGCCGCCGACAGGGCCACCGCCATCCCGCAGCTCGCGGCCGAGACCGGCCTCGACGTCGACACCGCGTACGCGGTGCAGACCGCGCTGCTCCAGCGGCGCCTCGACCGGGGCGAGCGGCTGGTCGGGCTGAAGATGGGGTTGACCAGCAAGGCGAAGATGGCCCAGGTCGGCGTGGACGAGGTGATCTGGGGCCGGCTCACCGACATGATGCGGGTCCCCGACGGCGGGACCGTCGACGTGGCCGCCTTCATCCACCCCCGGGTTGAGCCGGAGGTGGCGTTCCTGCTGGACCGCCTGCCCGAACCCGGCGAGCCGGTCGGCGCGTTCACCGACGCGGTGCGCGCGGTCGCCCCGGCCATCGAGCTGATCGACTCCCGGTACGCCAACTTCACCTTCTCCCTGCCGGACGTCATCGCCGACAACACCTCGGCCGCCGCGTTCGTCGTCGGGCCCTGGTCGCCGGTGCCGGAGGGGCTGGACAACCTCGGCGTGCTGCTGGAAATCGACGGCCGGGTGGCGCAGGTCGGCTCGACCGCGGCGATCCTCGGCGACCCGCGCCGGGCCCTGGACGAGGGGCTCCGGCTGGCCGGCCGGCAGGGCGTGCGGCTGCGCGAGGGCTGGCTCTTCCTGGCCGGCGCCGCGACGGCCGCGGTGCCACTGCGCCCGGGCGCCCACGTCCGTGCCGTGGTCGAGAAGCTCGGTACCGCCTCCTTGCGGGCGTCGTCATGATCGGCGTGGAGGCTGCCGGGCAGCCCGGCCGGCTCCGGGCGGTCAGGCTTGATCCCTCCGCCGGCCGGGCTGCCCGGCACCCCGTCGGGGCCGGCGTCCGCGGGTCGGTGCCGACAGGTGGTCTGTCGTGAGTGGCGAGGCGCGGGTGGTGGCCGGGAAGGCCGTGCCACGGGGCGCGTTCCCGCACGTCAAGGTGGCGGGCGGGTTCGTGTTCGTCTCGGGTACGTCGTCCCGGCGGCCGGACAACACCTTCGCGGGCGTGTCGGTGGACGAGTTCGGCACGACCAACCTGGACATCCGGGTGCAGACGCGGGCCGTGATCGAGAACATCCGGGATCTGCTGCGGTCGGTCGGCGCCGACCTGTCCGACCTGGTCCAGGTCACCAGCTACCTGGCCAACATGAATGATTTCGGTGGATACAACCAGGTGTGGGCGGAGTTCTTCGACGCCACCGGGCCGACCCGGACCACGGTGGCGGTGCACCAGCTGCCGCATCCGCACCTGCTGATCGAGATGCAGGCCGTGGCCCTACTTCCGTCGGGAGGTCAGTCGTGAGTGAGATCGCCGAGCCGTTCAGCTTCCAGGGCTGGATCGGGGAGAACCAGCACCTGCTCAAGCCGCCGGTGGGCAACAAGGAGATGCTGCCGGGCAGCGATGACTTTATCGTCATGGTGGTGGGCGGCCCCAACCAGCGGACCGACTTCCACGTCGACCCGTACGAGGAGTTCTTCTATCAGGTCAAGGGCAACATGCACGTCAACCTGATGCTCCCCGAGGGCCCGCGTACGGTGCACGTCCGCGAGGGTCAGATGTGGATGCTGCCGCGCAACACCCCGCACTCGCCGCAGCGGCCCGAGGCCGGCTCGATCGGCATGGTGATCGAGCGGGTCCGCGAGGAGGGCACGCTGGAGAAGTTCCAGTGGTACTGCCCCGAATGCAGCCACAAGGTGCACGAGGTGGAACTCCAGGTCCGCGACATCGCGGCCGACCTGCCCCCGGTCTTCTCGGCGTTCTACGCCGACGAGAAGGCCCGTACCTGCACCAACTGCGGCGCGCTGCACCCGGGCAAGGGCTGATGCCGGGACGTGTCGTGGACGTGCACACGCACGTCGTACCCAAGGGGTGGCCGGACCTCGCCGCGGCGTGCGGCGGGTCCGGTTGGCCCTGGCTGCGGGTGGACTCCGAGCGCGCCGCCATGATCATGGTCGGCGAGACGGAGTTCCGGCCGGTCGGCGCGGAGTGCTGGGACGCGGCGACCCGGCTGGCCGACATGGCCGCCGACGGCGTCGACGTGCAGGTGGTCTCGCCCACCCCGGTCTTCTTCAGCTACGACCGCCCGGCCGAGCAGGCCGTCCGGGTGGCCCGGATCTTCAACGACCTCACCTTGGCGGTGACCGCTGCCGGGGGCGACCGGCTGGTGCCGTTCTGCCAGGTGCCGTTGCAGGACCCGGACCTGGCCTGTGCGGAGTTGGACCGCTGCCTGGCGGCCGGTCACGTCGGCGTGGAGATCGGCAACCACGTGGGCGACCGCGACCTCGACGACGCCGGCATCGTGCAGTTCCTGACCCACTGCGCGCAGGTGGGCGCCCCGGTCTTCGTGCACCCCTGGGACATGCCGGGCGGCCCGCGGCTGGACCGCTGGATGGCCCGCTGGCTGACCGGGATGCCGGCCGAGACGCACCTCTCGGTGCTGGCGCTCATCCTCGGCGGGGTCTTCGACCGGGTGCCGGAGACGCTGCGGATCTGCTTCGCGCACGGCGGCGGCAGCTTCCCGTTCTGGCTGGGCCGCGCCGACAACGCCTGGCACCGCCGGGGCGACCTGGTACGCGGCGCCTCCACCGCCCCGCCGAGCTCCTACGTCGACCGGTTCTGCGTCGACTCGGTGGTCTTCGACCCGGCCGCGCTGCGGCTGCTGGTCGACACCATGGGGGAGGACCGGGTGCTGGTGGGCAGCGACTACCCGTATCCGCTGGGGGAGCGGCCGGTCGGTCAGGTGGTCCGGAAGGCAGACTTCCTCACCGCCGACCAGCGCGACAAGCTCTTCTCCCGCAACGCCCTGCGCTTCCTGCACGGCTGACGGCGGCCGGGCCTCGGCTGCGACACCACCCGGCGTCTCAACACATCCCGATGCCGGCCGTGGCGCGCAGGCACGCGGCGGGTGATGAGTGCGAGGGGCGTGGCCACCAGGCAGGATGTCGGTATGGCCGAGCCGCACGAGCTGACCGCGCTGGAGCAGGCCGCCGCGATCCGCCGGGGTGAGCTGTCCAGCGTGGAGCTGGTCGAGCACCACCTGCACCGGGTCGAGGCGCTCGGTGACACCGTGGGCGCGTTCGTCACCGTCACCCCCGAGCGGGCCCGGGAGGCGGCCCGGGCCGCCGACGCGGTGCCGGTGGACCGGCGCGGGCCGCTGCACGGCGTACCGACCGCGATCAAGGACCTCACGCTGACCGCCGGGGTACGGACCACCTTCGGTTCGGCCGCCTTCGCCGACCTCGTGCCGCCGGTCGACGCCGACGTGGTTCGGTTCATGACCGCCGCCGGGCTGGTCAGCCTCGGTAAGACCACCACCTCCGAGCTGGGCTGCTCGCTCTACTCGGAAGGGTTGGTGGCGCCACCGGCGCGGAACCCGTGGCGCCTCGCGTACACCGCGGGCGGGTCCAGTGGCGGCGCGGCGGCCGCGGTGGCGGCCGGGCTGGTGCCGGTGGCCCAGGGGTCCGACGGCGGCGGCTCGCTGCGCATCCCGGCGTCGCTCTGCGGTCTGGTCGGATACAAGCCGAGCCGGGGCTTGGTCTCCGGCGGCCCGCTCGGGTTCGGCGGGTTCGGGCTGCCGGTGAACGGCCCGCTCGGACGGACCGTCCCCGACGTGGCCGCGCTGCTCGACGTCATGGGCCAACCGGTGCCCGGCGAGCCGTACCTGCCGCCGGCCGCGCCCGCCGGCGGTTACCTGCGCGTCGCCCGCGACGCGGCGCCCGGGCGGCTGCGGATCGGCCGCTTCACCACGCCGATGCTCGCCGACGAGCCCGTCCACCCCGACTGCGTGGCCGCCGTCGACCGGGCCGCCGCGCTGCTCACCGCGGCCGGCCACGAGGTGGTCGAGGTGCCCGCACCGCTCGGCCCGGCGGCGTGGCCGCTCTTCGAGACCCTCTGGTACGTGCTTGCGCTCTCCCCGGTGCCGCCGGAGCGGGAGAGCGAGCTGCTGCCGCTGACCCGGTTCCTCCGCTCCCGGGGCGCGGCCGTCGGCGCCGGTCCGCTGCTGGCCGCGCTCGGCGAACTGCAGGCCCAGGTACGCCTCGGCGTCCGCCGGACCGCCGGCTGCGACCTGCTGCTCTGCCCGACCCTGGCGGCGCCGCAGGCGCCGGTGGGCGCGTTCGCCGCCCTCGATCCGGCCGAGGATTTCGACCGGCAGCGCCGATTTTCGCCGTACTGCGCCATCTTCAACGTGACCGGCGATCCGTCCGTTTCCCTGCCGCTCGGCCGGACCGGTGACGGCCTGCCGGTCGGGGTGCTGCTCACCGGCCGGTACGGCGCGGACGCCACATTGATCGGCACGGCCGCGCAGTTGGAGCACGGCTGTGGCGGGTGGGATCAGCACCCCGCAATCTGGCGGGCGGTCGGCTCCGCTAACGTGAACATCACAAGCGGGGTCGGGGACCCGTCGTAATGATCGTCCACCCGACCCGGAAATTCCTGGTCTCTCTTTCCGCCTGGGGGCGTTGGGATTGTCTGTTACCGAGACGTTGCTGGTCTTCGCTGGCATCCCGGCGGCCGCGGTGCTGGTGATCGCCGGACTGGCGTTCGTCGGTGGCCGTGGCGGCGGTGGCGGCGCCAAGCGCTACCGGCCGGGCCGGCCCTTCGACTTCACTCCGGTCTGGTTCCTGGGCCGTCCGGAGCAGCTGGCCGACTCGGCCGGCACGGCACTGGCCGCCGGGGCGCAGGCGCCGGCGCTGAGCAGCCGCAAGCAGGAACTGGCCGGCCGCGAGGCGCCGGCCGCGGGTACCGGAGGCGCAAGTGACCGTTGGTGAGATGTCGGCCGCGACCGGGACGGGCAACCCGCCCCAGGTGCTGGACGGGCCCTTCTCGACCCGTCAGCTGCTCCGCATCGACGAGGCGCTCCGCCTGGCCGACCAGGGCACCGGGCTGGTCTTCTCGGTCTATGTGGGCCACCTGGACGAGCCGATCCGGGAGCACGCCGAGCGGCTGCACCGGCAGCTCGCCGAGCCGGACAAGTCGGTGCTGATCGCCGTGTCGCCCAACCAGCGGCAGCTGGAGATCGTCACCGGCCGGTACGCCCGCAAGCGCATCCCGGACACGTACGCCAAGCTGGCCGCGCTCTCCATGGTGGCGTCCTTCGGCGGCGGCGACCTGGCCGGCGGCATCATCCAGGGCCTCGACCAGCTCGCCAGCCACGCCGGCAAGGGCTGAGCCTTCCCCTTACGACGAAGCCCGGCCCGCGAGTCTGCGGGCCGGGCTTTTCGTCGGGCTGTCAACGGGGCCAGACGGACGGGTCGAGCCGCATCGGCCACGGCTCGGTCACCTCGATTGGGTCGTCCGGCCCGACCGTGCCCACCAGGTTGTAGTGGACGCCCTTGACGAGCGTGTACCGGTAGACGATCGGTCCGAAGTCGCCGCGCTCCACGCGCCAGTAGGCCGGGATGCCCGCCTCCGCGTAGGGCGCGGGCTTGGTCAACCGGTCTTGCCGTCGGCTGTTCGGCGACTCGACCTCGACGACGAGTGCCACGTCCTCAGCCTGCGTCCACATGCCGTCCGGGGGGGGGCTCGGCCTCAGCACCGTGATGTCCGGTATCAGGTTGGCCCCCGGTGCTCGCAGCCCGGCCTCCCGGATGACCCACCAGCCGGTCGGTGCCGCCGCCTGAATCGCTGACCGGATCTCGTCCGCCAGCAACTGGTGTCCGTATCCGGGCGGTGGGGTGACGTGCAGGCTTCCGTCGATGATCTCGTAGCGGTTCCCGTCTTCTGGCAGGTCGAAGAGGTCCTGCTCCCGCCAGCCACGCTCGGGTGGGCGCCACTCGTAGGTCGGTTGTGCCATCACGTCCACCTCCATCCGTAACCATAACGGCCGGGGCCGGCATGAGCGGTCGCCCACGTCGGCCCCGGCCAGGTACTCCGCGCGTCAGGCGCTCCGGGCGTCCTTGGCCCGGGCCTTCAGGGCGCGGACCACGCCGTCGCGGCCCTCGGCGACCAGCCGGCGCAGCGGAGCCGGATGCCCGTCGCCCGCCAGCCACCCGTCGGTCGCCGCCACCGTGTCGTCCTCCACCAGGTAGGCCGGGTAGGCGAGCTGGGCGAACTCCTGCGCCGGCTCGCTGTCCCGGCTGCCCCAGACCTGGTCCACCGTGGCGAAGTACTTCTCCCGGTACGGCGCCACGAGGTCGACCTGCGCCGGGTGCGTGAAGCCCTGCAGCAGCGCCCGGTTGCGCCAGTTCGGCAGCGCCTCCGGGCCGGTGAGCGCCGCCCACACCGCCGCCTTGTTCTCCGCGGTCGGCACCAGGGCGTGCGCGTACGCGGCCTCCCGCTCGCCGCTGGCGGTGCGGTCCCGGGCCAGCTCGGCCTCCACCTCGGCGGCCCCGGCCGCACCGTTGGCCACCAGCGACTGGAGCACCCCCCAGCGCAGCTCGGTGTCCACCGACAGCCCGGCCGGCACCTCGACGCCGTCCAGCCAGCCGCGCAGCGCCGCCAGGTCCTCGGCGGAGCGGGCCGCGGAGGTGTACGCCCGGGCCCAGGCGAGCTGGAACCCGCTGCCCGGCTCGGCCGCGGCCAGCGCCGCGCGGGCGGTACGGGCCACCTCGGCCCAGCCGGTCGGCGCCCACGCCGGGTCGGCGTAGAAGGTGAGCGCGGTGGTGGCCTGCCGCAGGGTGGCGGTGACCAGGTTGATGTCGCTCTCGGCGGGCAGGCCGGCCAGCACCAGCGCGACGTAGTCCCGGGCGGACAGCTCGGCGTCCCGGACCATGTCCCAGGCGGCCGTCCAGCACAGCGCCCGCGCCAGCGACGAATCGAAGCCGGCGATGTGCTGCACCACGTTCGCCATGGACCGCTCGTCCAGCCGCAGCTTGGTGTAGGTGAGGTCGTCGTCGTTGAGCAGCAGCACGTCGGCGGCGGGCGTGCCGTGCAGCGCGGACAGCTCCGTCGTCTCGCCGGTCACGTCCACCTCGATCCGCTCCCGGCGGACCAGCCGCCCGTCGGCCAGGTCGTAGAGGCCCACGCCGATCCGGTGGGTACGCAGCGTCGGGTGCCCGGCCGGCGCCTCCTGGCGGACCAGCACCCGCTCGTAGCTGCCGTCGGCGCCGATGGTGAGCTCCGGGCGCAGCGTGTTGACCTGCGCGGTCTCCAGCCACTGGGCGGCGAACTTGCGCAGCTCCCGGCCGGAGGCGGCCTCCAGCTCGGCGAGCAGGTCGTCGAAGGTGGCGTTGCCCCAGGCGTGCTTGCCGAAGTAGGCCCGCAGGCCGGCCAGGAACGGCTCCTCACCGACGTACGCGACGAGCTGCTTGAGCACGCTGGCGCCCTTGGCGTACGTGATGCCGTCGAAGTTGACCTCGACCGCCTCCAGGTCCGGCATCTCACAGTAGACCGGGTGGGTGGAGGAGAGCTGGTCCTGCCGGTAACCCCAGTTCTTGCGGATCGACAGGAAGGTCGTCCAGGCGTCCTGGAACCGGGTGGCGTGGGTGTTGCACCAGTGGCTGGCCCACTCGGCGAACGACTCGTTCAACCACAGGTCGTTCCACCAGCGCATGGTGACCAGGTCGCCGAACCACATGTGGGCCAGCTCGTGCAGGATCGTGTTGGCGCGCTGCTCGTACTCGAAGTCGGTGACCTGCGAGCGGAAGATGTAGTGCGACTCGGCGTGCGTGACGCAGCCGAAGTTCTCCATCGCGCCGGCGTTGAAGTCCGGCACCCAGAGCTGGTCGTACTTGGCCAGCGGGTACCGCACGCCGAACTTCTCGTGGAAGAAGTCGAAGCCCTGCTTGGTGATCAGGAACAGGTCGTCCGAGTCCAGGTACTGCGCCATCGAGGCCCGGCAGAAGACGCCCAGGTCGATGCCGTCGTGGCTGTCGCGCACCTCGTGGTAGGGGCCGGCACAGAGCGCGGTGATGTAGGTGCTCATCCGCGCCGACTCGACGAAGTGGACGGTCTTGAGCGCCTCCCCGGCCGGCTCCTCCCGCTCCACGGGCATGTTGGACACCACCCGCCAGTGGTCCGGCACGGTGGCGTGCCAGGTGTAGACGCTCTTCAGGTCGGGCTGGTCGAAGCAGGCGTACACCTTCTGCGCGTCCGCCGTCTCGAACTGGCTGTAGAGGTAGGTCTCGCCGTCGACCGGGTCGACCGTGCGGTGCAAACCCTGGCCGCTGTTCGAGTACGCGAAGTCCGCGTCCACCACGAGGACGTTCTCCGCCGCCAGGCCGGCCAGGGTGAGGCCCTTCTCCGCCGCCCATCCGGAGGTGTCCACCGGCGCGCCGTTGAGCGTGGCGGACCGGACCGAGTCGGCGGCCACCTCGATGAACGTGCTCGCCCCCGGCTCGGCGCAGCGGAACCGGACCTCCGTCACCGAGCGGAACGTGCGGCCGGTGGCGGCCTGCACGGCGGTGGACAGGTCAAGGCTGATGTCGTACCCGGTCACGTCGAGCAGGCGGGCCCGCTCGGTGGCCTCGACCTGGGTCAGGTTACGCACTCCCGGCACTGTTCGTCTCCATCCCACTGTTGTCGCCGCGGCCCGCGGCACCGGCCTCGCCGGCCCGCTCGTGACGGCCGGTCCGCACCGAGTCTTCCATGCAATGACACCCTTCGGTGGCCGAGGTCACGCTCTCATTCCGGCACCGGTCGATGCCGCCCGGGGTGAGGATCGGGGGAGGGCGCCGGAGTTCCGGCGTGCGAAGTCGTGAAGGGATATCACCGTGACCGAACGTGCCGCCGTGGACATGTGGTTCGACCCGCTGTGCCCGTGGGCCTGGATCACCTCCCGCTGGCTGCTGGAGGTCGAGCAGGTCCGGGAGGTGGACATCCAGTTCCACGTGATGAGCCTCTCCGTGCTCAACGAGGGCCGGGACCTGCCCGAGCAGTACCAGGACCTGATGAAGCAGGGCTGGGGCCCGGTGCGGGTCTGCATCGCCGTCGAGCAGGCCCACGGCGGGGAGACGCTGGCGAAGCTCTACACGGCCATGGGCACCCGGATCCACCTCGGCAAGGAGCCGCTCGGCCGGGAGATGCTGGTCGGCGCGCTGACCGACGTCGGGCTGGACCCGGCGCTCGCCGACGCCGCCGAGACGACCGCGTACGATGAGGCGCTGCGGGCCAGCCACGAGGCGGGCATGCGGCCGGTCGGCACCGAGGTCGGCACCCCGGTGATCCACGCCCCCGGCCCGGACGGCGGTCAGGTCGCCTTCTTCGGCCCGGTGATCACCCCGGCCCCGAAGGGCGAGGCGGCCGGCCGGCTCTGGGACGGCGTGCTGCTGGTCGCCGGCACTCCCGGCTTCTACGAGCTCAAGCGGACCCGGCAGCTCGGCCCGATCTTCGACTGAGTGTGGACGGGCCTCCGGTCGACGCTTCGGCGGAGCGGGGCCCCTTCCGGACAGCGCGCGACCCCGCGGCGCCGGCGTCACCCCGGCGGCGCGGGGTTCGTTTCATCAGGTGTCCCAGCCGGCGGCCCGCGGGGCCGCACCCCGGCAGCTCCTGGAGGCGTTCCATGGCTAAGCACCGCCACCTGTCCGACGACGCGCCGGTGCCGGCGACCGAGGACTCCGGTGCGACGTACTGGTCCGTGGCCGAAGGCGACTGGCCGGCCGTCCGGCCGACCCTGCCGCCCGAGATGGTGGACCTGCTGGCCCCGCCGATCGTGGTCGGCGTCGCCCGGGTGGTGGCCACCTCCCGGATGACCCCGCCCGCCGACGCCGCCCTGCCGCCCGGGCCCGCCCGCCCGGTCCGGTCCGGCGCGGCGGCCGGCCGGCCCGCGCCGGGCGCGACGACGGTACGCCTCGCCTCCTCCGCCGCGTCCCGGCCGGCCACCCCGGCACCGGGCCGTCGGCCGGCCCCCGGCCGGCACCGCAGCGCCGGCGCCGACCGCACCGCCTGACGGCTGTCAAGAAGGGGCCGCCTGCGCCACTCCTTTCACCTGATGGAAGCGGCGAGGGTCCGGCACGGCGCGGTGGGTGGCGCGGGTAGCGTCAGCGGGCATGACGGTCGTGCATCCGATCGCCCGGGCCTGGATCACCACTGGCGGCACCGGCGCGCAGAACTACGACGAGTTCGCCGACGACGCGGAGATCACCGCCATCGTCGAGGCGAATCCGCACAGTGCTCTCGGCATCGAGATGCCCCACCGGGCACCGGACAGCGTCGGGAAGCCCTTCCTCGACGCGCTCCCCGACGCGGTGGCCCGCCTCGCCGAGGCCAAGGCGGACGGCAGCTACACCCCGGCCGAGCAGGTCGTGGTGCTCTACCGGATCAGCGCACCCGGCGAGGAGCCCGCGTACGGGCTGTTCGCCATGGTCGACACCGACCAGATCTCCACCCGGGCCGACGAGCCCGGTCTGGTGATCCGCAACGAGGACGTCTTCATCGCCAAGGTGCGGGAGCGGGTGGCCCTGGCCGAGGCACTGGGCCACCTGCTCTCGCCCGTACTCCTGCTGCAGACCGGGCGGGGTGACGAGCTGCACGCCGCGCTCGCGGCGGCGACCGAGTCGGCGGGCGCGCCCGCCGCGACCGACGTCGACCAGGCCGGGCGGACGCACGCCATCTGGCTGGTCGGCCCCGGCCCCGAGCAGGACGAGCTGACCGCCCTCGCCGGCGGCGGGGAACTGGTGGTCGCGGACGGCAACCACCGCAGCCTGGCCGCGCAGACCGGTGGCCTGACCCGCTTCCTCTCGGTGATCACCACGCCCGCCTCGGTCGCCATCCAGCCCTATAACCGGCTGGTCAGCGAGCTGACCAGCACCCCGGCGGAACTGCTCGACCGGCTGCGCGCCGCCGGCGCCGAGGTCAGCCCGATCGACGGCCCGGTCGAGGTCCCGGCGGCCGGCGGCACCGTCCGCCTCTATCTCGCCGGCCAGGGGTACGCGGTCAGCCTGCCGCAGGTCGGGGGCGGCCGGCTGGAGAACCTGGACCACGCGCTGGTCGAACGGCTGCTGCTGCGCGACGCGCTCGGCCTCGACCCGGGCGACAAGCGGATCACCTACGTGGGCGGCGACTACCCGGCGAGCTGGCTCACCGGCGAGGTGGACGCCGGCCGGGCCGAGCTGGCCGTCCTGATCGCCCCGGTGACCGTGGACGACTTCGTCGCGGTGAACCTGGCCCGGGAGAAGATGCCGCGCAAGAGCACCTGGTTCACCCCGAAGGCGCGCGCCGGCCTGGTCGTGGCCGAGCTGCCGCGCTGATGCTGTGACGAATTCGCCTCCGTGCCGCCGCCCGCGCGGCGGCACGGAGGCCGGCCTGACAGACTGCGCGGTATGCGCGTCTACCTGGGATCCGATCACGCCGGCTTCGAGCTGAAGGGGCACCTGGCCAACCACCTGGCCAAGCAGGGGTACGAGGTCGTCGACGTGGGCCCGCACGGCTACGACCCGGACGACGACTACCCCGCGTTCTGCCTGCACACCGGCGACCGGGTGGTCAACGACCCGGGCAGCCTCGGGGTGGTCATCGGTGGCTCCGGCAACGGCGAGCAGATCGCCGCCAACAAGATCGCCGGCGTCCGGGCCGCCCTCGCCTGGAGCATCGACACCGCCCAGCTGGCGCGGGAGCACAACGACGCCAACATCATCGCCGTCGGGGCCCGCCAGCACACCCTGGACGAGGCGACCGCCCTGGTCGAGGCGTTCCTGACCACGCCGTTCTCGGGCAACCCGCGGCACGCCCGCCGGATCACCCAGGTGGCCGCGTACGAGCAGACCCGCGAACTGCCCGACCTGCCCGCCTGACGGCTAGCGGTTCGCGCGGGGGAGTTCCTCGCGGGGCACCCAGTTGCGCCGGACGATCACGACGCGGGCCTCCGCCTCGGCCAGGTCCGCGTCGGTCGGCCGGGCGGCGTCCCGCGCCCGCAGCGCGGCGGTCACGCTCACCTGCGAGGAGCCCGAGCCGACCAGGCCGCGCAACCCCCGCTCACCCTCCTCGGCGGGGCCGCCGCGGCGCCCCCGCGGCTCCGCCAAATCCAGCTCGGCGGGTCTGGCGGCACGCCGCGACCTGGAGCCGTCGTCGTGCACCGCGGCCGTGGTGGCGGTCGGCCCGTCTGCGAAGGTGCCGGCGGGCTCATGCCTGCCGGCCCGCCCGGCGGCGCCTTCGCCGTCCGGCGCCCCGGCCTCGCCGTGGTGCCGCAACCGGCGGCGTCGCCGCTCCGCATCACCCATCACCCGACCGTACCGTCCCACCGCTGATCGCGCCCGCCCACGCCCGGCAAGCCCGAGCCGGCGATCATGGAGTTGGCGGTGGCGAAACCACCGGGCGAATCGCGCGGCCAACCTCATGATCGACGTGGGCGGCGGGCTCAGCGGCGGAGACTCAGAAGACCTCCATCGGGGCCGGGGCACGGTGCCAGCCGAAGGCCGGGGCCACCTCGGCCACGGTGCCCGGCACCAGTTCGCGGACCCGGCCGGCGGCGGCGAGCGCCCCGAGCCCGGACCCGCCCAGGTACAGCTCGCCGAGGACGCGGACGTCGCAGCCGAGCCGGGCGGGTGCGTCGCTCGCCGCGCACTGGGCCCCGGTCGGACCGCCGACCAGCCGCCAGCGGCCGGTGTTCTCCGGCAGCAGGTCGTCGGTCACCTCGAACACCACGTCCACGTCGACGGCGTACCGGCGGGCGGCCAGCGCGGCCGGGACGTCCACGACGCGTAGCCACAGGGCGTCGGAGACGTGGGCGCCGAGCTGCCGAGGCTCGTTCACCAGCCACAGCAGCGGCTCGTCCACGGCGGCCCGGTCGAACGACAGGCGCCGGGTCAGGTCGATCGACAGCAGTAGCCGCCACAGCGCCTGGTACGCCGCCGGGTTCCCGGCCACCACCTCGTCGACCCGGACCTCGCCGCGCGGGCCGGTCCGGTCCCACTCCTCCTTCGTCCGGTACAGCGCGTACCCGTCCAGGCCGTCGCGCCCCTCGTGCAGCAGCACCCGACGCTCGGTGGCGCCGCCCCGCAGGCCCGTCACGTCGGCGAGCACGTACGCCCACCAGCGCTCGTCCCGCCGCGACCAGCCGGGGCGGTCGACGCGGACCCGCTCGTACAGCCGGGCCAGCTCGGCCTGGTGCGCGGCCGGCCGGTCCAGGCGGAGCGTGCCCGCGACGGACGCCGGTTCCGGCAGCCGCAGTTCGCTGGTGTCGCAGCTCAGCGTGTACCGCTGCGCGGCCAGGCCGTAGCCGAAGCGGGGATAGATGCGACCCTCGCTGGCCCAGAGCACCGCGACCGGCTCGCGGCCGGCGTCGCGGATCTCGCGGAGCTGCCGGCGCATCAGCCCGGTGAGCAGGCCCCGGCGGCGGTGGGTCGGGGCGACCGAGACCATCGTCACGTGCGCCGCCGGCACGGTCGCGCCCGGCACGGTCAGCTCGCGGCTGAACGCGCCGGCGTGCGCCACGGCGGCGCCGCCGTCGCGGACCAGCAGGGCGCGCTCCGGCTCGAAGATGGGCCGCTCGATTTCCCGCAGCTCGGGGTCCACGCCGCCATGGAAGGCGAGGGCCAGCAGCCCAGCGATCTCATCGAAGTCCTCGGCCCGGGGCACCACAGCGTCGATCATCGGAACTGTCTAACCCATCACCTTCGGGGTCGGCGACCGATTTGCCGGCTCGCTACCCTCGGAACCGTGGCCGGCGTCGGTCGAGGGGGAGGACACGAGATGGCGGACCAGACACAGCCGTGGGCCGAGCGCACCGTGGAGGTGCCGCCGCAGCCCGGTGTCGGGGTGGTGCCACCGCAGCGGGACGCGTTCCGACGCGGGGTGGCCGCGGTGGGGCAGCCGAGCAGGCCGCGGACCGAGCAGTTCTCCACCGTCGACCCGACGGCGGGCTGGTCCGGTGACTCCGCCCCGCGCCGCCCCCTGAGCTGGCATCTGGCCCAGCTGCGCCGGGGCGGCGAGTGGAGCGCGGCCGGCGCCCTGTTCGCCTTCGTCTGCTGGGGGATCTGGGCGATCTCCGGCCGGGGCGATCTCGGTGCCCCGCTGCTCACCTTCGTGCTCAGCCTGCTCACGGCCGTCGGCCTCTTCGCGCTCGCCCGCCTGCTCGGCCGGGTGGTCTGGGAGCGGCAGCTGGGCCGGGTACGCCGCAGCGCACGCGGAGCCCACCTGGTGACGGCGATCTTCCTGGCCGGTGTCGGGGTCGCCTACCTGCAGCAGACCGAGTGGGTGGTGGCCGCCTGGAACTGGGTCAGCGGCAACTGATCCGCCGTGACCGCGGGCGGGTCGGCGTTCCGCCGCCCGCCCGCAGGCCCGGTCGCGGGATGCCGCGACGCCGGTCGTCACTCCACCAGGACGTGGTCGCCTTACCCCGCTTTGCCCGGTTCATCCGTCGCCCGGTGGGCTGAGCCGTCCGTCCGGGCGGGTCAGTCCGCGAACCGGTACAGCACGAAGTCCTCCTCGGCACCGCAGGCGAGCACCTCGGCGTTCCACGAGCAGGACTCGCTGCGCACCCCCTTGAGCAGCCCCATCTCGACCGGGTCGGCGGCGCTCACCGACATCCCGGCCACGCTGCGGTCGTCCGCCACGCTGCTCGGCGTCTTCGCGAAGAGCAGCACGTTCCCGGCGTCGATCCGCCCGGCCACCCCGTCCCGGTCCTGCAGCACCGCCGTGCCCTCCGGGTCGAAGAGGGTGACCGCGTCCTGCGGGGAGTCGCGCCGGACGAGCAGGTGCTCGCCGAGCGGTACCAGTCCGTCGGCCTCCGGGGCCGACCAGTGGCGGGTGCTCTTCCCCTCGGTGACCGTCACCACTTCCGTCCCTTCCGCGCCGGAGTCCGGCACCTCCAGCAGGCAGGCCCGGTGCTCGCCGCAGGTGACCAGCGCCTTCGCCCGGCGCCGCTCGTCCGGGGCGGTGTAGAGCACCACCGGCTCGCCGAGGCTGCCCAGGTCGTAGGCGAGCAGCCGGTAGCCGCGGGTGTCCTCGATGACGTACAGCCGGTCGTCGCGCGCCGCCACCAGGTCGTCGACGTCGGCGACGTTGCCCCGGTTGCGCATCTCCCCGCTGTCCATGTCGACCACCCGCACCGACCGGTCCGCCCCCACCTGGACGAGCCGGGTCGCGTCCCCGAGCCACGGCGCCCGCGGCGATCCGTCGAGGTACGCGGGCCCGCCGAGCGCCTCGCCCGTGCCGACCGGCACCACTGCGGTGCGGGCGTCGCCGTATTCGTTGCGCGGGTTGTCGTGCTTCCACTTCTCCTGGCCGTTGTCGAGCCGCAGCCCGACCAGCCGGCCACCGGTCCGGTCCAGCCAGACCGCCGTCTCCTTCGTGAAGTACAGGGCGTCGTCGCCCCGGATGGTCAACCGCCAGCGCTGGTTGCCCGAGCCGGCGTCGAGCACCACCAGGTCGCGGGGGGTGCTGGCACCGGAGGCGTCGGCGAGCACGGCGACCGCGCCGGGCAGCGCCTGCACGGCCTGCCAACGGTCCGCCGCCACCGGGGTCGGCTTGCGCCACCGCTCGTCGCCGGTGGCCGCGTCGACCGCCACCACCTCCAGCCGGTTGTCCGCGCCCGGATACGCCAGGTAGGCCCGGTCGGCCAGCACCGAGGTGAACATCGCGGCCGGTCGCTCGCTGCCCGCCGCGGGCCGGGCGATCAACTTCGGGGTGTGGAACTCCAGCGCCGGGTAGGGGTCCCGAAACGCCCACAGCACCGCCGCGGCCACCACGCCGACCACCACGAGGCCGGCACCGACCGCGATCCAGAGAGCCCGCCGGCCCCGTCCCGGCCGGGCCGCCCCGACCCCCGGCGCCGGCGAGACCGGCGGCTCCCCGCCGGGTGTCCCCGGCAGCCCCCGGCCGCCGGGAGGGAAACCGCCCTGACCGGGGACGGCCGGGGGTTGCCCGGCACCGGCGTACCCGGACGGAGCCAGGGCGCCCGCGTACCCGGGCAGCGTCGGCGCGTCGTCGACCAGGGTGCCGTGCGGGGCGGGGACCGGCACCGTGGTCGCCGGGAGCGCGCCCCCGGGCGCCGCGCCCTCCGGCAGCGTGCCGTGCGGTCCGGCGGCCGGCGGCGTGCTCTGGGGCAGCGTGTCGGGCGGCCCGGCGGGCGCGGGCACGGTGGGGACCGTTGGTGCGCTCTCCGGTCGGGTGCCGGGCGGGCCGGCGGGTGCGGGCCCGGCCGGAACCGGAGCGCTCTGGGGCAGCGCACCGTGCGGGCCGGCGGGCACCGCCGGTGGCGCCCCGGCTGCGGCCCGGCGGGGCAACGGAAGGTCCGTCAGCGCGCCCTCGGCGACCGGCAGCTCGGGCTGTTCCAGGACGGTCGGGGCGACCCCCAGGTCGGCGTGCAGCATCCGGGCCACCAGCGGCACCCGGGACGACCCGCCGACCAGGAAGAGGCCGGCGAGCTGCCCGGGAACCAGCCCCGCGGCGGCGATCACGTCCCGGGTCTCGGCCACCGCCCGGGCCAGCAGGGGAGTGGCGAGCAGTTCCAGGTCCTCCCGGGTCAGTTGGGCGGCCGCCTCCACCCCGGGTACGGCCACCGGCGCGACCATGGCCCGGGAGAGCATCTCCTTCGCGCCACGCACGTGGTCCCAGAGCTGATGCCGGTCCCGCCACTCCGCGGTGGTCGTCGCGCTGGTCAGGCGCGCCCACGCGGCCGGGTGCACCGCGCCGACCAACTCGCCGAGCCGGCCGACCAGGGCGCCGTCCAGGTCCAGACCGCCGAGGTCGGCGACGCCGCCGCTGGCGACCAGGGCGAATCCCGAGTCGCCCCAGGGGTCGGCGCCCTCGTTACGCAGCACCGCCACGTCGAGGGTGCCGCCGCCGAAGTCGAACACCGCGACGGCTCCCCCGACCGGCACCGGCCGTCGCAGCACCTGGGCGTAGTAGCGGGCGGCGGCCACCGGCTCGCGCAGCAGGCGGGTGCCGGGCGTGATCGGACCGGCCAGGGTGTGCTCGGCGGCCGGTGGCCAGCCGGCCAGCGCGAGCGCGTCGTGCAGCACCTGCCGGCGGGGCGCCGCCCAGGCCGCCGGGTGGGTGACCACCGCGGGCGGGAGGAAACCCACCGCGGCCACGGCGGCGTCCGCCACCGTCCGCAACGTCGCCGCCAGCAGCTCCGCCGGCCGGTACGCCCGCCCGCCCAGCTCGACCGTCTCCTCGTCCACCCGGCGCTTGGGGTTCGGCTCGTACCCGGCCGGGTCGGCCTGGGCCAGCCGTTGCGCGTCCCGTCCCACGTGGAACCGTCCGCCGGAGTCGACGTAGACGCCGGAGGGGAGGATCGGGTGTCCGTCCACGAGCAACGGGCGGCTCCGCCCGTCCGGCCAGCGCAGCACCGCCACCGTGTTCGAGGTGCCGAGGTCGACGCCGAGGGCGAACCCGTCCTGCTGGCCTGACATCCGTGGCTACCTCCACCCGACGCGGGGATGTCCGGCCCCGCATCGTACGCAGCCCCCGCCGCCCGGCTCATCCGCCGGTCGGGACGGTCGAACCGGGTCCTGGCCGATCACGGTGGGCAGCCGGTACGCCGTACCGGGCCGCTCAACTGCCGAGGCCGGCCTCCCGGGCCCGGACGATCGCCTCGGGGCGGTCGGCCACCTGCAGCTTTGCGAACACGTTCGAGACGTTGTTGCGTACCGTCTTGGGGGACAGGTACAGCGCGGCGGCGATCTGCGCGTTGGAACGCCCGGCGGCCAGCAGCTCCAGGATCTCCCGCTCGCGCGCCGTGAGCTGCGGAAACGGCACCTGCGCGGGGGTCGCGCCGGCGGTGAAGAACTCGGCGATCCGGCGGGCCAGCGATTCAGCTCGGCCTGTTCGCGTTGGTGCACACCCAGCTGCGTACCTCGGCCACGGGCACCTCCCGCGCTGCCCGCGGCCTGCTTCGAGTGGAGTTCGTGCTGCTGACCCTGGCCACCTTGTGGAGCATCCTGCACGGTGCCGTGCCGGCCTGGCGGGACAGTGCCCCGGTGGCGATCCTGGATGTGTTCTGGCCGCTCTCGATGCTCGGCATGGCGATCATCGGCATCAAGATCGCCTTCGCCGCTCGCTGGCGAGGCGCCGCCCGTGTCTGGCCGGCGGTCGCGGAGAGTTGGGCGCTGGTGACGGTGCCGGCTTTCGGGATCTTCGGCTCGCCCATCGCCGACTGGGTCGGCGCGGGCCACCTGCTCATCGGCTACACGATGCTCGGCCTGATCCTGGCGCTGCGGCCGCAGCTGGCCGGCTCCCAGGATTGAGCGTGGACCTGTCGTCGGGTCGGCCCGGCGCGTGACGGGTCGGCCCGACGACCGGAGCCTGCCGAGGCTCCGCTCCGGACGTCGGCGAACAGGCATCACTCACGGGTCGTCAGCTCTTGTGGGTGAGGACGTTGATGACCCTGCCGTTGGGGTCACGCATGAAGAAGCGTCGGACTCCCCATGGTTCGTCGGTGAGCGGGTGCACGATCTCAGCGCCGGCGTTCCGGGCGGCCTGATGCGCGGCATCGACATCATCGACCTCCACAGACACGTCGGGGATGACCGGTGCGGTGGCGTCGTGGGTCATGAGGCTCAGCTGAGCTCCCGGGTTGGCGCGATCGCTCAGGGTGACGATCCAGCCCATGTCCATGACGACCTCGAAGCCAAGTACCTCGACGTAGAAGGCGGTGGCCGCCGCGATGTCCTCGGTTGCCAGGTCGGGCATTGTGCGCTTTATGGCCATGACGGCCATGCTGCCGCACGGCAGCCTCGTCAACCAGGAGTGCCCCGTCGTTTGCGGCTGGCGCTGCCGGAAGCACGGGCCACCCGGGCTGCGGCTGGGCCACAAGGCCCGGTGCCGCCCCGAGCCCGGATGTGGCACTGAATGCCGCGCAAGATCAAAGCTGGGGAAGATGTGGAAGGCCCAGTGCCGCGGTTGTGCGGTCCACCTGGGCCTTCATGCGTGGAGCGGGCGACGGGAATCGAACCGCACCGTCAGTCTGGAAGAGCGCGATCAACTGGTCGTGATGCCCGAAACGCCTGCGGGTGGCCCTCAGATTCGGGTGCGTTTCGTAACCGCTCGTGACCGCTATGCGCCCCGGCTACTGGCCCATGGATGGCCCGCGACGGTCCGGGTGCAAGCGAGCCCCGGCCGCTACTGCGATGCCAACAGATGCCGGAACTGCGGTTCGGCCTGGCGCCAGGTGCTGATGAACTCTGACCGAGCGACGCTCAGCCGCATCTTCCTACCAACCGGCGGTGCCCACGGTGGCGGCCCACCACACTCAGGTCGAGTGGTAAAGGTGAACAGCACGTCAACCTGGCTCATCTCCACGTACATGTCCAGGTGGTCGAAGGTGTCCCCAAGATGCAACCGGCTCCGCTTCCGCTCGCTGCGATGTTCGGCGATGGCGCACAGGCGGGAAAGGTTCGCAATGTGCGGGTACAGCGCAGTTGTGCTGGCGTCTCCGATCGGGATGCCCTCGATGTAGAGCTGGAACACGCCGAACCTCTTGTCGCGGCTAGTCGGCGTGAACTCCACCCGAAACGTGTCAGCGATGCCTACGCCCAGCTTTGGAAATGGTGATCCGCGGTCCTCGTCGTTCGTTCGAGCCATCGGGCGGATGTTACGGGTTGCGTCGTCCACCTGCAGGTGGGCCACGGCTCGCCGCTCTTGGATGGCATGCCGTCGAGCTAGAGCCAGCGGATCTCCTCGTCGGGCTGGTAGCCCTTGTGGTGCCCGGCGAGGTGATCCGCCCCGGCCGATCTCTGAGGAGGGCCGGGGTTCGGGGCAGCGCCCCGAGGTCTTCAAGGTCTTGCAGTCCGCCAGTGTGGCCGGCCGGCCCGGCCGATGCCGGCCGGAGGTCGCCAGCAGGCCGGGGCCGGGCCGGCGCGGCCCGCTTGCGGGCCGCCTTGATCCTTAAGAGGTCAATTCGACAGTGGTACGCCGTCACCGCCTGTCCTTCAGGTTCTCCATGGACGCCTGGCAGACTCTGCGAATGCGAGTCGTGCGCTGGCGGTGGATCATCGGGGTTACGGCGGTGGTCGCCGTGGTTGTACCGGCCGTGCTCGTCGTCGGACTGCCGCTCGTCGTCGGACTGCAGCAGGTCATCCGCTCAGGGTGCTCCTTTGACCGCGCGGCATTCGACCAGGTGGTGGCGAAGCTACCGGCACCGCCGACTGACTCAGAGGCGTACGACCCGGTCGACGCACCTAGCAAGATCGGCTCGTGTCGCATTCTCGGGTCGTACGGTGTGACGGGCGGCTACATCTTCTACGGCGAGAACCCTGGCTTCGACGATTCCGGGTGGGGTTACTTCCCTGCTGGTCCGAACGATGACCTTGGAAACAGTGCCTGGGAGGCACCACAGTTCGAACAGATCGAGGGAAGCTGGTACACCTGGACGGCAAGCTGGTAGGCAGCCACCCGCTTACTGCTTGTCCGGCCGGCTGGTTGCCGCGAGGTCGCCTGCTAGGTCGGGACTAAACGGCGTGGCCCGGCGCAGTGGCCGCACAGCGGACGTGCCTAGTTTTGGAGGTCCTGGGCGGCCCGGACGATCAGTCGGCGGGCGTCTTCGCCGGTAACGGCTTCCTCCCAGAGTCGTTCGATGGCCCTGGTGTAGGTGGCTGCTTCGTCGTCGCGGTAGGTGGTCTCGCCGACGAAGGTCTCTACGATGGCGACATCGTCGTACATCTGGAAGGAGTTCTGCGGGGTGGTGGCGAGCGGGACGCCGAGCGGCAGGATGCCGAACCGGATGTTCGGTACGCCGACGACGGTTTGCAGCCGGTCGAGCTGGCCGCGCATGACCTCGGGCGAAACGAGCAGCCACCGCAGCACAGGCTCGGCGAGTAGGAATTCGAACCGCTTGGTGGTGTCGTAGAGGAACTGCTGGCGCTGCATCCGGGTGGCGACGGCGGTGTCCACGTCTGCGATGTCGAGGTTGTGCAGCTCGACCATCTCGGTCAGGGCGCGGCGGGCGTAGTCGGCGGTCTGGAGCAGCCCGGGTACCCACACGGTCTCGAAGTGCCGAATGAGGGGCGACTCGGCGACAAGCTGGTTGTAGCTGTCCTGGACAGCGGCCTGGCCTTGGCGCATTTGGCGGCGCCAGCTGCGGTGCGCGGCCTGGACCTCGCCGAGCATCCGCAACAGGTCCTCAGCGGGCGGTGTCGTCGGCACCGCAGGCGCGTGCCCACGCGTACAGGTCGGCGGGGGCCGGCATCTGGCGGCCGTTCTCCAGTCGGGAGACCTTCGACGGTGCCCAACCGTTCGCCCAGCGAATGGGGCACGCGAGCATGCGCGCGGCGTTGATTTACCAGCACGCAACCAGCGAGCGGGACCGCGAAATCGCCTCGGCCATGGACCGGCGGATCGCCCGGCAGGCCCGACGCAAGGGCGGCCAGAGCAGCTAATGGCCCACGGATGGCCCACAAGACCAGAGGGGGGAGTGGCCGACCGGCCAGGATCTGGGGATGCAGCCTCTGACCTGGGCCGGAGGCCGTTGGAGCGGGCGACGGGAATCGAACCCGCACCGTCAGTTTGGAAGACTGAAGCTCTGCCATTGAGCTACGCCCGCATGCACCCCGCTGCGGCGGGGCGCGCCCGACAGCCTACCGAATCCCCGAACCGGACGCGCAGCCCCGTACCGCGCGTCGCTGGTCGCTCGGCTTCAAGGTCCTCACTACTTCCCCGAAAGCGGCCCCTCGCCGCCCCGAGAGACCACTCTTTCCCCGAAGCTGCTGCCTCCCCGCGAACCCGGCGCGTCGCCCGGCGCGGGGGCCTGGCGCGGCCCCGGTGCGGGTCCGGGGGGCGCGGACGGCATACACTTCTCGTCGCCACGGGGTGTGGCGCAGCTTGGTAGCGCACTCGCTTTGGGAGCGAGGGGCCGTGGGTTCAAATCCCGCCACCCCGACTGTCCGTTCGCGGCCCGGTCGTCCGGGAACCGCCGATTTTTCCGCGCGGCACCCCGGGCGCTGCCGATGCAGCAGGCCGGCTCGCCTACACTCGATGCGCGTAATCACGCCCAGACTCAACTGAGATCCGTCAAGGAGTACGCCTGTGAAGAGCACCGTCGAGACTCTGAGCCCGACGCGCGTGCGGCTCGCCATCGAGGTGCCGTTCGTCGAGCTCGAGCCGAGCCTCAAGAAGGCGTACCGGGAGATCGGGCAGCAGGTCCAGGTTCCCGGCTTCCGTCGGGGCAAGGTTCCCCCGCGGGTGATCGACCAGCGGGTGGGCCGGGGCACCGTCCTCAACGAGGCGGTGCAGGAGGCGATCCCGCAGAACATCCTCGCCGCGGTCCGCGAGCACGACCTGAAGACCCTCGGTCGCCCGGAGGTCGAGATCACCGAGTTCGCCGATGGCGACTCGCTCAACTTCACCGCCGAGGTCGACGTCCGCCCGGAGATCACCCTGCCGGACCCGGCGTCCATCGAGGTGACCGTGGACGAGATCCAGGTCGCCGACAGCGAGATCGACGAGCAGGTGAACGGCCTGCGTGAGCGGTTCGCCACGCTGAAGACCGTCGAGCGGGCCGCCCAGGAGGGCGACTACGTCCAGATCGACCTGAACGCCACCGTCGACGGCGAGGAGGTGCCGGGCGGCTCGGCGAGCAACATCTCGCACGAGGTCGGCAGCAAGCAGCTTCTGCCGGGCCTGGACGAGGCCCTGGTCGGCCTGGCCGCCGGCGAGAGCACCACCTTCTCCACCCAGCTGGTGGGCGGCGACTACGCCGGCCGTGACGCCGACGTGGCGGTGACCGTCCGCACGGTCAAGGAGAAGGAGCTGCCGGAGCTCAACGACGACTTCGCCCAGCTGGCCAGCGAGTTCGACACCATCGAGGAGCTGCGCAACGACCTCCGCGAGCGGGTGACCCGGGGCAAGCAGGTCGAGCAGATCTACGCCGCCCGGGACAAGGCCCTCGAGCAGATGGTGGCCACCGCCGAGGTGCCGGCCCCGGAGGGTGTCGTCCGCGAGGAGGTCGAGAGCCGCAAGGCCGCGATGGTCGACCAGCTCGAGCGCATCGGCGCCTCCCTGGAGGAATACCTCGCCGCCGAGGAGAAGACCGAGGAGCAGATCGACACCGAGCTCAACGAGGCGGCGACCGAGGGCGTCAAGATCCAGCTCCTGCTGGACACCCTGGCCGACGCCGAGGACGTCCAGGTCTCCGACGACGAGTTCGGCCACGAGATCGTCCACCGCGCCCAGCGCGCCGGCATGGCCCCGCAGCAGTACTACGACCAGCTGGTCCGCTCCGGCGCCGCGGCGGCCGTCTTCGGCGACGTCCGCCGGGGCAAGGCGCTCGCCGCCGTGATGGAGAAGATCAAGATCAAGGACTCGGCGGGCAACGAGGTCACCCTGGACGCGCTCCGCGCCCAGAACGAGGCCGAGCACAACCACGAGCACTGATCGCCGGGTGTCGGCCGCCGTCCCTCGCTGCACGCTGGACGGCGGCCGAAACCCTTTTCGGGTACGCCCTTCGGGGCAGCTGCGCTGAGAGCGAACAGTGCCCCGACCGGGAGTACGCCCCCCGGCTGAGCGGTTAGTGTCGGGTACGACGGTACGGAGAGCGAAGGGCTGCCATGACCGACATGCACATCCCAGCGAAGCCGCTCCGGGCGCTCGAGGCCCGCGGTGGTGACTCAATTGGCAACCTCGACGACTCGGTCTACAACCGGTTGCTCAAGGAGCGGATCATCTTCCTGGGCAGCGAGGTGACCGACCAGGTCGCCAACCGCATCTGCGCGCAGCTGCTGCTGCTCGCCGCGGAGGACCCGGACCGCGACATCAACCTCTGGATCAACTCGCCGGGTGGCTCGGTCTACTCCGGCATGGCCATCTACGACACCATGCAGTTCATCGACAACGACGTGTCGACCGTGGCGATGGGCATGGCGGCCTCGATGGGCCAGCTGCTGCTCTGCGCGGGCACCAAGGGCAAGCGGTACGCCCTGCCGCACGCGCGGATCATGATGCACCAGCCGTCGGGTGGCATGGGCGGTACGGCCGCCGACATCGCGATCCAGGCCGAGCAGATGCTCTACACCAAGCGGATGTTCCAGGAGCGGGTCGCGTTCCACACCGGCCGGAACGCGGCGGAGATCGAGGCGGACTCGGACCGCGACCGCTGGTTCACGGCCCAGGAGGCCATGGACTACGGCTTCATCGACAAGGTGATCACCGGAGCCGCCCAGGTTCCGGAAGGCGCCGGGACCCTGAGCTGATCGAGGAGCTGACGATGACCGACCTGAGCCTGCCGCCCCAGTTCGCGGCCGTGCACAACCGCTACGTTCTGCCGTCGTTCGTCGAGCGCACGTCGTACGGGATGAAGGAGTCCAACCCGTACAACAAGCTCTTCGAGGACCGGATCATCTTCCTCGGCGTGCAGGTGGACGACGCCTCGGCCAACGACGTGATGGCCCAGCTGCTGACGCTCGAGGGCACCGACCCGGACCGCGACATCATCATGTACATCAACTCGCCCGGCGGCTCCTTCACCGCCATGACGGCGATCTACGACACCATGCAGTACGTCCGCCCGGACATCCAGACCGTCTGCCTCGGCCAGGCGGCCAGCGCGGCGGCCGTGCTGCTCTCCGCGGGCACCCCGGGCAAGCGGATGGCGCTGCCCAACTCCCGGATCATCATCCACCAGCCGGCCACCGAGGGCGGCTACGGCCAGGGCTCGGACATCGAGATCCAGGCCCGGGAGATCCTGCGGATGCGGACGCAGCTGGAGACGATGCTGTCCCAGCACTGCAACCGCCCGGTCGACCAGGTCCGCAAGGACATCGACCGCGACAAGATCATGACGGCCGAGGAGGCCAAGGAGTACGGGCTGGTCGACACGATCCTGACCAGCCGCAAGAAGGGTCTGCTGGCGGCGCACGCCGCGAGCTGAGCTCTGCTGGATCGGAGGTCGGCCGGGGCATCGGTCCCGGCCGACCTCTGACACACCCGTTTTGGGGGTCGGAGAAACCTCCGGCAGCGGGTAACGTCGGGTCTGTACCGCTTCGCTGGTGCGGACCGGCGAATGGGACGACAGACGGACGGGCGGCAGGCCCGCAGGTCAGGGCCGGCGCTCCGGCCGACGAGTGCAGGGAGAACGTAGGTGGCACGGATCGGTGACGGCGGCGACCTACTGAAGTGCTCCTTCTGCGGCAAGTCGCAGAAGCAGGTCAAGAAGCTCATCGCGGGCCCGGGCGTCTACATCTGCGACGAGTGCATCGATCTCTGCAACGAGATCATCGAGGAGGAGCTGGCCGAGTCCGGCGAGGTGAAGTGGGAAGAGCTTCCCAAGCCGATGGAGATCTGCCAGTTCCTCGACAACTACGTCGTCGGTCAGGAGCAGGCCAAGAAGGCGCTCGCCGTCGCGGTCTACAACCACTACAAGCGGATCCAGGCCGAGGCGGCCGGCGCGCCCGGCTCCGGCAACGACGGCGTGGAGCTGGCCAAGTCCAACATCCTGCTGCTCGGTCCCACCGGCTGCGGCAAGACCCACCTGGCGCAGACCCTGGCCCGGATGCTCAACGTCCCGTTCGCGATCGCCGACGCCACCGCCCTCACCGAGGCGGGATACGTCGGCGAGGACGTGGAGAACATTCTCCTCAAGCTGATCCAGGCGGCCGACTACGACATCAAGCGCGCCGAGACCGGGATCATCTACATCGACGAGGTCGACAAGATCGCCCGTAAGTCGGAGAACCCGTCGATCACCCGGGACGTCTCCGGCGAGGGCGTGCAGCAGGCGCTGCTGAAGATGCTCGAAGGCACGGTGGCCAACGTGCCGCCGCAGGGCGGGCGGAAACACCCGCACCAGGAGTTCATCCAGATCGACACCACCAACGTGCTGTTCATCTGCGGCGGTGCCTTCGCCGGCCTCGACCAGATCATCGAGGCCCGCACCGGCTCCGGCGGCACCGGCTTCGGCGCCCGGCTCCGGTCGGTCTCCGATCGGTCGACCGACGACATCTTCAGCCAGGTCATGCCGGAGGACATGCTCAAGTTCGGGCTGATCCCCGAGTTCATCGGCCGGCTCCCGGTGATCACCAACGTGCGCAGCCTCGACCGGTCGGCCCTGGTGCGGATCCTCACCGAGCCGCGCAACGCCCTGGTCCGGCAGTACCAGCGCCTCTTCGAGCTGGACGGCGTGGAGTTGGAGTTCGAGCAGCCGGCGCTGGAGGCGATCGCCGACCAGGCCATGCTCCGCGGCACCGGCGCCCGTGGCCTGCGGGCGATCATGGAAGAGGTCCTGCTCTCCGTGATGTACGAGGTGCCGAGCAACCCCGACGCCGCCCGGGTGCTGATCACCCGCGAGGTGGTGCTGGAGAACGTCAACCCGACCATCGTGCCCCGTGAGTTCACCGGTCGCCGGGCTCGTCGGGATCGCGAGGAGAAGTCCGCCTGACCGTCAGCACCGGGGCGCTGCTCGGCTGAGCCCTGTCGCCGGCCGCGCGCCGCCCGTACGCTGAGCCCCATGCGCGTCGCCGTCTGCCAGCTCAACGCCCGCGACGACCGTGCGGCGAACCTGGCCGCCGCCGAGGCCCTGCTGGTCAGGGCCGCGGCGGCCGGGGCCGACCTCGCCGTTCTCCCCGAGTACGTCGACTATCTGGGCGTGGCCGAGCGGATGCCGCCGGCCGAGCCGGTCGACGGCGTGGTGGGGGAGTTCTTCGCGGGGGTCGCCCGACGGCTGGGCATGTGGGTGATCGCCGGCTCGTTCCACGAGGCCGGACCGGATCCGGAGCACACCTGGAACACCTCGCTGGTCTTCGACCGCACCGGTGCGCTCGCCGCCAGCTACCGCAAGATCCACCTGTACGACGTGGAGATTCCGGGCCGGGTCTCCTACCTGGAGTCCGCGGCGGTGGCTCCGGGCGACCAGCCGGTGGTGGTCGACGTCGACGGCGTCCGCGTCGGCCTCTCGATCTGCTACGACCTGCGCTTCCCCGAGCTCTACCGGCAACTGGCCACGGACGGCGGTGCCGCGCTCCTGGTCGTGCCCGCCGCGTTCATGATGCACACCGGCCGGGACCACTGGGAGGTCCTGCTGCGGGCGCGGGCGATCGAGAACCAGTGCTTCGTCGCCGCCGCCGGCCAGACCGGTGACCACGATCCGGGGCGGACCTGCTTCGGACGCAGCATGGTGGTCGACCCGTGGGGGACGGTGCTCAGCCAGGTCCCGGACGGCCCCGGCCTCGCCGTCACTGATCTGGACCTCGACCGGCTGCGGAAGATCCGCGCCGAGTTGCCCAGCCTCGCCAACCGCCGGCTGTGAGCCCGGTCAGCTCTCCAGCAGCACACCGAGCACGGTGAAGCCGGCGATCGCCGCGGCGGTGATCAGCAGTGCCGTGGTCATCCGGGAGCGGCCGCGTCTGGCCAGCCGCCCCACTGACGCCGCGACGACGAAGACCACGAAGGCGGCGATGACGAGCTGCCAGAACGGCAGCAGCAGGCCGAGCAGGGTGTCTGCGGCGAGCGTCGCCACCGGGATCCGGGACACGTCATCCATGCCAGACACTCTGGCACGGTTGTGCCCTCCGTGGTCCTCCTCGATGCCTCCGGTCTGCCATCCGGTGCTGTGGCGCCCGCCGGAAACGTAGTGACAGACGTTGATTTGCCTTCTCGGGGCCGTCCGCGTAACTTTCTCTCTGCACGCGGGAGGCCGGACAAACCGGCCGACAACGGGCGCCAGGCTCGTGGCGGAGACGCCGAGCGAGACTGGGGATCCGGGCGGTGCGAGGCGCTCCGAAAACACGGGGTTGCGATCGCGAAGCCGACCGGGTAGAGTTCGAAGGCCGGCAGGGAGCCGGGCGGGTGATCGCGAAAGCGACGCCGGCCGGTCCGCCGGAACCCACGACAGCAACGACCGCCGGGTACGGCGTGCGTCGGCGTGGATCGGACCGAACCAAGCTGATCACCTCGGAGACGAGGTTGACCGCGCGGAACGGCCCGGGTAGAGTGGAGAGGTTGCCCCGGACAGGGTCCTGTGGATTGCAGGGTTGCTGGATGGTGTGTGGTTGTTCTTTGAGAACTCAACAGGGTGTTTGATAAGCCAGTGCCAAA
>NZ_JBEYSO010000014.1:0-170014 GCF_040642675.1 Micromonospora sp. NPDC047738
CGGGGGAGCAGGTCGGTGCCGGTGACCCGCCAGCGGCGTACGGGTTCGTTGATGACCACGGCGAGGCGGTTCAGCTCGCCGGTCCATTCGACGGCTGGTGGGAGGACTCCGTGTTCGATGACGGTGGTGCGGGTGGCGCCGTTGTCCCAGAACAGTTCGTTGAAGTGGGTGACGTGGGCGATGCTCAGGTCGTCCCGGTCGGCCATCGGGTGGCGGGTGTTCGGCACGTCGCCCTTGGGGGTGTTGTGCTCGACATAGATCGCCGGCACGTCGCGGCCCACCCGGCGGCCCAGCCACTCGCAGGCCAGGTCGAATTCCTCGGGACGCTGGAGCAGCACCAGGTCCACCTCGGACCGGCGCAGCTGCTGGGGAGTCACCTCGACGGCGTTGTCCGGCCACGGGTAGGTCCGCGCCCGCCCGAGGCCGTACGGACCCCGGTCCGGGGTGACCGGCACCAGATAGCGGTGCTTGCCGTGGACGAACGATGTGGTCCACGACCCGTGCACGTGCCACACCAGGATGTTCATCCGACCACCCCGCCGGTTCGGGTGGCGACCGGGCCGGCGAGGACGGACTCCGGCGCGTCGGCGGGTACGCCGAGCAGCCGCAGCGCCTCCAGTACGCGCCCCGGCTCCACGGCGGACAGGCACGGGTGGCCGGGGACCGGGCAGCGGGTGGCCCGGGTGTCCCGACACGGCGCCCCGGCGTCGCCGAGCCGGACGGTCGGCACCCGGTACGGTCCCCACTGACCGAACGGGACGGTGGGGGCGAAGAGGCTGACCACGGGCACGCCGAGCGCGGCGGCCAGGTGCGCCGGCCCGGTGTTGCCGACCACCAGGGCGCCGGCCCGGGCGATGACAGCGGCCAGTTCGCCGAGTCCGGTACGCCCGCCCAGGTCCACGCCGCCGGCGGCGGCGACCCGCGCGGTCAGGTCCCGCTCGTCCGGGCCACCGGTCACCACCACCCGGTAGCCGGCGGCGCTGAGCACCCGGACGATCCGGGTGGCCAGCTCGGGCGGGCAGGCCCGGGTCTCCACGGAGGAGCCCGGGTGCAGCACGACATAGCCCGGCTCGCCGCCCCCGGCCGGGACGGGCGGCAGCCGGTCGGTACGCAGTCGTAGTCCCGGTTCGTCGTCGGTGGGGAGGGTGTATCCGGCGGCGGCGGCGAGGGAGAGGGCTCGTTCGGGTTCGGGTATGCCGGTGGGTACCCGGTGGCGGATGTCGAGCAGGGTGCCGGGGTAGTCGTCGCTGATGGCGCTGATGCGGGGTATGCCGGCGATGCGCAGGAGCAGGGCGAGGGGTAGGGGGGACTGGTGGAAGGAGGTGAAGATGATTGCCTCGTCGGCGTGGATGGTGGTGAGGCGGGTGGTGAGGTGGTGCATGTCCTGTGGGTCGACGGGTTGGGGGTTGCCGTCGATCCAGGGCAGTGGCCATTCGATGATCTCGTCGATGCCGGGTAGCAGGTCGGCGGCTGCGCGGCCGCGTGGCCCGCAGAGCAGTACGACGCGGTCCGCGCCGGCCGCGACCGCGCGGATGCCCGGGCCGGTGACCAGCACATCCCCGGCCGCGTCGCTCCGGGCCACCAGGACGGCGCCCCGCCGTGGCGGGGACCCGGGGGCGGCCACCAGCCGCACCCGGCGCAGGATCTCGGTCGCCGCCTCCGGCAGGTCGCGGGTGACCGTGGGCGCGGCAGCCACCTCAGCCGCCCGGGTGGCCGGGGTGGGGACCAGGATGCCGGCCGCGCCGGCCGCCGCGGCGGCGGTCATGTCGGCGCCGATGTCGCCGACCAGCACGCACCGGGTCGGCGTGGTGCCGAGCGCCCGGGCGGCGGCGTGCACCAGACCCGGCGCCGGCTTGCGGCAGACACAACCGTCCGGCTCGCCATGCGGGCAGATCTGCCAGCTGTCGAAGGGCCCGAGCAGCTCCTCCACCCGGGCGTTGACGGCGCGCATCTGCCGCTCGGTGAAGTAGCCCCGGGCCAGCCCGGACTGGTTGCTGACCACGGCCAGACGCAGCCCGGCCGCGCGCAACCGGTCCAGCGCCTCCCGCGCGCCGGGCACCGGGCGGACCTTCTCCGGGTCGCCGTTGTAGGGCACGTCCTCGACGAGCGTGCCGTCCCGATCCAGCAGCACCGCGTCGTACAGGCCGGACGGGAACCGGTCAGCACCCGGGTCAACCCGGGCTGACCTGCACTGATCCCGCTCGTGGTCCCGTCGCACGGGCGGCGGGTTCCCGACCCCCCGAGGAGTAAACATCAACTTCGGCGGAGCCGCCTCCGCCGGTGCTGCCACGGCCGGTGCGTCCCGCACTCCGCCGGCCCGGTCCGGCGATACCCGCCGCCACCGAGAAGCTAACCCGGAGTCGTCGTTAGCCGTGGCGGAGGCGGGGTACGGGGTTGGCGTGGCGTTTGTGGAGAAAGTGATCGACGCACCCCCGCAGCAGGTCTTCGCCGTGCTCGCCGACGGGTGGACGTACAGCGACTGGGTGGTCGGCACGGCGCACGTGCGGGGGGTGGACGACAGCTGGCCGCAGGTCGGCAGCCGGCTGCACCACCGGGTCGGGCCCTGGCCCTTCTCGCTGCAGGACTGCTCCCACGTGCTGGCCTGCGAACCGGCGCACCGGCTCGTGCTCCGCGCGAGGCTGTGGCCGGCGGGCGAGGCGATCGTCGACTTCACCCTGGAACCGCTCGACGGCGGCCGGACCCAGGTCCGCTTCCGCGAGGATTTCGCCGCCGGGCCGTTGCGCTGGGTCTGGACCGGGCTCAACGGCCTGGTCCTGCGTCAGCGCAACAAGGAGATGTTGAACCGGCTCTCCGACATCGCCACCAGGCAAAAGACGATGCGCTGACGCCACCCGCGGTGACCGCCGGTCGGCACGGTCGGTTCCGCCGGCCCGCAACCCCCGAAACGGCGTTTCCGGCCCGCCGAGCGGGCGTCTGTGCGGACCTGGCGCGGGCGACTGGCTACCCTCTCAGGTGAACCATGTCGGCCGACCGAGGATGTCCGTGATGATCGAACCCGTGCAGTTGCCCGCCCCGTGGCGCGACGCACGCCTGACCGTCGTCGTTCCCACCTACAACGAGGCGGGCAATCTCCCGGTGCTGGTCGAGCGGCTCCTCGCCCTGCCGCTGCCCGGATTGAAGGTGCTCGTCGCGGACGACAACTCACCGGACGGGACCGGCGAGGTGGCCGACAAACTGGCCATCGAGCACCCGGACCGGGTGCTCGTGGTGCACCGCCCGGGCAAGGAGGGACTCGGCCGGGCGTACGTGGACGGGATCGGGCGGGCGCTCGCCGGCGACGCCGAGTTCGTCGCGCAGATGGACGCGGACCTGTCGCACCCGCCGGAGGCCCTGCCCGGCATGCTCGGCGCGCTGCTCTCCACCCAGGCCAGCGTGGTCATCGGCTCCCGGTACGTGCCCGGCGGCGAGTTGGACGAGAACTGGCCGCTCTACCGGCGTGCGCTCAGCGGCTGGGCCAACCTCTACGTGCACACCCTGCTGCGGGTGCGGATCCGCGACCTGACCGCCGGCTTCAAGATCTGGCGGGCCGACGCGCTGCGGGACATCGGGCTGGACCGGGTGCAGTCCAACGGCTACAGCTTCCAGGTGGAGATGCACTACCTGGCCACCAAGCTGGGGCACACCATCCTGGAGGTGCCGATCCGCTTCGAGGAGCGCCGCGACGGCGCCTCGAAGATGACCACCGCCACCAAGATCGAGAGCGCGTTGATGCCGTTCATGCTGCGGGCCCGGCACCGCAACCTGCCGGACTGACGGCAGCGATCCACCATCTCCAGCCTCACGCTGCGTCATCGTGACGTAGCGTGAGGTCTCTGCCGCTGCCCTGCGGTGCCTGTCGCCCGCCTTTGCTCTGCAGCCATCCACGCAACACCGCGATGACCTGGGACATTGGATCAGCGACCACCGTCGCCCGACTTCGCGTCATGTACCGACCGTGACCGCTGCGTATCTGGCTGCAGAGCAAAGGCAACGCGCGGCATGGTGCCGGCGGGCCACATGGCTCACGCACCGTGACCGCGCGCCGTTGCCCGCACACCGCCGCGCCGTTGGCCCGCACACCGCCGCGCCGCTGCCCGCACACCGCCGCGCCGACGAACCGTCGCCGCCGGCAGGCCGAGTGCGCCGTGGGCGGCGAGCGCCACCCGCTTCCGGCCGCCGAACTTCGCGGCCACCGGCACGCTGAGCACGCACGGTGCGCGCCGAGCGTTCCGAACCCCGAGCACGCCGAGCGCCCGGACCGCCGAGCACGCCGAGCACACCGAGCACGGCGGGCGTCAGCGGTAGACCGCCCGGTGCGCCGCGCCGATCGCGCCCGCGTACAGGCCGCCGGTGAGCGCGCGGTCGCGCGCCAGGGCGGCCCGCGCGGCGTTCGCGCCGGGCGCGCCGTGTACGCCGCCGCCGGGATGCGCCGAGGCACTGGCCAGGAAGAGCCGGTCCACCGGAGTGTCCGCGCGCCCCAGGCCGGGGATCGGCCGCAGGAACAGCTGCTGGTACGCGGCCGCGGTGCCGCCGGCGAGCGCGCCGCCGACCAGGCTGGGGTCGCCCGCCTCCAGCTCGGCCGGGCCGGCCACGTGCCGCCCGACGATCAGCGAGCGGAACCCGGGTGCGGCATCCTCCAGCACCCCCTCCATCCGCGCCACCTGTGCGGCGAGTTCCTCGCCCCGCCAGTCGTGCCGGAACGGCAGGTGGGTGTAGGACCACAGCGACTCGGTACCCGGCGGGGAGTGGCTCGGGTCGGCCACCGACATCTGCCCGACCAGCAGGAACGGGTCCCGGGGCACCTCGCCGCGGACCAGCGCCGCCGAGTACGTGGTGAGCCCGTTCAGGTCGGCGCCGAGGTGCACCGTGCCGGCGCCGGCCACCGCCCGGTTGCGCCAGGGCACCGGCGCGGACAGCGCCCAGTCGACTTTGAGTGTGGAGCCGTCCCACCGGAAGTGGGCCAGGTCCTCGACGAGGCGGGGCGGCAGCGCGGCCGGGCCCACCAGGTCCAGGTAGAGCGCCGGGGCGGGCACGTCCGCGAGCACCGCTCGCCGGGCCCGCCAGCTGGCGCCGCCGACCGTGCGGACACCCATGGCCCGCCCCCGGGCGGTGAGCACCCGGTCGACCCGGGCGCCGTAGTCGATCCGGCCGCCCCGTTCGACCAGCCGGGCCACCAGCGCGTCGGTGATCTTCTGGGCGCCGCCGACCGGCACCGGCCAGCCGACCTGCTGGCCGAGCATGGCGAGCAGCCACCCGTACACCCCGGAGCCGGCCTCGTCCGGCGACAGGTCGGTGTGCAGCGCGCAGCCGGCGAGCAGTACCGGCCCGCCCTCGCCGGCGAAGAGCTCGTCGCCGAGCCTGCGGACCGGTACGACGAGCCGCCGGGCCAGCCGCAACGCGCCCGACAGGTGGAGCCGGCGCAGCAGGGTCAGCCCGCCACGGACCGGCGGAAAGGGGCTGGTGATGACGCCGAGCATCGGCTCGGCCACCTCGCACCAGGCCGCGTAGGCCTGCCGCCAGCTGTCCCCGTCGCCGGGGGCGAACGCCGCCAGCGAGGCCGCGGTCACGTCCAGGTCCCGGTTGACCACCGCCGCCCGGCCGTCCGGCAGCAGATGGGCCAGCACGTCCGGGGCGTGCGTCCAGGCCAGCCCGTACCGGTCGAGGCCGAGCCGGCGCAGCACCGGGGAGGCGTAGCCGAGCGGATAGAACGAGCTGTAGAGGTCGCTGAGGTAGCCGGGGGCGGTGACCTGGGCCGAGCGGATCGCTCCGCCCGGCGCCTGGGTGGCCTCCAGCACCAGGACGTCCCAGCCCGCGTCGGCGAGCAGGTTGGCGGCCACCAGACCGTTGTGGCCGGCGCCGATGACGACAGCGTCCGCGCTCTGCGCGCCGGGCGGGCTCATCCGATCCGCCTACCCGGCCGGTTACCGGGCAAAACGCGTTTGCCTCGGCCGGGTCGGGGCATCCACCGCCGCATGTACACGGTTTCGCAACTCATAGGTGGAGTGTGGGGCGCGGGTGGTGAGGGGGGCGAACTGGTCGTACGTGATCCGGCCGACGACTCCCCGGTGGCCACCGTGCCGGTGGCGACGGCGGACGAGGTGGCGAAGGCGGTCGAGGCCGCCCGGGGCGTGGCGGCGGACTGGGCGGTGATCGACCCGGCGGACCGGGCGGCGGCGCTGCACCGGGCGGCGGACGCGGTCGAGGCCGCCGCGGAGGAGCTGGCCCAGGCCACCACGGCCGAGATGGGCAAGCCGCTGGACGACGCCCGCGGCGGCGTGGCGGCCGGCATCGGCACCCTGCGCCAGTACGCGGAGCTCGGCCCGCTGCGCGGCGGGCGGACGCTGCACGGCGGGCACGGCGCCCTCGACTTCATGACCCCCGAACCGCGCGGCGTGGTCGCCGCGATCACCCCCTGGAACGACCCGGTCGCGGTCTCCTGCGGCCTGCTCGGCGCGGCGCTGGTGACCGGGAACGTCGTGCTCTACAAGCCCAGCGAGCGCACCCCGGCCACCGGCTGGCTGCTGGCGCGGGCCCTCGACGCCGCGCTGCCGGCCGGGGTGCTGTCCCTGCTCACCGGCGGGGCCGACGTGGGCGCGGCGCTGGCCGGCCAGGACGTGGACGTGGTGGCCCACGTCGGGTCCACCGCCACCGGCCGGGCGATCGCCGCCGCCGGCGCCCGCACCGGCGCCAAGGTGCTGCTGGAGAACGGCGGCAGCGACCCGCTGGTGATCGACAATGGGGTGGATCCGGTCTGGGCGGCCGATCAGGCCGCGCTGGGCTGCTTCGCGAACGCCGGGCAGATCTGCGTCGCCGTGGAACGCATCTACGTGCACCGGGACGTGGCCGAGGACTTCGTCGACGCGCTGATCCAGCGGGCGGAGGCGCTGACCGTGGGCCCCGGCCGGGAACCCGGTACGCAGCTCGGGCCGCTGGTGGACCGGCGGCACCGGGACCACGTGCACGGGCAGGTCACCGCGGCGGTGGCCGAGGGGGCGCGGCTCCGCACCGGCGGAGAGCTCCCGGACGGCCCGGGGGCGTTCTACCCGGCCACGGTGGTGTCGGACTGCCGGCACGAGATGGTTCTGGTGCGGGAGGAGACGTTCGGCCCGGTCGCCCCGGTGGTCGTGGTCGACTCGTTCAGCGAGGGGCTGCGCTGCGCCGCCGACTCGCCGTACGGACTGGCCGCCACGGTGCTGACCGGCTCGATGAGCCACGCCCACCGGGCCTGGCGGGAGCTGCCGGTGGGCACCGTCAAGGTGAACGCGGTCTTCGGGGGCGCGCCGGGCGGCGCCGCGCAGCCGCGCCGCGGCAGCGGCCAGGGCTTCGGGTACGGCCCGGAACTGTTGGACGAGTTCAGCACGGTGAAGACGGTGCACATCGAGGCGCCGGGCGGCGGCCACTGGTGACCGACCTGGAAAGGGTGGCTGTCCGAGGGACAGCCACCCTTTCCGGTGGTGCGGTCAGCGGCCGCGGGACTTGGCGCTCTCGCGGGCCTTGGTGGTCTCGCGGGCGTTCGCCTTCTGGATCGCCTTGACCAGTTCCGGCTTGGTCATCCGGGACCGGCCGGGCACCTCCAGCTTCTTGGCGACCTCCATGAGGTGCTCCTTGGGCGCGTTGGCGTCCACTCCGGCGGCGGTGGGTGCCCGCCGCGCCGGGCCACCTCCGGCGGCCTGGCGGTCGCTCGGGCCCTTGCGTCCCTTGGGCTCCCAGTGGTCGCCGACCTTCTCGAACTCGTGCTTCACCGCGGCGAACGCGGTGCGATGCGCCCGCTGTCCCTCGCCGTACGTCTCCACGGCCGAGTCGTGCGTCTTCTCCCAGGTCCGCTGCGCCTTCGCCGGGGAGCGCCGCAGCGTGCTGGGCAGTACCTCGCGCCCGGGCATCTCGTCCTCCTCCGTCTCGATGGGTTCCTATGACCGTTCCCCCGCGTTCCGGCCGCAAACCGCCACCCGGTTTGTCGATTTCCGCGCCGGGGTACCGCCGGGCCACGCGCGACGGGCGCGCCCGGGTCGAGGAGGCGGTCATGGCGGCGACGACGGAGCGGGCGGTCCCGGCCCGGAAGCGGGCCCGGATGCCCCGCCGGGTACGCCAGCTGAGCTGGGCGACCTGGTGCGGGGTGCTGGTCCGCAGCGGGCGGAACTTCGTCCAGGACAACTGCGCCGACTGGGCCGCGGCGTTGACGTACTACGGAGTGCTGGCGCTCTTCCCCGCGGCCGTCGTGGTGGTCGCCCTGGTCGGGCTGGTTTCCGACGGCGAGCGGACCGTCGACACGGTGATCGGCCTGGCGCGGGAGATCGGCGCCGGGTCGGTGGTCGGCAACGACGGCTTCGTCAGCGTGGTCCGCAGCGTGGTGGAGCAGCAGGGCTCGGCGAAGGTGCTGCTCAGCTTCGGTCTGCTCGGCGCACTCTGGTCGGCGTCCGGGTTCATCGGCGCGTTCACCCGGGCGTCCAACGCCGTCTACGGCGTCGCGGAGGGGCGGCCGTTCTACCGGCTGCGCCCGCTGCAGATCGGCCTGGCCGGGTTGTCGCTGGTGCTGCTCGCGGTGGTCGCCACCGGGCTGATCGTCAGCGGCCCGGTCACCGACGCGGTCGGCGACCGGCTGCACGCCGGCGGCCTGACCCGCACGGTGTGGACGGTGGCGAAGTGGCCGCTGCTCGCCCTGGTGGCGATGACCCTGCTGTCGCTGCTGTTCTGGATCGCCCCGAACGTCCGGCAGCCCCGGTTCCGCTGGCTCACCCCGGGCGGCGCCCTCGCCCTGCTGGCCTGGGTGCTCGCCTCCGCCGGCTTCGGCCTCTACGTCGCCAACTTCGGCTCGTACGACGTCACGTACGGCAGCCTCGGCGCGGTCATCGCCTTCCTGGTCTGGCTCTACCTGTCCAACTGCGCCCTGCTGCTGGGCGTGC
Organism: Micromonospora sp. NPDC047738; assembly: GCF_040642675.1. Classification (NCBI taxonomy): domain Bacteria; kingdom Bacillati; phylum Actinomycetota; class Actinomycetes; order Micromonosporales; family Micromonosporaceae; genus Micromonospora; species Micromonospora sp. NPDC047738. The sequence goes on from NZ_JBEYSO010000014.1 coordinate 8,901, forward strand.
AGGTCAACGCGGAGCTGCAGCGCGGCCGGGTGCTGCAGACCGGCGCCACCGACCCGGGCGAGCCGGTGCTGCCGCCCCGCGCGCCGGCCGATTCGTGACCGGATGACCGGCTCTGCCGACCACCCCGGTTTACCGGCGGTCCCCTCGGGCATGTCTGTCGGCATGGAACGTGGCAGCAGCAAGCACTCACCCAGGGTCGACGACAACATGAGCCAGGACGTCAGCGGCCTCATCCAGGGTCCGGGGGCCGGTGGCTCGCGCGTCGAGGAGTCCCGCCAGCCGGAGCCGGCGGGTGAGGACCAGCCGGAGCCGAAGACGCTCACGGCCGGCGCGAGCCGCGGCGGCAACCCGCAGGGGATGAGCATGGACGATGTCGAGGCGCGCAGCCGCCTCGGCCGGTTCATCACCATGAGCGCGCTGCCTGGGGACCGCGACGCGCTGGTGGCCAACGCGCGGGAGAACCAGGCGCCGGCGGACATCGTGGCCGCCCTGGAACGCCTGCCTGACGACACGCGTTACCAGACGATTTCCGAGGTGTGGGCCGCACTCGGGCACAAGAACGAGACGACGCGCTGGTGAGCGGATCGGCCCACGTTCCGTGCGACGACACCGGCGGGAACAGGAGGATTCGACGATGAGCGGCGTGATGGAACACGTGGACGTTTCCGTTCCGATCCGCACCGCCTACGACCAGTGGACGCAGTTCGAGGAGTTTCCGCACTTCATGGAGGGCGTCCAGGAGGTCCGGCAGCTCTCCGACACGCTGACGCACTGGACGGTCGAGATCGGCGGCGTGAAGCGCGAGTTCGACGCCGAGATCACCGAGCAGTTGCCGGACGAGCGGGTGGCCTGGCGGTCCACCGGGGGCACCCAGCAGGCCGGCGTGGTGACCTTCCACCGCCTCGACGAGGGGAACACGCGGGTCACCTTGCAGATGGAGTTCGAGCCGCACGGCGTGGTCGAGCAGGCCGGCGCCAAGCTCGGCGCGGTGGACCGCCGGGCCAGGGGCGACCTGGAGCGGTTCAAGCAGTTCATCGAGCGGCGCGGCCAGGAGACCGGCGCCTGGCGCGGCACGGTCGAGCGACCCACCCCCTGACGTCGCGCTCCCCGGACACGACAGCTCCGATGGCCGCCGGTACGTTCCGGCGGCCATCGCCGTGCCCGCCGCCCGCCACCCGGGCCGTTTGCGATCACCGGGTCCGGGTACCGCTGGAGAATGACCGAAAAAGACAGGCACGTGTGGCGCGACGAGGATCGCACCTCCCTGCACGAACTGGACCGGGCGATCGCCCGGTCGACCGTCGACGGGCAGGCCGACGACGTCACCGGCAACGACGCCGGCGAGGAGTCCGCGTTCGGCCACGGGCCCGAGGCGGTGGACCGGGGTGCCGGCCCGGAGGCCGAGCGCCAGGAGATGACCGACGCCGACCGGGCGTACCGGCCGTCGACCACCGGCCGGACCGGCCCCGACGCGTGAGCCCGCCTCCGGGCGTCGCGAGGCGCCCGGAGGCCGACCCGTGCGGCGATGACGCGCGGTTCGCCCGAAACGACAAGAAGTGAGGTACGGACGGTCGGAAAAACGGACAGCCCATCCAGAATCGGCCGAACGGGGGACGGCGATCTTCCCGTCCCACGTAAGACTTTTCGGATGCAACAGGGCACCGGCTTCCTCACCACCCGTCAGCGTCGCTTGGCCTGGCTGGGCTTCCTGCTCGTCGCCGCCCAGGCGCCCGTCGCCGCCAAACTGGTGGCCGACAGCTCGTGGCTGTTCAGCCTCGTGGTGGCGCTCATGGTGGCGACCGTGATCATCGCCGACGACGCCATGCGGCGCCGGCCGGCGGACGCCCGCTCGTCCGACTAGCCGTCCGCGCCGGGCCGCGCCTCGTGACCCGGCCGCCCCCGGGTGCGCCGGCGTTCCTTCATCTCCGCCTCGTAGAGGTGCCGCCGGCCGCCGACCAACTCGTCGCGGGCCCGGCGGTCCAGCTCCCGGAACAGCGCGTAGTACCCGTCGTCGAAGTCCTCGACGAGCTGGAAGGTCCAGCGCCCGGCGATCACGTTGCGGCCGAGCAGGTCCTGCTCGATCCGGTCGGCGATCCCGTCGTGACCGGCGGACCGGAACAGCGCCACCGCGTCGTCCAGCATCAGGTCGGCGTGGCCGATCAGCTGGTGCACCGAGTAGAAGTGCCCCCGGGCCCGCTCCACGCACTCCAGGGCCTCGCTGAGCTTGCCGAGCGCCTCGACCGTGGTGTCACTCACGCCCGCCGGCCGCCGGTGCGCCTCGTCCGGTCCGTCCGCCTGCTGTGCCAATTCCAGCTCCTCCACGGGTCCGCCGCACGGTTCGCCCCTTTCCCATCTGCCCCCTAGCGGTCGGCTCAATCCCGGCGGGCGGGACCGGACCGCGCCCGGTGGACCCCGGCATCGGCCGGTCGGCCGAGGCCGCCGCGCTCGCCGCGCGGTTAGCCTCGGTCACCATGCGCGTGCCGAACAACCGGGTGGTGTCCCGCTCCGCGGCGGAATCCGCGCGGTCCACCCTCGTCAGGCTCACCGCCTCCGTCGGCGCCACGGGGCTCACCGCGGCCGCCGCCAACCCCGGCCTGCTCGCCGCGGTCGACCAGCACGCCGCCGCCGTACGCGACAGCCTGCAGGGCGACAGTCGGGCGCTGACCGTGGCCGCGCTGGCCGGGTACGCCGAGGGGGTCCTCGCCGCGGCGCTGGAGCACGGCTGGCGGCCACCGGTCGAGCCGATCGACTGGGCGCAGCCGGACTGGCTGCTCACCCGCCTGCTCGCCGTCTGTGCCCTGGCCCGCTCGCTGGACCCCCGGCACCTGGCCTGAGACACGGCGGAGCCGCCCTCCCCCGTCTTGGCCTGTGGCTCTGACCTGCGCGAGCCTCCGTACCGGGCGATTCGGCGACCCGGCCCGCCGCGCGTGATCGAAACCGGTACGACACTCTCCGGATAGGCTGCGGTCATGCCAGGCACGGTCGGGCGGGTTCCCACGCCATCAGCCCCCACCTCGGGGGCGCCCATGGGCTCGGGCGCCGCCGCGTCCCCCGCCGGGGCGGCGCACTCATGGGCCGGCATGCCGCTCGGCGCACCCGAGCAGTGGGACCCGGCCGTCCGCGCGGTGGTCGACCTCGTGCTCGCCTCGCCCGTGCCGATGGCCCTGCTCTACGGCGAGGACCTGGTCCTGCTCTACAACGAGGGGTACGCCGAACTGATCGGCGCGCGGCATCCGGAGGCGCTCGGGCGGCCGGCGGCGGAGGTGTTCGCCGACATCTGGCACGAACCGGACGCCGGGGAGGTGATCGGGCGGGCGTACCGGCAGGGCGAGCCGTTCCTGGAACGGGAGGCCGTGCTGCCGGTCGACCGGCACCGGGCCGGGGCCGCCGAGCCACCGGTGTTCACCCGCGGCTATTCGCCCGTCCGGGACAGCGCCGGCCAGATCATCGGCGTGCTCAGCGTGGCCGCGCAGACCACCCACGTCACCCAGCAGTTGCAGAGCCTCAGCGACTTCGCCGCCGCGCTCTCCGGCACCCTCACCCTGGACGACGTCGCCCGGGTCACCCTCCGCTACTGCCTCGACTCGTTCGACGCCGACCGGGTCTCCTTCATGGTCGACGACGGGTCGGCCTGGCGGATGGTCCGCCGGGTCCGCGGCGAGTTGCTGGACGAGGCCGACGAGCGGCTGCCGCCGCTGTGGCGCCGGATACCGGCCGAGTCGCCCGTCCCGATCGTGGTGACGTCCCGCAGTGGCGTGCCCGTGTTCACCACCGACGGGCAGCCGCTGCGGGACACCGCGGCTGACCGGCACGACCAGAAGATCCGGTCGCTCGCTTCGCTGCCGCTGCGCTCGGCGGTGATCCGCGGCGCGGTCACCGTGGGCTACCAGTCCCCGCACCCCTGGTCGCCGGCGGAGCGCGCGCTGCTCGCCGCGTCTGCGGAGCTGGTCGGCCAGGCCGCCGAGCGGGCCCGCCGCTTCGAGACCCAGCACGGCACGGCCCAGCTGCTCCAACGCAGCATGCTCCCCGAGCAGCTACCGGACCTGCCCCGGCTGCGGATCGCCGCGCGGTACGACCCCGGCGTGGACGGCAACGCCGCCGGGGGTGACTTCTACGACGCGTTCCTGCTGCCCAGCGGCGCGCTCGGGGTGGTCCTCGGCGACGTGGCCGGACACGACGTGCAGGCCGCCGCCCGGATGGGGCAGGTCCGCGCCGCGCTGCGCGCGCTGGCGCTCACCGACCCGCGGCCGGACGCCGTGCTCGCCGGCCTGGACCGGCTCGTTGCCAGCCTGGGCGCCGAGCGCGGGACGCAGGAGCTGTTCGTCACCGTAGTGTTCGGGGTCATCGACACCGACCGGGAACGGATCACCCTGGCCAGCGCCGGCCATCCCGCCCCGCTGATCCGGCGCTGCCCGCCGGTGGGCGGTCCGGCGGCCGAGTACGTCGAGGTACCTCCCAGCCCGCCGCTGGGGCTGGGCCACCAGTCGGGGACGGCCACCGTGGCGTTCCACCCCGGCGACACCCTGCTGCTGTACAGCGACGGGGTGGTGGAGCGGCGCGGTCAGGACCTCGGTGCCGGGCTGGCCGGGCTGGCCGCGGCGGTGACGGCGGCGACCAGCGGTGACCCCCGGGCGCTCTGCGCGGTGGCCACCGCCGCCGTGCCCGGCACGACGGAGGACGACGTGGCGGTGCTCGCCGTGGAGCACGCGGTCAAGCCGAGCCGCTCGGCCAGCATGGCGGTGCCGGCGGAGCCGACCGCGCCGAGCCGGGTCCGGCACTGGTTGACCGCCCAGCTCGTCGAGTGGCAGGTGCCCGAGTCGGTGGTCGGCGCCGCCGTGCTCTGCACGAGCGAGCTGACCACGAACGCCCTGCTGCACGCCGGGACCGCCGCCCGGGTGGAGATCGACCTGACCGCGGAACGGCTGCTGGTCTCGGTGGCCGACTCGGGCACCCGGGGTCAGGTGACGCGGGCCCAGACCGACACCCTGAGCAGCCGGGGGCGCGGGCTGGGGCTGATCGAGGAGCTGAGCGACGCCTGGGGCACCGACCCGACGGTGCGCGGGTCCACCGTCTGGTTCGAGATCCTTATTCCCGCGACCTGAGTCGCGCGTCGGCGACGGCGCGGGCGGGTAGGAGGGGAGCCATGCCGAGCGACAACCGCCGAGGTGTCCTCTTCGACGTGGACGGCACCCTGGTCGACACCACGTACCTGCACACGGTGAGCTGGTGGGAGGCGCTGCGACAGGCGGGCCACCGGGTACCGTTGGCCACCATCCACCGGTCCATCGGCATGGGCTCGGACAAGCTCCTCGACCACCTGCTCGGGCCGGAGCGCGACCGGGACGCCGACGGCAAGCTGCGCGACGGGCACGACGTCAGCTACGCCGAGTACTGGGAGCGGCTGACACCGCTGCCACGGGCGGTGGACCTGCTGCGCGCCTGCGCGGCGCGCGGGCTGCGGGTGGTGCTGGCCACCTCGGCGGCCGAACCCGAGGTGGCCGCGCTGAGGGCCGCGCTCGACGCGGACGACGTGATCGACACCGTCACGTCCTCGGCCGACGCGCGGGAGAGCAAGCCGGCTCCGGACATCCTGGTCGCCGCACTGGACCAGTCCGGGCTGGCCGCCGAACGCGTGGTGTTCGTCGGCGACTCGGTCTGGGACGTCGTGGCGGCCGGCCGCCTGGGCATCCCCTGTATCGGCCTGACCTGCGGCGGCACCAGCCGGGCGGAGCTGGCGGCGGCCGGCGCGGTGGCGGTGTACGACGACCCGGCGGCGCTGCTCGACGGGCTCGGTGAGAGCACCCTCGCGGCCCTGGGCTGAGACCGGCGGGACGGTGGCGGGTCGCACCCGGGACAAGCCGGACCCGGAGGCATGGCGGACCGGATTACGGGGCACTGGTGACCACCTGGCCGCCGCGGGCGGCGGGAGGGTGGTGCCGTGGAACCGGTGGATGTCGCGATCGCGCTGCTGGGCGCCGGTGCGCTGCTCGCGGGGGTGCTGCCGCGGGTCCTGGAACGCCGGCCGCTGTCCATGCCGATCGCCTTCCTCGGGCTCGGCATGCTGGTGTTCCTCCTGCCCACCGGGCTGCCGACGCCGGACCCGCTGCGCTGGCCGGAGGTAACCACCCACCTCACCGAGATCGGCGTGATCGTGGCGCTGATGGGCGCCGGACTGAAAATCGACCGGCCGCTGAGCCCGGTCCGCTGGGCGTCGACTTGGCGACTGCTGGCGATCGCCATGCCGTTGTGCATCGCGGCGGTGGCGCTGCTCGGCTGGTGGTGGGCGGGCCTGGTGCCGGCGGCGGCGCTGCTGCTGGGCGCCGTGCTCGCCCCGACCGACCCGGTGCTCGCCGCCGATGTGCAGGTGGGCGAGCCGACCGACGTGGAGGATTCCGAGGACGAGGTCCGCTTCGCCCTCACCTGCGAGGCCGGGCTGAATGACGGCCTGGCCTTTCCCTTCGTGTACGCGGCCATCGCCATCGCCACCACCAGCCTCGCCCCGGCGGACTGGCTGGCCCGCTGGTTCACCGTGCACGTGCTCTATCAGATCGCTGTCGGGTTCGCCGGTGGGCTGCTGATCGGCTGGCTGCTCGGCAAGCTCTTCTTCCGGGCGCCGAGCCAGCTGCGGCTCGCCCGGCACGCCGAGGGCTTCCTGGTGCTGGCCGCCACCTTCCTGGCGTACGGGCTGGTGGAGGTGGCCGGCGGATACGGCTTCCTGGCCGTGTTCGTGGCCGCCCGGGCGATCCGGGCCGCCGAGCGGACCCACGAGTTCCACTCCGTGTTGCACGACTTCGCCGAGCAGGTCGAGCGCCTGCTGACCGTGCTGTTGTTGCTGCTCTTCGGCGGTGCGGTGGTCGGCGGCCTGCTCGCCCCGCTGACCTGGCCGGCGGCCGTGGTCGGGCTGGCCCTGCTCCTCGTGATCCGGCCGCTGTCCGGGTGGCTGTCGCTGCGCGGCGCCCCCGGCCGGCCGGCCGAGCACTGGGTGATCGCCCTGTTCGGCATCCGCGGCGTCGGCTCGTTCTACTACCTGGCCTACGCGACCAGCCAGATCGACTTCCCGCAGGCCGAGCTGCTCTGGGCGACGGTCGGCCTGGTGGTGATCGTCTCGGTGGTGGGGCACGGCATCGCGGCCACCCCGGTCATGCAGCTGCTCGACCGGGCGGGCGAACGGAGCCACGACGCCGCGGCGCGCGACCGCGCGCCCGAACCCACGCTGGACGGCGTCCCCGCTGGCCGGGGGCTGCCAGCAACTTCGGGGAGGTTGCCGCCTCAGCGCGCCGGGACGCAGCAACCTCCCCGGAGGTAGGCGGATCTTGACCGGGCCCGGTCAGCGGCGGTCGGTGCGCAGCCGGGTCGCGAGCGCTCGGCCGAGGTCGCGGCCGGAGCGCCAGGCGCTCTGCACCCGGGGCCGCCCGAACGCGTCCCCGGCAACGCCGATCCCGTCGTCGTCCAGGTGGTAGGCGCCGTCACCGCCGTCGGTGGGGGTGGCGTACGTCCAGCGGTGCACGTGCACCAGCTCGGCCGGCTCGGGCAGGCCGAGCAGGTCGCGGACCGCCTCCTCGATCGACGGGCCGGCGGCGGTGGGCTGCAGCAGGTGCGCCGCGGCGAACTCGGGGGTGGTGTGCGCGACCAGCACCGGCGCGGCGTCGCCCCGCCGGTCGCCGTCGTCGCAGACCAGACGCAGCAGCGGGTGGCCGTTGACGAAGGCGCCCCGAAAGTCGGGCCAGCGGCGGGCCGGGAAGCGCAGCACCGCGGCCAGCGCCGACGACCAGCGCTGCGCGGCCACCGCCCGGGTCGCCGCCGCGAGTGCGGGGTCGAGCAGCAGGGCTGCCTGTGGGCCCGGCATGGCCAGCACCGCCGCCTCGCACGCCCGGCCGTCCACCCGCGGCCCCGGTGCCACGGTCATCACCAGCCGGTCGTGCACCACGGTGAGGTCCCGGGCCAGGTGTTCGACCAGCGAGCGCAGCCCGTGCGGGGCCGCCCAGCGCACCGGCCCGGCGACCTCGCACCGCCCCTCTGGGCCGTACGCGATCAGGGTGTCGGTCCACGGCCGGATCAGGCCGGCGGCCCGCCAGCCGTCGACGACGTCGGCGAAGTCCGGGTCGTCGACGGTGAGGTACGCAGCCCCCAGGTCGGCGGGGCGGCCGTCGAAGCGTTTGCTGGCCATCCGCCCGCCGGTGACCCGGGCCCGCTCGCGGACCTCCACCGGAATGCCGGCCCGAGTCAGCTCGTTCGCGCAGGCCACCCCGGCGATGCCCGCGCCGACCACCACCACACCCGCCCGGTCCGCCGCCACCGCATGATCGTAAGCGGCGGGCGGCGTGCCGGCCTCCGGACCGGAGGGCTGGCCGAGGCGCCATCCCGGCGGATCGACGAGCTCCCCCGGTCGCGGCCGGTGCGAGTCAGCGCGGGGGCAGGCGGTGCAGCTCCACCCGGTCGAGCCGCCCCGCCGCCACCCGCGCGGTCAGGTACGTCGCGTACGGCTGGGCCCGACGGTCGGTGGGTGAGCCGGGGTTGAGCAGGCGCAGTCCGTTCGGGGCGACGCTGTCCCACGGGATGTGGGAGTGCCCGAAGACGAGCAGGTCGCAGTCGGGGTAGGCGGCCGCGCAGCGCTCCTCCCGGCGGGTCTTCGGCCCGGTCTCGTGCACCACCGCCACCCGCAGCCCGGCCAGTTCGACCCGGGCCACCTCGGGCAGCCGGGCCCGCAGCGGCGGCCCGTCGTTGTTGCCGTAGACGCCGATCAGTCGGCGGGCCCGGGCCGCCATCGCGTCCAGCAGCGACACGTCCACCCAGTCCCCCGCGTGCAGCACCACGTCGGCGGCGTCGATCGCCGCCCAGAGCGTCGACGGCAGATCCCGCGCCCGCTTAGGCACATGCGTATCCGCGGTAACCACCAACTCCACCCCCCGATCCTCCCCCACCCCGCCCGTCTCCGCGTCGATCATGAGGTTGGCGGCACTCGGGGAGATCCACTCCGCCGCCAACCTCATGATCGCCGGCGCGGGCGGGGCGACGGGCGGGGCGGGGCGGCGGACGGGGTCAGGCGCCCTGGCCCTGGTTCTGCATGAGGCCACCGTCGATGAAGTACGTCGACCCGGTCACGTAGTCGGCGTCGTCGCTGGCCAGGAAGACCGCCACCTTGGCGATCTCCTCCGGCTTCGCGGCCCGCTTCCAGGGGATGCTCTGCACCTGTTCCTCCAGGTACTTCGGGTCGTCGATGGCCCGCTGGTTGAACGGGGTGAGCACCATCCCGGGGCCGATGTTGTTGACGTTCATGTGCATCGGCGCCACCTCGAGGGCCAGGCTCTTGGCCAGTTCCAGCATGCCGCCCTTGCTGGCGTCGTAGTCGGAGCCGCCGGCCCGGGCCACCTCCTGGTGGATCGAGGTGATGTTGATGATCTTCCCGTGCCCGCCCTGGTCACGCCGGTGCCGGACGAACCGGCGGCAGCAGAAGAACATCCCGTACAGGTTGGTCCGGATGCACCGGTCCCAGGTCTCGGTGTCCAGGTCCGCAACCGGAATGCCGGAGGCGTCGACGCCCGCGTCGTTCATCAACACGTCCAGGGTGTCGAACTCGGCCAGCGCCTCTTCAAACATCGCCTCCACCTGGTGCTCCACGCTGATGTCGCCCTGCACCACCACGGCCCGCCGGCCGGCCTTCTCGATCTCCGCCTTGGTGTGGTTCGCCCCGGCGTGGTCGTGGAGATAGTGCACCACCACGTCGGCGCCCTCCCGGCCGAACTCGATGGCGGTGGCCTGGCCGATGCCCGAGTCCGAGCCGGTGATCAGGGCGGTCTTGCCCGCCAGTCGTCCCGTCATCCGCGTGCTCCCTCCGTGGTCGCCGTACCGGTCGGCACGGCCTCCCGCTCGAACCGTTCGGCGGCCTCGGTGATGTGGCCCGCGGCGTTGATCAGGCCGATGTGCGAGAAGGCCTGCGGGAAGTTGCCGAGCTGCTCGCCGGTGGCCTGGTCGATCTGCTCGGCGTACAGGCCGAGGTCGTTGAGCCGGGCGGCGAGCTGCTCGAACAGCCGCCGCGCCCGGTCCAGCTCGCCGGCCTCGGCGAGGCAGCTGACCAGCCAGAACGAGCAGATCACGAAGCCCGCCGGGTCGGTGTCCCAGCGCCGCAGCAGGCCATCCCGGGAGAGCCGGCGCTCCACCGCGTCCATCGTCGACCGCATCCGCGGGTCGTCGGCCGGCAGGAAACCGACCAGCGGCATGATCAGCACGGAGGCGTCCAACTCGTCCGAGTCGAACGCCCCGGTGTACGCGCCGAGCCGGTCGTTCCAGCCCCGGGTAAGCACCGCCTGGCGCACCTCGTCCCGGGCCGCCGCCCAGCGGGCCACGTCGGCGTCGTCGCCAATCCGCCGCCCGAAGCGGACCGCCCGGTCCAGCGCGGTCCAGCACTGCACCTTGGACGACAGGTAGTGCCGCTCGGCGTCGCGCGCCTCCCACATCCCGGCGTCCGGCCGGTGCCAGTCCCGGACCGCTCGGACCGCCAGGGCGTGCAGCAACTGGCGGACCTCGGGGGACATCGGGTCCAGGTAGTGCCGCATCAACCAGGCGGCGTCGAGGATCTCGCCGAGCACGTCCGTCTGCCGCTGCCGCCACGCGTCGTTCCCGATGAAGACCGGCCGACTGCCGGCGTATCCGGAGAGATGGTCCAACTGGTGTTCGGTGAGGTCCCGCTCCCCGTGCACGCCGTACATGATCGGCACCGGCTCGTCGCCGATCCGGCCCATGGCCCGGGACACCCAGGCGAACTGCCGGTTGGCCTCGTCCGGACAGGCGGCCCGCCAGAGCGCCTGGAGGGTGAGGCTGAAGTCGCGTACCCAGACGAAGCGGTAGTCGTAGTTGCGGTCACCGCCCAACTCCTCGGGGAGCGAGGTGGTGGCCGCGGCGACCACCGCGCCGCTGGGCTGGTAGATCATCCCCTGCACCACTATCGCGCTGCGCTGCACCTGCTCGCGATACTCGCCCTGGTACTGGTCGCGATGCAGGTCGGCCCAGGACCGCCACCCGGCGACCGTGTCGGCCACCACCCGGTCGGCGTCGGGCACGTCGGGTGGACGGCCGGAGTAGGTGTCGGCGTGGCCGAGCGTGAAATGGTGGCGGCTGCCGGCACGAGCGGTGAACCGCCCGGTGGCCTCACCGTCCCCGAGGTCCAGCGGAACGTTGGCCCGCAGGTTCAACCGGCAGGTGCCGGCGGTGGCCTGGATCTGCCCGTCGGATTCGGTGAGGTACGCGCTGACCCGCCCGTACTCGAAGCGGGGCTGGTACTGCACCCGCATCGGGACCTCGCCGGTGAGTCCCTCGACCAGCCGCGCGAGAACACGCGGTGAACGCAGTCCGATCTCGTGGCCGCACGCCCCGGACTCCAGCGCCAACGCGTCGGTCACCGCCACGGAGCCGGTCCGGGTGGTGAAGACGGTACGCAGCACGAGCGTGTCGTCCAGGTAGGACCGTTCCGTGGTGAAGTCGTCCTCGGGGCGAATGGTCCAGTGCCCGGCGCGGTCGTCCAGCAGCCGCCCGAAGACGGAGGGCCCGTCGAAGCGCGGTGGGCACCACCAGTTGACCGCACCGGCCCGGTCGACCAGTGCCGCGCTGAGACCGTCCGCCAGGAACCCGTGCTCGGCTATCCGCCCGCTCTCCACGACCCTGCCTACCCGGCTGGACCGGCGGCATGTGCGGCGACGGCCCCGGCGTTACCGCCCGTCATGGGTGGGAAACCGGGCGGTCGACGAAGGAGGACGCTCATGACCAGACCCTCGACTCCGTCCCCCGCCTGGCGGCCCGGGATGCCGGGCGGCTCCAACCTCCCGTCCGGCCCGGGCGGACAACCGGCCGCGCCGAGCGGGGACGGCCACGGGCCGGAGCCGGGTCCGCCGACCGTCACGATCGGCACGTACCCGGACTATCCGTCCGCCCAGCGCGTGGTGGACTATCTGGCCGACAACCGGTTCCCGGTGGAACACGCGGCGATCATCGGCACCAACCTCACCCTGGTGGAGACGGTGATGGGCCGGATGACCACGGGCCGGGCCGCGCTGATCGGCGCGGGGACCGGCGCCTGGTTCGGGCTCTTCATCGGCCTGCTGTTCGGCATCTTCACCGCCGGGAACTGGCTCGCGGTGATCGTGGTCGGGTTGGTGATCGGCGCGATCTGGGGTGCCGTGTTCGGCGCGGTGGTCCACGCGATGACCGGGGGCCAGCGGGACTTCACCTCGGCCAGTTCGCTGCGCGCCAGCCAGTACGCCGTGACCGTGCACGCCGACCTGGCCGACCAGGCCCGACAGTTGCTCGGCCGGATGCACCTGACGCCGACCGGCGCGACCGCCCGTTAGCCGACCGGCACCAGCCGAGAGGGCCCCGCGCGGGGCCCTCTCCTCAGTCTGTCGACAGATCCGGCCGGTGCTCCCGGATCCACTGCTCCACGTCCGACTTCCGCCACACCTTGCCCATCGCCAAAACGGCGACCGGCTCGGGGAAGTTCCGCTGGTTGGCGATCACCGAGGCGCGCTGCCGGGAGACACCGCCGAGCATCACCCGGATCTCCGACACGCCGACAAGCTCCACATGTTGACGATGACAGCGGCGATGTGCCTAGACGACGACAACTACGCAGGCCGTTGACGTAGTCAACACCTTGCATCACCATGAGCAGGTGACCGTCCCCCTGCACGACCGCCAGCGTCGGGCCGTGCGCCCGCACCTGCCCATGCGGCCCCGGTGGCTGTGCCGGATCTGCGCCGCACCCTGGCCGTGCCAGCCAGCCCGGCTGTTGCTGCTGATGGAGTACCGGCGGGATCGGGTGGCCCTCTCGGTCTACCTGGCGGGCCTGCTCTTCGACGCCACCGGAGACCTGGTGAAGCTCAACCCGAATGCCACCCCGTCCCCGGCGGAACTCTTCGACCGCTTCCTCGCCTGGGCCGCCCCCGAAACCCGCAACCGCCGCCAGGTTGATCATGAGGTTAGCGGCACTCCTAGAGATCAAACTCCCCGCCAACCTCATGATCACCGCTAGAAATGGACAGCGGGCCAGGTCTCAGGGGCGGTACGCCAGTTCGCCTGCCCGGATCGGGACGTCGAGGCGGTTCTCCGGCGGGGCGAGGGGGCAGGCCCAGCGGTCGTCGTACGCACAGCTCGGGTTGTAGAGGTAGTTGGCGTCGAGGCGGACCCGCCCGCCGGGCAGCACGGTCAGGCCGCGCCCGAAGGTGCCCTTCACCGTGTCGGTCAGGTAGCGCCCACCGCCGTAGGTCTCGGCGCCGCAGGTGGCGTCGCGCAGGGGCGCGAACAGCCCGCCCCCGTACGCCTCGATCCACCACACGGTGAGCGGGCCCCACGGGGTCTCGGCCACCGCGACCCGGCGGTACCGGACGACCCCGTCGGGCCCGCCGGTGTCGATGGTCTCCGCGCCTGAGGCGGGCCGCAGCGGCGCCTCGACCACGGCCGCCGGATCGGGCGGAAACCAGCGCAGCCCGGGGAAGCCGGCCCGGTCGGCGGCCGGCAGCGGGCTGCACGGGTGCGAGCGGAACAGGTCGTCGCGGGCGGCCCGGAACCCGGCCAGGTCCAGGTCGGAGAGGTAGAGCCGGGCCACCCGCTCCCGCCAGTCGAGCAGGTCGAGATCATCCACCCCCCGACCCTAGCCCGGGCAGCGGCGTTCGGATCTGTTTCAAATTCCAAACTCCTTCCCAGCACCACTCGCTGTCGCGCCGCTCACACGCACTCCACGGCACTTGTTTAAATTTGAAGTAGTGCTACTCTCGTAGCCGTGACCGAGAGCCTGAGCCCCGAGCGGATGAACGCCTGGCGCGCCTACATCGAGGCGAGCCAGCGGCTCTTCACCCAGCTCGAGGACGACCTGCGCGCCGACAGCGAGCTGAGCTTCGCCGACTACCACGTGCTGGTCCTACTCTCCGAGGCGCCGGGGCAGCGGCTGCGGATGGGCGAGCTGGCCAGCCGGTTGGTGTTCTCGCCGAGCCGGCTGACGTACCAGATCTCCTCGATGCAGAAGCGCGGCCTGGTCGCCCGGCAGTCCTGCCCGGAGGACCGACGCGGCAGCGAGGCCGTGCTGACCGCGGCCGGCCTGCTGGCGCTGCGCGGGGCCGCGCCGGACCACCTGCGTTCCGTGCGCACCCACCTGATCGACGACCTCGACGACGCCGAGGTCGCCTGCCTCACCCGGGTCTTCGAGCGGCTCGGCCGGCGCCTGCGCGCCGACCGCGACGCGTCGTCCACCCCGGCCGACAAGTAAGGAGCCCGCGATGCCCGCCATCACCGTCGACGACGTCCTCGTCCTGCCTCGCCTGCCGCGGCTGGACGAGTCCACCACATTCCGTCCGGTCCGCCGGCTGACCACCGCCCCGAGCGGGTACGAGGGCGAGGGCTTCCCGGTCCGCCGGGCCTTCGCCGGCGTGCCGCTGACCGAACTGGACCCGTTCATCCACCTCGACCAGATGGGCGAGGTCGACTACGCACCGGGCGAGCCGAAAGGGACCGCCTGGCACCCGCACCGCGGCTTCGAGACGGTGACCTACATGATCGACGGGATCATGGACCACCAGGACTCGCAGGGCGGCGGCGGGACCATCACCGACGGCGACACCCAGTGGATGACGGCCGGCAGCGGCCTGCTTCACATCGAGGCGCCACCGGAGCACCTGGTGATGAGCGGCGGCCTCTTCCACGGCCTCCAGCTCTGGGTCAACCTGCCTCGGGTGGCGAAGATGAACCCGCCGCGCTACCAGGACATCCGCGGCCGGGAATCGGCGCTGCTGACCACGCCCGACGGCGGCGCGCTGATCCGGGTGATCGCCGGGGAGATCGCCGGGCACAAGGGCCCGGGCTCGACCCACACCCCGATCACCATCGCGCACGTGACGCTGCAGCCCGGCGCGGAGCTGAGCCTGCCCTGGCGGCCGGACTTCAACGCGCTGGTCTACGTGCTGGCCGGCCGGGGCACGGTGGGCAGCGACCGCCGCCCGATCCACCTCGGCCAGCTCGCGGTGCACGGCCCGGGCGACGCGCTGCGGGTCACCGCCGACGCGAAGCAGGACGGCAACACCCCGGCCCTGGAGCTCTACATCATGGGCGGGCAGCCGATCCGGGAGCCGGTCGCGCACTACGGCCCGTTCGTGATGAACACCCGGGACGAGCTGGTCCAGGCATTCGAGGACTTCCAGGCCGGCCGGCTCGGCGTGATCCCGGCCGGGCGGATGCCGCACACCGACGGCGAGGGCTCCCGGCCCTGACGGATCCGCGCCGCACGGGCGTCCCGGGGCAACCCGGGGCGCCCGCCGGCGCTCAGGAGACGGCGAAGATGCCGGCCACGCCGAGGATCACCATCACCAAGACCGCCACCAGCGCACCCCGCTCCCCCTCCACCGCCGGCGCGCGGTGCTCGGTCACGGTGTTCGTCGTCTCGGCGGACATGGTGCGGCCTCCTCCGTGGGGCGGTACAGGGTCGCGGCGGGACCCACGGGAGGGGCGGCCGACCAGGGGCGGTCAGCGCGCGGGGCCGTCTCGGGGGGCCTACCGTGAGGTCGGGGTCGACCTCGGGAGGCTGGAACGTGGCGCTGCGGGACTGGTTCCTCACCGCACCGGAACGCGCCAACCCGGGATCTGTGTTACCCGTCTGGACGAGCGGAAACCTCGCCGAGCCGCTCATTCACGGCGCTGCCCACTTTGATCGGCTGGTCCGCGAGGCGGCCACGCTAAAGGCCGGTGACCACCTGTTCTTCACCGACTGGCACCGGCCGGAGGCCGGTGGCGGCCGGCGGCTGGTCCAGCGCGACCGGCAGCGCCGGGTACGCGAACGACACCCGGGGCGAGTACAGGCCGCCGCAGATGGTGAGCGGGTTGGCCGGGCGTAACGGATAGACCGGGTGTGCCGGGACGAGGAACTCCACCGACTCGACCTCGAACGGGGTCACCGGTTCGGCCACGTACGGGAATTCGGCGCTGAGCAGCCCGCCGCCCCAGGCGGTCAGGTAGCGGTGGTGCCCGCTGAACACCTGGCAGCCGGTGTCGCCGACGCGGGCGATCGTGCGGATGAGCGCAGCCCCATCCGCGTGGGTCTCCGCGGTCAACTGCTCGCCCCGCAGGTCGAGCCGGGTCTCCCCGGGTGTGGCCGGGACGCCCCGGGCGGCGGCGTAGTCGCGGACCCGGGGGCTGGAGGCGAAGTAGTGAATCCACAGGCCGCCGGGGGTGTCCCCCGCGGCCGGCGGCTCGATGCCGTCAAGCGCGACGCCGAGGTAGGTGAGGGAGTACGCGCCGAGGCCGGAGGTCTGCGCCGCGTCGTCCACCACGTACTGACAGAAGAACACCTGGCGGTCGGGGCTCGGACACACCCCGGCGGGCAGTACCGCCGCGACCGCGTCGGGGTCCGCCGGGAGCCAGCTGAACTGCAGCATCCGGGCGTTGAGGACGAGTTGCGGAGCGGCGGGGTCGAGCACGGGGTGCCTCCGTATACGGCTACCCCGTGACGCTACGGGCGGTCTCGTCAGCGGGACAACGACCGAAAGTCGGCAATGCGAGCTGATTGTCGGCTTCTCCATTGACCCATCGGTTGAGCTGCACTGACGAAGCGGACACCCGAAACGGACTCGGACTGCGGGCCGCCGCCGGCCCGCTATGTCCGGTGCCGCCGGATAGGATAATCAAAATCCCATAAGCACATCGTACTTTCGGCTAGATTTCTTCCGGACGATCGGGTTACGGTGGCTCCCGAACGTACGAACTGAAGCTGAACCCATGCGTCACGCCTTTCCTCCGCGGACGAGGTGCAGGGAGGACCACCATGACCGCGCACACGATCAGCGAGCAGGCGACCACACCGTCCACCACCGGAAAGCTCGACCCGGGCGCGCTCACCGACAGCGCCGCCGACCTGCTCAACGCGATGGCGGCGCTGCCCGTCAACCACCCGTCGCGCCCCGCGCTGCGCGACCGGGCGATCGAGGCCTGGCTGCCGCTCGCAAACCACCTCGCCCACCGCTACAGCGGTCGGGGCGAGCCCACCGACGACCTGGCGCAGACCGCCGCCGTCGGGCTGATCAAGGCGATCGACAAGTTCGACCCCTCCCGGGGCGTCGACTTCGCCGGCTACGCCATCCCGACCATCATCGGCGAGCTCAAGCGGCACTTCCGCGACCGGACCTGGGACATCCGGGTGCCCCGGCGCCTCCAGGAGCTGCGGCTGGCCATCTCCGACGCCAACAGCGCGCTGCTGCAGACCCTCGGCCGCTCGCCGACGGTCGCCGACATCGCCGCCCACCTCAACCTCACCGAGGAAGAGGTGCTGGAGGGCCTGGAAGGCGCCCGCGCCTACAACGCGGTGTCGCTGTCCACCCCGACCGGCGACGGCGACCGGGCCACCGAGCTGGGCGACATGCTCGGTGGCGAGGACGGCGAATTCGAGCTGGCCGAGCTGCGGGTCGCCCTGGGCCCGGCGCTCGCCACGCTCGACGAGCGGGAGCAGAAGATCCTCACCCTGCGGTTCTACGGCAACCTGACCCAGTCCCAGATCGCCGAGCAGATCGGCGTGTCACAGATGCACGTGTCCCGGCTGCTGGCCCGGGCGCTGACGAGGCTGCGCGGGCAGCTCGACGGAGCGTACTGACGGGGTGGACGACGGTGGTCGGGCCGGCGGGCCCGACCACCGTCGCGTCCACGCGGCCCGGTCGGCGGTTCGCCGACCGGGCCGTACCCGGTTTCCCGCCCGTCGCCCCGGGCCGCGTGGCCAGCCGCGCATCGGCGGCGCGCACCGCTCAGCCGACCGGGTCGCGCCACATCGGATAGAAGGGGGCGCCGTCGGGAACGCGGAACGGCTCGGCGGCCCGGTAGCCGTGCCGGGCGTACAGGTCGCGGCTGCGCTCGCTGCTCGCCTCCAGATATGCGGGCACGCCGTCGGCGTCGAGCAGGCCGTGATGGTGCCGCAGCAGCGCGTTGCCCAGGCCCCGCCCCTGGCGTTCCGGCGCGACCGCCAGAAACGCCAGATGGTGGTGGTCGGCGTGCGGGTGGTGTGCCTCGAACAGCTCGTCGAGATGCTGGAACCGCGGCGTCCACTCGCCGCAGGCGGCGGCGAGCCGGGCGTCGTAGTCGGCCGGCGGCGGGGCCGGCTCGCCGGCCTGCGGGAACCAGACCGCGACGCCCGCCCGGTCCGCGGTGCCGTGCACGATCCCGTGCAGCATCGCGTGGTCGACCAGGATCTCGAAGTTGTCGGCGAGCACCGCCTCCCGCTTCGCCTCGTCCGGCACGAGCCACCGGGTGACGGCCAGCAGCCGGAAGGCCCGGGCGATCCGCTCGGCGACCGACCGGGTCTCCGCCGGGCCGAGCCGCTCGATCGGCACCTCGCTCATGCCGTCACCTCGCTCCGCTCGGCGCCGCCATGAGGCACCACAGCACCGCACTGACGATTCACTCGCTGACGCTCGCTCATGCCGTCACCTCCGCCGCCGGCGGCGTCACCTCGTCGGCCGTCCGCGGCGCGGCGACGACGGCGCTCTCCGCGCCCAGCCCGATCCGGGCGTACACGGCCGGCCGGGTGCGGCGCAGCACCAGCCCCCAGAGCAGGCCGAGCAGCGCCGCCACCGGGTAGACCGCCGGGATCACCCAGCGCAGCGGCGAGTCCGGGGCGACCCCGAGCAGGATGGCGAAGTTGTCCACCGCGACCACGATGACGGCGACCAGCGCGATCGCCGCGAGGGCGGGGGCGACGACCCGCCGCCACAACGTCTCCTCGGTGCGGGTTCGGGCGAAGAAGGCGATCACCGCGACCGCGGTGGCGGTGATCAGCAGCAACACCCCGAACCCGCCGCCGGTGCCGCCCCAGAAGAACAGCTGCACCAGCGGGTCCCAGCCGGCGGCCGCGTAGAGGACGATCACGACCAGGCCGAGGGCGCTCTGCGCCAGGGAGGCGGCCCGCGGCGCCCCGGTGAGCGGCGAGGTCTGCCCGAACAGTGCCGGCAGCACCCGCTCCCGGCCGAGCGCGAAGGCGTACCGGGCGGTGGTGTTGTGGAACGAGATCATCGCCGCCAGCAGCGAGGTGAGGAAGAGCGCCTGGCCGATGGTCACCGCGGTGTCGCCGAGGTGCGCGCCGGCGAGGTTGAAGATGAGCCCCGTGCTCTGTTCCCGGGACGCGTCGACGATCCGGTCCGGTCCGGTGGCGACGGTCATCGTCCAGGCCGAGAAGGCGTACAGACCGGCGATGATGGCCACCGACAGGTAGGTGGCCATCGGGACGGTCCGCTTCGGGTCCTTGCTCTCCTCGCTGAACACCACCGCCGACTCGAAGCCGGTGAAGCCGGTCGTGGCCAGCACCAGGATCGCGCCGACCCCCGGCACCAGCAGATTGTCCGGCGACAGGGTGGCGAAGCTGACCGAACCGCCGGCCGGGTGGGTGACCTGCGCCAGGTCGAAGACGAGGATGACTGCGATCTCGGCCAGCAGCAGCACGGCGAGCACCAGGCCGTTCACGTCCACCCGGAGCACGCCCAGCACCGCGACCAGCGCCCAGGCGACCAGGGCCACCACCCACCAGGCGGGTGAACCGCCGAAGAGCTGGTCCAGCACCGGCTCGGCGGCCGCGCCGATCGCGCCGTAGAGCCCGACCTGCAGCGCGTTGTACGCGATCAGCGCGACCCACGCCGCACCGACCCCGGCGGGCCGACCGAGCCCACGGGCGATGTACGCGTAGAACGCGCCGGCGTTAGTCAGCCGGCGGGCCATCGCCACGTAGCCGACCGCGAAGAGGGTGAGCACCACCGCGACCGCCAGGAACGCCAGCGGGATGCCGGTGACGCCGGTGACGGCGTACCCCGTGGTGACCACGCCGGCCACCACGGTCAGCGGGGCGGCGGCGGAGAGGACGAAGAAGACGACCGACGGTATGCCGAGCCGGCCGCGGGCCAGGGCCTCGGAGACGTTGCTGGGACGCTCGACGGTGGCTGCAGGGGGCATGGGGGCTGCTCCGGTGGAGGGGGAGGAATGGGGGCGGTGACCCGGAGGTCAGGGGATGCCGCGCAGCACCGCGGCACCGACGGCGGCCTCGGTGTGCCCGACCAGTTCCTTCAGCGGCGCGGGCAGCGTGGGGATGAGCCCGCTCAGCCGGTGGTGGGCCTGCGGTCCGGCGCTGAACAGCACCTCGCGGGTCAACCCGGTGGCGGCGATCAGGCCGAGCAGCAGGGCGTCCGGCACGGCGATGGGCTCCGGGCGTTCCAGCAGGGTCCACAGCCGGGCCGCCGGCCAGGCGGCCGCGTTCAGATCGACCGGAACGTAGCTGAGGCTCGTCCGCAGGAGACGCCGGTTCTCCTGGCGGCGCAGCACCCCGGCGCGGGCCAGCCGCTCGCCGACCGTGGTCACGCCGGTCTGGGCCAGGAAACTGAGCCAGGTGCGGACTGCCCGGTGCTGGGCCTCGCCGATCAGCTGGTCGAGCACGGTGTGCGCGAGCGCGTCGGCCGGCGGCCGGCGGTCGAGCACGGTGATCAGTCCGGAGGCGACGGTGATCCGTCGAAAAAGGATCAACTCGCCGAGGAGGCCGGCGGCGAGGCCGAGCCCCGTCGCGGCCGGGTGCAGTCTGGCCTTGCCCCGGCTGTCGTTGTGCGCGATCAGGAAGAACTCGTCAGCGATGAGCAAACGAGCCTCCCGGCTGTCCACAGATGACGGCTGATACCGGGAAGAGAATGCACCGCGAAGCTCCGGGGATGCAACTCCCGAATTTCACGGTTGCAATCCGCGCCCGGCGTGAGCTGCGGATCTTGGCGTGCCAAACTCGACGGCGTGACCGCCAGTCCCACCGTTCGTCGCCGCCGCATCGCCCGGGAACTCCGCCAACTGCGCGAACGCGCGGGGATGACCCTCGACGTGGCCGCGCGCCAGCTCGACATGTCGAAGAGCAACCTCTCCCGCATTGAGAACGCGCAGATCGGCATCAAACCGCGGGACGTCCGGGCCGCGCTCGCGCTCTACCAGGTGACCGGCGCGGACGCCGAGGCGCTGATCGAGATCGCCCGGGGGGCGCAGCAGCGCGGCTGGTGGCAGAACTACAGCGACGTCCTGCCGGAGTGGTTCGAGTTCTACGTCGGGCTGGAGGCCGAGGCGGCGACGCTGCGCACGTACGAGGCTGAGGCGGTGCCGGGGCTGCTGCAGACCGAGGCGTACGCCCGGGAGATCTACCGGGTCACGGCGGGCGAGGAGGGCGTCGAGCGCAAGGTCGCCGCCCGGCTGCGCCGGCAGGAGGTGCTGCACCGGGAGGCACCGGTACGGCTGTCGGTGGTGCTCAACGAGGCGGTGCTGCTGCGCGCCGTCGGCGGGCCGGCGGTGATGGCCGATCAACTCACCCACATGGCACGACTCGCTCAACTACCCAATGTAACCATCCACGTACTTCCATTCAGTGCCGGTGGTCACCCGGCGATGAGCACCTCCTACGTCATCCTCGGCTTCGCCGACGCGGCCGACGCCTCCGTGGTCTACCTGGACAATCTCACTATGGGACTGGCTCTGGAGGAGCTTGCGCAGGTGCAACGGTATAGCCTGCTGCATGAGGAGCTGTGCCGGATGGCACTGGATCCGGCGGCGTCTTTGGCCCGTCTGGAGGACGCTTCTCGTAACTTTGCGTGACCGCTCGGCGGCACGCCGGCGGAAGAAGAGGTAACGGGGATGGGGCTCGACCTGTCGGGGGCGGGCTGGCGCACCAGCACGCGTAGCAGTGGCAACGGCAACTGCGTGGAGGTCGCCGCCGTGGGCGGTCGGATCGCCGTGCGGGACAGCAAGGACCGCCCTGGTCCCGTCCTGGTATTCGGGCCGGCGGCGTGGGCGGCCTTCGTCGCCGGCGTGGACGGGGTGCGCCCGGCCTGAGGCGCCGGATGCGAGAGTGGATCGGTGCTCTCCGACGTAGCCCTCGACCTGCCGGTCCGGGCGGTGCTGCCGGCGCTGGTCGAGGCGCTGCGCGCGGCCGGCACGGCGGTCCTGGTGGCGCCGCCCGGCACCGGCAAGACCACCCTCGCCCCGCTCGCGGTGGCCGACGCGGTCCCGGGCCGGGTGGTGATCGCCCAGCCCCGCCGGGTGGCCGCCCGGGCCGCCGCGCACCGGATGGCCGCCCTGCTCGGCGAGCACGTCGGCGGCCGGATCGGGTACGCCGTCCGGGGCGAGCGCCGAGTCGGTCCGCAGACCCGGGTCGAGGTGGTCACCACCGGCCTGCTGGTCCGACGGCTGCACCACGATCCGGAACTACCCGGCGTCGGCGCGGTGCTGCTCGACGAGGTCCACGAGCGACAGCTCGACGCCGACCTGGCCCTGGCCTTCGGCGTCGAGGCCCGGGGCGCGCTCCGGCCCGAGCTGTGGTTGGTGGCGATGTCGGCCACCCCGCAGGCGGAGCGGTTCGCCGCGCTGCTGGGCGGTTCCGACCGGCCCGCGCCGGTGGTCCGGGCCGAGGCGGCCCTGCACCCGGTGACCCGGGTCTGGGCGCCCCCGCCCCGGCCGGTCGCCGCGCCGGGCGCGGGCCGGGTCGCGCCGGCGCTGCTGGACCACGTGGCCGCCACGGTGTGCCGGGCGCTGCGTGAGCAGGCCGGGGACGTGCTGGTCTTCCTGCCCGGCGCCGGTGAGATCGCTGCCGTCGGCACCCGCCTGGCCGACCTGCCCGACTCGGTGGCGGTCCTGCCGCTGCACGGCCGGCTGCCCGGGGCGGCGCAGGACGCCGCGCTGCGGCTGCCGGCGGCCCAGCCCGGGGACATCCTGCCGCCAAGCGCAACGGCGGCGGACCGCGCAGCCCGGCCGGACGCCGCGACACGCCCCGGAACGGTCGACCGGCGGCGGGTGGTGCTGGCCACTGCCGTGGCGGAGAGCAGCCTGACCGTGCCCGGAGTACGGGTGGTGGTGGACGCCGGCCTGAGCCGGGTGCCCCGCACCGACCTGGCCCGGGGCTTGGGCGCGCTGGTCACCGTGCCGGTGTCCCGCGCGGCGGCCACCCAGCGGGCCGGCCGGGCCGGGCGGGAGGGCCCGGGCGCGGTCTACCGGTGCTGGTCCGAGGCCACCCACGCCCGGCTCGCCCCGCAGCCGGAGCCGGAGATCGCCACCGCCGACCTGACCGGGTTCGCGCTGGAGCTGGCCGCGTGGGGTGACCCGGACGGGGCCGGGCTGGCGCTGCCCGACCCGCCACCGCCCGCCGCCCTCACGGTCGCCCGGGAGACCCTGACCACGCTGGGCGCGGTCGACGCGGACGGCCGGATCACCGACCGAGGGCGGGCCATCGCGGCGGCGGGCGCGCACCCGCGGCTGGCCCGGGCGCTGCTCGACGGTGCGGAGCGGGTCGGCGCCGACCGGGCCGCCGAGGTGGTCGCCCTGCTCGCCGACGAGACGCTCGCCGGCGCGGGGGACGATCTGACCGCGCTGTGGCGGCGGGTGCGGGGCGGCACGGACCAGGCCGCCACCGCCCGCTGGCGCGCCGAGGTACGCCGGCTCCGCGCCACCCTGCCGCCGGGCAGCGCGCCAGCCGATCGCCCCCGGGTTGCGGCCGCCCGTGTGGACCGGGATCACCGCCGGCCGGCCGTGGACGCCACCGGGGAGCACCTCCCCGACGACCTGGCGGCCGGGCTGCTGGTGGGGCTGGCGTACCCGGAGCGGCTGGCCCGGGCGCGCCGGGCCGGCGGGTCCGCGTACCTGATGGCGGGCGGAACCGCGGCGGAGTTGGCGGCCGGGTCGGGGCTGGCCGGCTCGGCCTGGCTGGCGATCGCGGTGGCCGACCGCTCCCCCGGCGCGCCGACCGCCCGGGTGCGGCTCGCCACCCCCGTCGACGAGGCGACCGCGCGGGAGGCCGGCGGACCCCTGCTCCGCGCCGACCGGGAGGTCGGCTGGTCCGGCGGGGACGTGATGGCCCGGGAGGTCGTCCGGCTCGGCGCGATCGAGCTGGTCGACCGGCCCCTCGCGGCGCCCGACCCGGAGCTGGTGGCCGAGGCGGTGCTCACCGGGCTGCGCCAGGCCGGGCTGGGCCTGCTGACCTGGACGCCGGAGGCGACCGCGCTGCGCCGGCGGCTGGCGTTCTGCCGGCAGGCGCTCGGCGTCGAGTGGCCGGACGTGTCCGACGAGGCGCTGCTCGCCGGCGCGGCCACCTGGCTGGCCCCGGAGCTGGCCGGCGCCCGGCGCCGGGCGGACCTGGCCCGCATCGACGTCGCGGCGGCGCTGCGCCGGCTGCTCGACTGGCGGCAGGCGGCCCGGCTCGACGAGCTGGCGCCGGAACGGCTGCCGGTGCCCAGCGGCTCCCGGATCCGGGTGGACTACGCCGACTCGGCCGCCCCCGTGCTGGCGGTCAAGCTGCAGGAGACCTTCGGCTGGCAGGACGCGCCGCGGATCGCCGACGGCCGGGTGCCGGTGCTGCTGCACCTGCTCTCCCCGGCCGGCCGGCCGGTCGCGGTCACCGCCGACCTGGCCTCGTTCTGGCGGGTGGGCTACCCGCAGGTGCGGGCGGAGCTGCGCGGACGCTACCCGCGGCACCCGTGGCCGGAGGATCCGACCACCGCCGAGCCGACCCGGCGGGCCGCGCCGCGCCGAGGCTGACCGCGGCTACTCGTCCACCACGTCGGCGATCACCACGGTCACGTTGTCCGGGCCGCCGGCCCGCAGCGCCAGGTCGATCAGCTTGCGGGCGCACGCCTCCCGGTCGGGGTACTCGCGGAGCACCTCGGCGAGGGTGTCCGGACGGACCACGTTGGAGAGGCCGTCGCTGCACAGCAGCCAGCGATCGCCGGCCCGGGGGACCATCGTCGCGTACGCCGGGGAGACCTCGTCACCCTGCAACGCCTGGGTCACCACGGCCCGGCGGGGGTGGCTGCTCGCCTGATCCGGGGTGATCACGCCCTGGTCGACCAGCATCTGCACGAACGTGTCGTCCCGGGTGACCTGCTTGAGCACGCCCTCGCGGAACAGATACGCCCGGGAGTCGCCGACGTGGGCCAGGGCCAGGCAGCTTCCGGTGCGGGCGAAGAGCAGCGCGGTGAGTGTGGTGCCCATGCCCTGGCGTTCCGGGTCCTCCACGACGGCTTGACGTATCCGCGTGGTGGCCAGCTCGATGCCGCTCTGGAGGGCGGCGACCAACGCGTCCTCAGGGGTCTCCACGTCCAGCGGGCCGAACGCGTCGATGGCGATCTGGCTGGCCAGGTCACCGGCCGCCATGCCGCCCATGCCGTCGGCCACGGCGACCAGCCAGTTGCCGGCGTGCTGGGCGTCCTGGTTGCCACTACGGATCAGCCCACGGTCGCTCGCCCCCACGGAACGAAGCTTCAGGGTCATGGGAGGCAGCCTGCCAGGCGAAGGCGGCAGTTGTCTCTAGGAGATCAGGATGATGCCGGCGTGGCGCGGCGAATCTCACTGTCGCGCGGGGCTGGCGCGCATCGGGCCGGATCAATTGACAGTGGGCGAAGGTGCTGGAAACATCGGACAGCAGGTGGGAGCGCTCCCAACCGTTAGTGCCTCACTCCACTCCCCCAGCGCGGAAGGAACCTCCGTGATCCCACACCGACGCCGCCTCGCGGCGCTCGCCGCGGCCACCACCCTGGTACTCACCGGCGCCACCGCCGGCGTGGCTTACGCCGAGGTGCCCCCGGACGCCCCCGAACAGCTCCGCAACGGCGACTTCAGCGCCGGCACCAGCCCCTGGTTCTCCTACGGCACCGGGGACCTCACGGTCGTCGACGGGCGGCTCTGCACCACCGTCCCCGGCGGCCTGGCCAACCCGTGGGACGCCGGCATCGGCCAGGACGCCGTGCCGCTCATCGCGGGCGCCGAGTACGAACTCTCCTTCGACGTCTCCGCCACGCCGGGGGCGGCCCTCAAGGCGGTGCTCCAGCTCGGCAGCGCGCCCTACACCACGTACGCCAGCGTCGACGCCACCGCGACCGGCACCGCGCAGCACGTCGCCAGGACGTTCACCGCCCCGGCCGACAACCCCGGCGCCCAGCTCGTCTTCCAGGTCGGCGGCAGCCCCGTTGCGCAGACCTTCTGCCTGGACAACGTCTCGCTGCGCGGCGGCGAGGCGGCCCCGCCGTACGAGCCGGACACCGGGCCGCGGGTCCGGGTCAACCAGGTCGGCTACCTGCCCGGCGGCCCGAAGAACGCCACCGTGGTCACCGACGCCACCGACCCGCTGCCCTGGCAGCTCAGGTCGGCCGCCGGAGCCGTGGTGGCCAGTGGCGCGTCCACCCCGCGCGGGGTGGACGCGGCCTCCCAGCAGCGCGTACACACCGTCGACTTCTCGTCGTTCCGCACCCCGGGCACCGGCTACACACTGGTCGCCGACGGGGAGGCCAGCCACCCGTTCGACATCTCCGGCACCCTCTACGACCGGCTGCGGGTCGACTCGCTCCAGTTCTTCTACGCCCAGCGCAGCGGCACCCCGATCGACGGCGGCCTGATCGGCGCCGGGTACGCCCGCCCGGCCGGGCACCTGGGCGTCGCGCCCAACCAGGGCGACACCGACGTGCCCTGCCAGCCCGGCGTCTGCGACCACCGACTGGACGTGCGCGGCGGCTGGTACGACGCCGGGGACCACGGCAAGTACGTGGTCAACGGCGGGATCGCCACCTACCAGCTGCTGAGCGCGTTCGAGCGCACCAAGACCGCGGAGACCGCGGCGGGCGGCGGGGCGCTCGGCGACGGGACGGTGTGGGTGCCCGAGCGGGGCAACACGGTGCCCGACATCCTCGACGAGGCCCGCTGGGAGCTGGAGTTCCTGCTGCGCATGCAGGTGCCCGCCGGCCAGCCGCTCGCCGGGATGGCCCACCACAAGATCCACGACCAGAACTGGACCGGACTGCCGCTGGCCCCGCAGGACGACCCGCAGCCGCGTGAGCTGCACCCGCCGTCTACCGCGGCCACCCTCAACCTGGCCGCCGTAGCCTCCCAGTGCGCCCGGCTCTTCGCCCCGTACGACGCCGCCTTCGCGGCCCGGTGCGGCAGCGCCGCGAAGACGGCGTACGCGGCGGCGAAGGCGCACCCGGCGCGCTACGCGTCGCCGGCCGACGGCAACGGCGGCGGCGCGTACGACGACTCGAACGTCACCGACGAGTTCTACTGGGCGGCCGTCGAGCTCTGGCTGACCACCGGGGAGCAGGCGTACCTGACCGACCTCACCGCGTCGCCGCTGCACACCGCCGACGTCTTCGCCGCCGGAGGCGCGTTCGGCTGGCAGAGCGTGGCCGCGCTGGGTCGGCTCGACCTGGCCACCGTGCCGAACGCACTGCCGGCCGCCGAGCAGTCCCGGATCCGCACCTCGGTGACCGCCGCCGCCGACCGCTACCTGGCGACCCTGGGCGGCCAGGCGTACGGGCTGCCGCTGCCCGGCGAGGCCGGCGCGTACGTCTGGGGCGGCAACAGCAACATCATCAACAACGCGATCGTGCTCGCCACCGCCTTCGACCTGACCCGGGACGCGAGGTATCGGGACGGTGCGGTGCAGGCGGCCGACTACCTGCTCGGCCGCAACGCGCTGAACATGTCCTACGTGACCGGCTGGGGCGAGCAGAACGCACACCACCAGCACAGCCGGATCTTCGCCCACCAGCTCGACCCGGACCTGCCGAACCCGCCGGACGGCTCCCTCGCCGGCGGCCCGAACGCCGCCCTCCAGGACCCGTACGCGGCCAACCTGCTGGCCGGCTGCCAGCCGATGCTCTGCTACGTCGACGACATCAACTCGTACTCGACCAACGAGGTGGCGATCAACTGGAACTCCGCGCTGGCCTGGCTGGCATCCTTCCTGGCCGACCAGCGCGACGCGGCCGCGGTGGCGGCCCCGACCTGCGCCGTCACGTACACCACGCACGGCAGCTGGCCGGACGGCTTCAACACCCAGGTCATCGTACGGAACACCGGCACGTCCGCCGTCGACGGCTGGAGCCTGCGGTGGGCGTTCACCGGCGACCAGCAGGTGCAGAGCTTCTGGTCGGCCCGGGTCAGCCAGTCCGGGGCCACGGTGACCGCGAAGAACGAGGCGTGGAACGCGAAGATCGCCCCAGGCGGCGCGGTGACCTTCGGCCTGATCGGCACCACCGCCGGCGGCCCCAACCCCGCCCCCAACCTGATCACCCTCAACGGAACGGCCTGCGCCCGGTCCTGAACCGCCGCCGGGTGGTGGCACCAACCTCGGGAAGGTGCCACCACCCCGCGTGGACCGCGCAACTCCCGAAATTGCCGCCCGGTCCGCGGATCAGAAGAAGTTGTTGTAAAGGGCCTGCAGGAACACCGCCTGCCCGACCGAGAGCAGCACCAGGCCCGCGACCACGGCGCCCCGCCGCCAGCGCGGGACGAACGCGGCGGTCCAGCGGTCCACCACCACACCGGCCGCGCCCGCCACCATCGGGTAGAGGAACATCCACGTCCGCTCCACCTCGCCCGGACGCAGCTTGGTCAGCTCCGACGGCAACCCCGCCCAGACGACCAGCACGAGCACGAGCACGAGCACGAGCACCGGCCGCCCGGCCCCCGGCACCTTCCGGAACACGCCGTAGATCCCGAGGGCGGCCAGCGGCAGACCCGCGTAGATCAGCCAGGCCGCCGGGCTGCCCACGAACCAGTACCAGTTGTAGGGAACCGAAACCGTCGGTGACACCAGGTAGGAGGCGAGGACGTCGAAGCCCAGGACGAGCCAGGCCAGGGCCAGCACCGCCGCTCCGCCGGCCGCCGCGGCGGCCAGCAGCCGCACCGCCGTCCGCCACCCGGTCTGGACCACCAGCGCGATGGTCGCCGAGAGCACGACGAAGGACGTGGCGAAGGTCATCAGGGTGCCCAGCCCCAACACGGCGCCCGCGGCCGCCGACAGCCGCCACGACCGACGGTCGGCGGCGAGCAGGAAGAGCGCGACGCTCATGCTCAGCGGCACGGCGAAGGTCGTGTCGAGGGTGCTGTACGCCATCATCAACGGCGCCGGCGCCGCCGCGAAGAGCACGGCGCCGATCCGGCCGGCCCGCTCCCCACCCAGGGTGCGACCGATCAGCCAGGCGGAGACCGCCGAGCAGAACGCCACCACCGCGATCACACCGGCGACGCGCAGGCTGTGCGACGCGCCGAAGGTACGGAACAACAGGTAGAGAAAGACCATCACCCCGGCCGGGTGGGTCCGGCCGTTGTACGACTGGAACCGCTCGCTCAGCTCGGCGTGCCGCTCGACGAACTCGCGCAGCCCGAGCTCGTACACGAAGTGCAGGTCGGCGGTGTAGTAGGCCGGCTTCGAGCCGGTCGAGAGGCCCCGGGTGAGCTCGCCCAGCTGGCCCCGGACCAGGTTCACCGCGGTGGCGGTGAGCACCCCGGCGACCACCACCAGCGCCAGGGCGAGCCAGGTCGGCAGGCGACGCCAGGAGGTGACGATCCAGCCGATGCCGGCCAGCAGCACGCCGGCCGGGATCACGGTCAACGCCAGCTCGTCCCGGACCAGGATCAGCTGGCCGTAGATCGGTGGACGGGCGAAGTAGCCGTAGCCGATGGGTGGGAGCGTCTGACTCCACCGCCAGAACGCGTAGAGGGCGACTCCGGTGACGGCCATCGCCACCAGGGGCCAGAAGCGCCAGCGCGGCCACGAGTCGGCCTCGAGCTGCGCCGCGGGCGGGTCGAGGACGGCCATGGCCGCGCCACCGCTGTCGACCACATCGTCTCCCCGCCGCCCGTGCACCGTGCTTCCCCCACTCGTGGCTACGAACGCCCTGGTTCACAATCCCATCGGCGACCGACACTGTAGGGGACGACAGAACCCAGCCGGTACCGTCCCCGCATGGCGTACCTGTTTCTGCTGGCCGCGATCACCGCCGAGGTGATCGGCACCAGCCTGCTCAAGGCCACCGACGGCTTCACCCGGCTCTGGCCCACGCTCGGCCTGGCGGTGGCGTACGTGTCGTCGTTCGGGCTGCTCGCCCTGGCGGTGAAGGAGATCCCGGTCGGCGTCGCGTACGCCATCTGGTCCGGCCTCGGCACCGCGGCGATCATGGCGATCGGCGCGACCTTCCTGGGTGAGCCGCTCAGCGTCGCCAAGGTGGCCGGCGCCGGTCTCGTGATCGCCGGCGTGGTGGTGCTCAACCTGGGCGGCGCCCACTGAACAAACCCGGTGGACGCGCCACGGCACGTACGCGATGGTGGCGGTCATGGACCCGGACGAGCTTGCCGGCGCGGAACGCCGGGTGTGGGCGGCGCTGCCCGCTGGGACGCGGGCCGCGCTGGCCGGCCTGCCCGCGGCGGACCTGCGGACGCTGCTGCTGACCGTGGCCCGCGACCGCGCGGCGGCGGTGCGCCCGGCGGATGTGCTGCGGCGCTGGCGGGAGGACCGGCTGGTCCGCCCGTCCGAGGTGGACCCGCGCGTGCTCGCCCGACTGGAGACGCGGCTGTGGGAGCTGCTGCCGGCCGACGTGGCCGGCGTCGAACTGTCGCCGGTCGTCCCGCTGGGCAGCTGCTCCGCCGTCGCGCCCGTCAGCCAGAACCGGATCGTCACCACCATGCGCGGCGCGGAGGTGGTCAGCGACCCGACCAACGCCCTAGCCGTCGAGGCGGCGGCGCGCCGGCAACGGCAGCCCCGGACCGGTGAGGTGCACCTGGCCGCCGTGCACCGGGTGCTCCGGGCACAGGACTTCGGCCCCGGCGCCGCCGCGCACTTCCGGCTCTTCACGCTGGTGTCCAGCGCCCGGGACACCGGTTCGGGGCGGACCGAGGCGCGGCTGCTGGTCCGGCACCTGGCCTGGTGGCGGGCGGTTCTTGCCGAGCTGGCCCGGTCGGCCGCGCCCGGGCTGCACGTCACGGTCCTGGACGACGCGGTCCTCGGCGAACGGCTGGCCGACACCGTCCGCCCGGCCCTCGCCGCCGACGGCATCCCGCTGCGCGACGAGCCGGAGCGGCGGCGCGGGCGGGGCTACTACCGCGGCTGCGCGCTGCGACTCACCCTCGACGACGGCGCGTGGGAGGTCGGCGACGGCGGCCTCACCGACTGGACCGCCCGGCTGACCGGCGACGCCAAGGAACGCTGCCTGGTCTCCTGCCTGGCCACCGAACGCCTCGTCACCGGGGCGCCCGGCTGACGCCGACTAGGCGACGGGCCGACGCATGGCGATCCGCTCGGCCGGGTCCAGCCCCAGCGCCGCCTCGGCCGCCAGCAGCCCGGCCAGTCCCGGCGTGACCTCCGCGCCGGTCAGCTCCCGGAACCCGCAGCGCGTGTAGTACGGCCCGTTCCACGGCACACTCCGGAAGGTGGTCAGGGTCAACGCCGGCAGCCCACGCGCGGCGGCCCACCCGGCGACGTGGTCGAGCAGTCCCCGCCCGATCCCCCGCCGGGCGTACGCCGGGTCGACGCTGAGCTGCTCGACGTGCGCGCAGCCGTCCACCAGATCGACCACCACGAAGGCGACCGGCCGGTCCCCCGTGTTCACCGCCACCCAGACCCGGCCGGCCCGCTGGCGGTCGGCGAGCACGTCCAGCGGCAGCGGTGGCATGTCGGCCACGTCGGCCATCCCGACCTTCCGGAACGGCGCACCGGAGGCCACCTCGATCCGCTGCACCTCGGTCAACTCGTCGGCCCGGGCCATCCTGGTTCGTTCCACAGCGCCGGAGCCAACCAGAGCGCAGGCCGCCCCGGCCAGCGCTTTTCCACCTCCGCGCCGTAGGCTGCGGCCATGCTGCTGCCCCTGCCGCCCGGCGACTTCCGCGCGTACCTGTTCGACTGCGACGGCACCATCGCCGACTCGATGCCGCTGCACTACGCGGCGTGGTGTGCGGCGCTGGACGAGTGGGGCTGCGAGTTCCCCGAGGAGCTGTTCTACGCCTGGGGCGGCCGGCCCATCGCCGACATCGTCGCCACGCTCAACGAGCGGCACGGGCTGGCCATGCCGGTCGAGACGGTCGTGCGGCGCCAGGAGGAGCTGTACGAGCGGTCGCTGCCCGACCTGACCGCCGTGCCGGAGGTGCTGGCGCACATCGAGGCCGACCACGGGCGGATCCCGTTCGCGGTGGTGTCCGGCAGCACCCGGGCAGGGGTCACCGCCTCGCTCGCGACGCTGGGTCTGCTCGACCGGTTCGAGGAGCTCGTGTGCGCCGGGGACTACGCGCGGCCCAAGCCCGACCCGGAGGCGTTCCTGCTCGCCGCGCAGCGGCTCGGCGTGGCCCCGGCGGACTGCCTGGTCTTCGAGGACACCGAGCTGGGCATCCGGGCCGCGACGGCGGCGGGCATGGCGGCGGTCCGGGTGCCGGCGCCCTGGGAGCGGGCCGGGAGGATAGCCGCCCGTCCGATGTGACCGGTGTCGCGCATTTCGGGGCCACCGGTCCCACCCGGCCCTGCCTAGGGTCGGCCTCATGACCGTCAACGGGGACATCACCATCGATCCGGACGCCGTGCGCGCCGCCGCACCCCGGTCCGGGCGGGTGACCAAGGGCATCGACGACATGCTGTCCGTGGTTGTGCCGGGGACGGACCTGCGCTGATGGGTGCCGGGGTCTCGCCGATCCCGCCGCCGGGGCCGCTGCGCACCCTCTCGCTGGCCACCCTGGCCAACACCGTCGGCTCGGGGTTGTGGCTGGCCGGCGCCGCGCTCTACCTGACCCGCGACGTCGGGCTCTCCCCCGCCTCGGTCGGCGCCGGGCTCACCGTCGCCGGGCTGGTCGGGCTCACCGCCAGCGTGCCGCTCGGCGCGCTGGCCGACCGGTGGGATCCGCGTACGCTGCGCGCGGTCCTGCAGCTGGGCCAGGCCGCCGTCGCCGCCGCGTACCTGCTGGTCGGCTCGTTTCCGGTGTTCCTCGCGGTGGCGGTACTCGACGCGCTGCTCACCTCCGGCAACCTGGCAGTCCGCGCCGCGCTGGTCGCCGCGGTGGCCGGGCCACAGGGCCGGGTACGCGCCTTCGCCACCCTGCGCGCGGTCGCGAACCTGGGCATCGCCGTGGGGGCCGGGCTGGCCGGGCTCGCGCTGGCCGCGGACACCCACCGGGCGTACCAACTGCTTGTGGTCGGCGACGCGGTCACCTATCTGCTGTCGGCGGCGCTGTTGCTGCGGCTGCCGGCCTGCCCGCCGGCGGCCGGTGACCGGGCGGGCGGGCGGCCGCGCCGGGGGCGGGCGCTGCGCGACGGGCGGTTCCTCGCGGTGAGCGGGGCGTCGGCCGTACTCAGCCTGCACTGGACGGTGCTCACCCTGGTGGTGCCGCTGTGGACGGTGAGCCGGGCCGGCGCCCCGCCGCCGGTGGTGTCGGCGGTGCTGCTGACCAACACGGCGCTGTCCGTGCTGCTCGCGGTGCGGCTGGCCCGCGGCGCGGACGACGCCGTCGGGGCGGCCCGGTCGATGCGCCGCGCCGGGCTGGTGCTGGCCGTGGCCATGTTGCTGTACGCGGTGACCGCCGGCCTGCCGCCCGCCGCGTCGGTCGCGCTGCTGCTGGTCGCCACCGCGGTCTACACCGCCGGTGACCTGTGGCACGGCAGCGCCGGGGCGGGCCTGGCGTACGGGCTGGCCCCGCCGGACGCGATCGGCGCCTACCAGGGGGCGGACGGGCTGCTCGCCGGGCTGTCCCGGGCGCTCGGTCCGGCGTTGCTGGCGCTGCTGGTGCTCGATGGTGGGCCGCCCGGCTGGGTGGCGGTCGCCGCGCTCTTCGCCGTGGTCGGCCTGGCCACCCCGGCGCTGACCCGGTGGGCCCTGGTCACCCGACCGGCCCCCGACGCGGCGGGCGCGGCCCGCACCCCGGCCGGTCATGCCGGCTGACCGGTGTAGCAGCATGGCCGGCATGACGGACCAGCCGACCCTCACCATCCGCCCGGGCGGGCCCGGCGACGCCCGCACCGTGCTGCGGCTGCTCGACAGCGCCACGGCCTGGCTGGCGGCGCGCGGCCGGACCGGCCAGTGGGGCACCGAGCCCGCGTCGCGCGATCCGCGCCGGATCGCCCAGGCCGACGCGTGGGCGACCAGCGGCGGGCTCTACCTGGCCGGACTCGGCGACACCCCGGTGGGTGCCCTGGTGGTGGGGGCGGCCACCGAGTACGTGCCACCGGCCACCGAGCCGGAGCTGTACGTCAACCTGCTGGTCTCGGACCGGGCGTACGCGGGCCACGGGATCGGGGCCCGGCTGCTGGCGTACGCGGCGGAACTGGCCCGCGACCGTGGCCTGGGGCTGCTGCGGGTGGACTGCTACGGCGGCGACGACCGGGCGCTGGTCGGCTTCTACGAGAGCTGCGGCTTCACCGCCACCGACCCGTTCACGGTCGACCGGCCGGGCCGCCCGCCGTGGCCGGGCCAGGTGCTGGAACGCCGGCTCGGCTGACGAGCTCGCTCAGCCGATCTCCTCGTCCACGAAGCACCAGCGCCACGACTCCCCGGGCTGGACCGAGCGCATCACCGGGTGCCCGCTGCCCTCGAAGTGCTTCGTGGCGTGCTGGTACGGCGAGGAGTCGCAGCAGCCGACGTGCCCGCAGGCCAGGCAGGATCGCAGGTGTACCCAGTCGGCGTTGCCGATGGCCACGCAGTCCGGGCACTCGGTCGTGGTCGCCGGCGCCGCGTCGCCCGCCTCGGCCAGGTGCGCACAGCTCATCAGTCAGTCTCCCGTCGCAGCAACGACTCCTCCAGGTCCAGGTCGCGATAGGCGCGGACCAGCACCTCCTGGGGGATCTTCCCGGTGTCGCGGGCAGCCCGGAAGACCTCCCGCTCGGCATCGATCATCTCCTGCCGCAGCCGACCGTACGCCTCGGACGGGGTCTCCTTCGCGGTGCCGCCCAGCTGTTCCCAGGCCAGATTGGTGCGGCTCTGCACCAGCCCGCGCAGCCGCTCGACGACCGCCGCGGGCGCCCCCTCGGCCAGCTTGTCCAGGCGTTCCCGGGCGGCCCGGCCGGCCTGCTGCTGCACGGCGGCGGCGGAGAGGGCGTCCTGCACCGGGTCGTCCGGCGGCAGCTTGGCCCGGCGGGCCACCGCCGGCAGGGTGGCGCCCTGCGCGACCAGGGTCACCACGATCACCGCGAAGGCGAGCCAGATGAACAGCTGTCGCGGGTAGGCGCGCCCGCCGGCCAGGGTGA
This sequence comes from Micromonospora sp. NPDC047738, assembly GCF_040642675.1. Classification (NCBI taxonomy): domain Bacteria; kingdom Bacillati; phylum Actinomycetota; class Actinomycetes; order Micromonosporales; family Micromonosporaceae; genus Micromonospora; species Micromonospora sp. NPDC047738. Next base: position 43,903 of record NZ_JBEYSO010000014.1, read on the forward strand.
GCGGCAGGGCGAGGGCGGCGGCGAGGGTGACCACACCGCGCATCCCGGCCCAGCCGATGACGATCGGGAATTGCACCGGCGGCGCCGGGTCCCGTTGGCGGGCCCGGGGCACCAGCCGGCCCAGATAGGTGGCCGGGAAGATCCAGACGAACCGGGCCAGGAAGACGGCGAGCAGCACCGCGGCCGTGATCCCGACCAGGAAGCCGAGCGGCTCGTCCAGGCCGCGCACCACCTCGCGCAACTGGAGCCCGACCAGCAGGAAGACCAGCCCCTCCAGCAGGAACCGGATCAGCCGCCAGAACGCGTCGACCTGGAGCCGGGAGGCGGCGGACATCAGCAGCGGCATCTTGTGACCGATGCCCAGCCCGGTCACCACCACCGCCATGACGCCGGAGGCGTGGATCTCCTCGGCGGCGAAGACCACCGCGAACGGCACGATCAGCGACAGCGCGTTGTCCAGCACCGGGTCGGTGATCCGCTTGTGCAGGAAGCCGAAGACCACCACGCCGAGCAGCCCGACCAGGACCCCGCCGCCGGCGGCCACCAGCACCTCCCGGGCCACGTCCCCGACGCCGATCCCGCCGGTCGCCGTGGTGGCCGCGACGATCGCCACCCGCAGCAGCACCAGCGCGGTGGCGTCGTTGACCAGGCTCTCCCCCTCGAGAATGGTCACGATGCGGCGGGGCAGGCCGACCCGGCGCGCCACCGCGGTGGCGGCCACCGCGTCGGGCGGCGCCACCACCGCGCCGAGGGCCAGGCAGATCGAGTACGGCAGGTCGGGCCGGAACAGGTGCACCACGGTGCCCACCACGAACGCGGAGAAGATGACCAGCCCGACCGCGAGCAGCAGGATCGGCCGCAGGTTGAGCCGGAACGCGGGCACCGACGTCTCCAGGGCCGCCACGTAGAGCAGCGGCGGCAGGATGCCCACCAGCACCAGGTTCGGGTCGAGCCGGACGTGCGGGAAGCCCGGCACGAAGGAGAGCACGAGGCCGAGCACGACCAGCAGGATCGGCGCGAGCAGACCCAGCCGTCGGGCCAGCGCCGCGCCGAACGTCGCGATCGCGAGGAAGAGCACGACCTCGATGAGCGGTTCCATGAGGTAGGAGCCTAGGCGGCCCCGGTTACCGGCGTGATCACGCCGAAGTCCGGAATTCCACGGCGGGGGCGATACCGGCACCCCATCGCGGTCCCGGCTACTCGGAGTGCGCGCCCGCGCCGGGGCCGGCCTCGCCCTCGCCGAGCCAGACCGTCTTGATGTTGCAGAACTCCCGCATGCCCAGCGCCGAGAGCTCCCGGCCGTAGCCGGAGTTCTTCACCCCGCCGAACGGCAGCTGGGGGTAGGAGGTGGTCATCCCGTTGATGAACACGTTGCCGGCGTCCAGGTCGGTGGCGAAGCGCTCCTGCTCGGCCGGGTCGGTGGTCCAGGCGTTCGAGCCGAGGCCGAAGTGGGTGCCGTTGGCGACCTCGATCGCCTCCTCGTACGACGACACCCGGAAGAGGCCGGCGACCGGCCCGAAGACCTCCTCGGACCACATCCGCATCTCCGGCCGCAGGTCGGTGACCACGGTCGGGGGGTAGTACCAGCCGTCCCCGGAGGGCAGCTCGCCGCCGCACAGGACGCGCGCGCCCTTGTCCATCGCGTCCCGCACCTGGGCGTGCACCTCGTCCCGGCCGCGGTCGGTGGCCAGCGGGCCGACGTCGGTGCCCTCGTCCATCGGGTCGCCGACCGTCAACGCCGCCATCCGCGTGGTGAACTTCTCGGCGAAGGCGTCGAAGACGTCGGTGTGCACGATGAACCGCTTGGCGGCGATGCAGGACTGGCCGTTGTTCTGACAGCGGGCGGTGGTGGCCACCTCGGCGGCGCGGTCCAGGTCGGCCGAGGGCATCACCACGAACGGGTCGCTGCCGCCCAGCTCCAGCACGGTCTTCTTCAGCTCCCGACCGGCGATCCGGGCGATCGAGCGGCCGGCGACCTCGCTGCCGGTGAGGGTGGCCGCGCGGACCCGCGGGTCGCTGAGGATCCGGTCCACCGCCTCCGAGCCGACCAGCAGGGTGGTGAACGCGCCCTCGGGAAAGCCGGCCCGGCGGAACAGGTCCTCCAGGTAGAGGGCGGCCTGTGGCACGTTGGAGGCGTGCTTGAGCAGGCCGGTGTTGCCGGCCATCAGGGCCGGCGCGGCGAACCTCATCACCTGCCACAGCGGGAAGTTCCACGGCATCACCGCGAGCACCGGCCCGATCGGCTGGTAGCGGACGTAGGCCCGCTTCGCCTTGACCGCGCCGGCGTCGGCCGGCTCGTCGGCGAGCATCTCGGGGGCCTTGGCGGCGTAGAACCGGCAGGCCGCGGCGCACTTGGTCACCTCGGCCCGGGCCGCGGCGTACGTCTTGCCCATCTCGGTGGTCATCAGCCGGGCGGTCTCGTCCCGCTCGGCCTCGAGCAGCTCGGCTGCGGCGATGAGCCACCGGCCGCGCTCCGCGATGGTGGTGCCGTGCAGCTGCCGGAAGGCCAGGTCGGCCCGCTCGATGGCGGCGTCGACCTGTTCGTCCGACATCGGGTCGTACGTCTTGAGCACCTGTCCGGTGGCGGGATTGGTGGTGGCGATGGACATGGCGGGCTCCTGTCACTCGAACAGTGAGTGCCGCACGCCCGGTTCCTCACGGCGGCGGGCGGCGCGACGGCGCTGGATGACGACCAGGTCGACCACGGCCACGACGGCGAGGAGCGCGCAGACGACGCCCAGCCAGGCCACGTGGGCCCAGAACGCCACCACTGCGAAGAAGGTCATGATCACCAACCCGAAGGTGGCGAGCACGAGCCGCAGGTTCAACGCGCTGTACGCGGCGTTGATCCGGCGGCGCGGCTGTGATCGCGTCATTCCTTCGGGCTACCCCGGCACGGACGGGGCTAACCGACCCGCCGCCGCCCGCCGGATGCCGGTTCTGCGAGTTTCCCGGTCCCGAGCGGAGATGACGCGGTGATGCCGGCCACCGGACGGGCATGCCGCGGATGCGAGCGCCGGTGGGTTGCGTTACACCCCTACGCCGTGACCGGGCCGATCCGGACGGCGGTGGGAAGGATGGGGGGCATGACCATGATCCAGGCGGTGCCGGTGACCGTCGCCGTCGCCCGACGCGCCGATCCCGCGCGTACCGGCGAGATGGTGGCGTGGATGCGGGCCGGCACGGCGCTGGCGGAGGGCTTCCCCGGCTTCCTCGGCGCGGGTTTCGTGCAGAGCGCGCCCGGGTCGCCCGAGTGGCATGTGATGTACCGGTTCGCCGACGACGAGACGCTGCGCCGCTGGGAGGAGTCGCCGCAGCGGCACTGGTGGCTGAGTTCGGCGCAGGGCATCGTCGAGCACACCCGGGTCGAGCGCCGCACCGGCATCGAGGGCTGGTTCGATCCGCCGGTGGACCACGTGGTGGAGACGATCACCGGGGCCGAGGCCGCGCCGGCCGGGCCGCCCAGCCCGCCCCGGTGGAAGCAGGCGGTGACCATCTGGCTGGCGTTCTTCCCGCTGAGCCTCACCGCGACCCTGCTCACCGCCCGGTTCGTCGCCGACGTGCCGCTCGCGGTGCGGACGCTGCTGATGACGCTCTGCCTGACCCCGCTCATGACCTATCTGGTGTTGCCCCGGATCACCCGGGTCCTGCACTGGTGGCTGCACGGCCACCCCGCTCCGTGGCGGCGGTAGCACGCTGCCGTGAACGAGGCGTCCCGGTCAGGGTTGGCGCTGCTCCGGCAGGCGCCGCGCGCCGCCCCGGTAGAGGGCCCGGGACCGGTCGGCGAGGTCCTTGGTGGCCGACGAGTTGGCCCAGGTGCCGAGGATGATCGCGGCACCGGGGACGAGCTTGGCGAAGAACCGCTTGGCCGCGCGTACCCCGGCCATCCGGGCCAGCCGTACGCCCAGCTGGAGCATCACCTTGCCGAGCGGGCGCTCCCCGGCCATGCCGAACAGTGCCCCGGCGCGCTCCCGCCCCGCGGCCACCCCGAGCGCGAGCCGGGCGCTCTCGGCGACCTTGTGCACCTTCTGCAGCACGAGCAGGTCGGCGGCCCGGTCGGGATGCGTCGGATCGACGCCGTGCGCGGCCGCCACGTGCAGGACCAGCCGGGCCTGGGTCCAGGCCAGCACCCCGACGTCGATCACCGCGCCGGGGAGCCCGGCCGCCCCGGAGACCGCGCCGGAGAGCCGGGCCCGGTTGACGAACCTGCGGATCGCCTGGTCGGCCAGCTCGTCGGCGACGATGTCGGGGCGCAGCGCGCGCTCCCGGGCGGCCCACTGCGCCGCCTCCGGCCCGAGCCGGCGGACGGCCTCCAGGGCCAGGTGCTCGGGGGCGTACTGCGGGTCGTCCCGCATCCGGTCCCAGAGCGTGGCCGGCAGCGCGTCGGGGGCGTCCTGCGGCGCGGCCGGCGGCGTGGGAACGGTGGACCCGCCGTCGACGGGTGAGTCGGTCACGAGGGGCTCCCGGTGGTCGAGCTTGGGGGCGTACGGGTCAGCGACGGCGGGACAGCCGGGTGAGCAGCTGCCTGAGCCGATGCTGGTTCTCCGGCTTGGCCAGCTCGCGCCGGCCACGCTCGACCAGTTGCTGACCGCGGGGCGACCGCAGGAAGGTGGCGATCCGTTGCAACGGTGACATGGCGTCCTCCTGTCCGCGGTCCCCACATCATGTGTACCCGGGACCGACAAGTCACCGGTACCCGGGCCGACCCTCCGGCACGCGTCCACAGTGGTCGGCGACCGGCCCGGTCAGTTCAGGATCGCGTCGACGACCTCGGTGGCCCGCCACTCGTGCTGGGCGTACGCCCAGGGGAACGCGGAGACCTGCACGGCCTGGGCGGCATCGGTGAGCGCCATGTTCTGCCAGCCGGGGATCTGCACCAGCGCGGTGAGGAACTGCCTCGTGGCGTACGCGGGCTGCATCAGGTCGCGCACCGCCCCCCAGCCGCTGCTGGGGCGCTGCTGGAACAGCCCGACCGAGTCGTGGTCCCAGCCGATGGCCTGGTGCGGGTAGTTCTGCGACTCGGGCAGCACCCCGCTGGCGTAGTTGTAGAGGTTGCTCTCCTGCATGGCCGTGGCCACCGCGATGATCAGGCCCCGGCGGGGCACGCCCATGTCCCGGCCGGCCTGGACGATGGCCTTGGCGTTGTCCATCTGGTCCTGGTCCAGTCCGGCCACCGGCACGATCCGCTTGGGCTTGGGCTTGGGCTTCGGCTTCTTGGTGGCCGGGGTGGTGTCCGGGTTGGCGGTCGAGGCGACCGGGGTGGGGGTCGAGGCGGCGGGGGTGGGGGTCGGGGCGGCGGGGGTCTCGCGGGTCAGGCCGCGGGAGGCGGCGTCGGCGGCCGCCCGCTGGGCGACCTCCTCGGATGGCGCGGGGGTGGCCGAGCCGTCGACCGCGTCGGCGCCGACCTGGCTGACGCCGAGCAGGCCGAGGCAGCAGACCGCGCCGGTGGCGACCGCCAGCTTGGTGCGGCCGGGTCGGGGGGCGAGGGGGTTAGCGGCGTCCCCGAAGCGGGTACGCAGGAAGCCGAAGGGGAAGCGTCGGGGGGCGGCCGGCTCCAGGGAACCGGTTGACCGAACGGTGGAATGGGTATCGTCCGAACGGTCAGCCGAACCGCCGAGGCCGTGATGGTCGTCGAAGGTGCCGTCGTCACGCATTCGACGAGGCTAGGCAGAAGGACCGCTGATCACCCACGGTGATCTCGTGGCCCTCGCCACACTTTGCCCCGCCCAAATCCGACGTGCGGCCCGGGCCGACATCAGGACGGGCCAACCCTCGCAGAACGGTAGAACCTCCGGCCGGCGACGAGGCGGGTGGCCCCGGGCAGGAACCTCGCCGACGCCCGCAGGCCCGCCCACGATCGACTAACTCGTACTTTCGGCCGACCGTCCATTCGGCCGTTTCCCGGACGATGGAGCAAGATCAGCGGATTCGCCCCGATCTGCTCCCCGCCGTCGCCGAATCGTGATCATTATTTCGGGGTGCAGCCGGCCCGTAACGGAATGGACCACGCCAGCCGGTACGTTTTGCCGAACGGGATGGTCGTGCCCGCACGGCACCCGTACGCGCGTTCCCAGGGAGGTCCGAACCGGTGCTCGACCCACACGAGCTCTACGAACTCAGCGACGATCTGGCCGACCTCGGTCAACCCGTGCTGATCCAGGCGCTCACCGGCTTCGTCGACGCCGGCAGCGCCACCCGGCTGGCCCGGGAGCAGCTGCTCACCTCCCTCGAGGCGCGGCCGGTGGCCCGCTTCGACATCGACCAGATGTTCGACTACCGCTCCCGCCGGCCGGTGATGACCTTCGCCGAGGACCACTGGGCCGACTACGACGCCCCGGCGCTGGAGCTGCACCTGCTGCGCGACGACGACGAGACCCCGTTCCTGCTGCTCACCGGCCCGGAGCCGGACCTGCAGTGGGAGCGCTTCGTGGCCGCGGTCGCCGGCCTGGCCACCCGGCTCGACGTCCGGCTCACCGTCGGGCTCAACTCCATCCCGATGGCGGTGCCGCACACCCGGCCCAGCGGCGTCACCGCGCACGCCACCCGACGTGAGCTGATCGCCGGCTACGAGCCGTGGCTCCAGCGGGTCCAGGTGCCCGGCAGCGTCGGCCACCTGCTGGAATACCGCCTCGGCGAGCAGGGTCGCGATGCCCTCGGCTTCGCCGCGCACGTGCCGCACTACGTCGCCCAGACCGAGTATCCGGCCGCCGCCGAGGCGCTGCTCGCCGCAGTGTCCCGCAGCACCGGCCTGCTGCTGCCCCGGGACGGCCTGCGGGCCGCCGCGGAGGTGGTCCGGGTGGAGATCGACCGCCAGGTCGCCCAGACCGAGGAGGCGGCGACCCTGGTCCAGGCCCTGGAGGAGCAGTACGACACGTTCGCCCGGGGCCGCGGCCAGAAGAACCTGCTGGCCGCCGAGACCGGCCCACTGCCCACGGCCGACGAGCTCGGCGCCGAACTGGAGCGTTTCCTCGCCGAGCAGACCCGCCCAGGAGATACGCCCGAACGCTGACCCGGCGGCCGAACAGACCCGACCACGAACCAGCGAGACACGCCCGAACGCTGACTCGGCAGCCGAACAGACCCGACCCACGAACCAGCGAGACACCCCGGAACGCTGACCCGGCGCGGCGGCCGGTGATACGGCAGGCTGGACCCATGCGCCTGGCGACCTGGAACGTCAATTCGGTGAAGGCCCGGCTGCCCCGGCTGCTGGACTGGTTGGCCACCACCAAGCCCGACGTCGTCTGCCTGCAGGAGACCAAATGCCCCGACGGGGCGTTCCCGGTCGCCGAGGTGGGCGAGCTGGGCTACGAGGCGGCCAGCCACAGCGACGGCCGGTGGAACGGGGTGGCCATCCTGTCCCGGGTCGGGCTGGCCGACGTCGCGGTCGGCTTCCCCGGCGAGCCGGGGTTCCCCCTGCCCGAGGCCCGGGCCCTCTCGGCCACCTGCGACGGGCTGCGGGTCTGGTCGGTGTACGTGCCCAACGGCCGGTCCCCCGACGACCCGCACTACGCCTACAAGCTGGCCTGGCTGGCGGCGCTGCGGGACGCGTTGGAGTCCGAGCTGGTCGGCGCCCTGCCGCTGGCGGTCTGCGGCGACTTCAACGTCGCCCCGACCGACGCCGACGTCTGGGATCCGACGCTCTTCGTCACCTCCACTCACGTCACCCCGGCCGAGCGGGCCGCCCTGGCCGCGCTGCGCGACCTCGGGCTCAGCGACGTGGTGCCCACCCCGATGAAGGGGCCGCACCCGTTCACCTACTGGGACTACCGGGCCGGCATGTTCCACCAGAACAAGGGCATGCGGATCGACCTGGTGTACGCCTCCGCGCCATTCGTCCGCGCGGTCCGCTCCGCGTACGTGGATCGGGAGGCGCGCAAGGGCAAGGGCCCCTCCGACCACGCGCCGATCGTGGTCGACGCGGACCTGGTGCCGGCCGTCGAGACGTTCTGAATTCGGCGCCCCGGCCAGCCCGGCGCTGCCCGGCCAGGCGCTGCCCGGCCAGCCCGGCGCTGCCGCCCAGGTCGGCGAGGTTGCGGTGACGGCGGTCCGGGATGCCGCCACATCCCCGAAGTGGTGTCCGACGGCCCGCGCGGCGCGGTCAGGCGGCACCCGGCTGGTTAGGGTGAAGTCATGGCAGTGGTGAAGATCAACGCGATCGACGTCCCGCCGGGCGCGGGCGAGGAGCTGGAGAAGCGGTTCGCCGCCCGGGCCGGCGCGGTGGAGAACTCCCCCGGTTTCCTCGGCTTCGAGCTGCTCCGCCCGGTCGCCGGAGAGAACCGCTACTTCGTCTACACCCGTTGGGAGTCCGAGGAGGCGTACCAGGCTTGGGCGCAAGGACCGTCCCGGGCCGCGCACGCCGGTGGCGCGGGCGGCGAGCCGCGCAAGCCGGTCGCCACGGGGGCCACGCTGCTGGAGTTCGAGGTGGTCCAGCAGGTCCCCGGCAAGGGCTGACCCCGGCAGCTCCGCGGGTGTCGAGGCCGGTGATGTCGCCGGGTCCGTAGAGGCGGGCGGTCAGCGGTACCCGACGTCCTACCGGGCCCCTGCCCCGGCGGCGGCGAGCCGGCGATCGTCGTCCGGGTCGACGCGGCGGCCGTACGGGATCATGGCAGCCGACACCAACCACCAACTCCCGGCGTGACCGTCGTGTCGCTGCGCCCGTGGCGGCCGGTGGTCGGAACCGGTTGACCGGGCACGGCATGATGCCGGCATGACGCGTCCACCGGTGCGCAGTCGCCTGCTCGGCTGGCTGGTCGGCTCGGCCGTGGGTGGCCTGCTGCTCGCGCTGCCGGACACCGGGCCCCGGGTGTTCTCGTTCAGCCGTACGCACGGGCCCTCCGCGGCGGACCTCGTCGGGATGGTCGTCGTGGTGGTCGCGTGGCTGCCGGTCGGCTGGCTGATCTGGCGGCACCGGCGGGCCCTGCGCGGCCGGACCGGTCGGCTGGCGGCCGGCCTGGCGCTGGTCGGCGTCGCGCTGCTGGCCGTCACGATCCGCGCCGATCTCGGGCTGTGGTGGCTGCTCGCGGTCACGCTGCTGGTGGCCGCCCAACTGTTCGCGCTCGCGTCGATCGCCCGCCGGTCCCGCGGCGGTGGCGGCGACGCGTCCGGTGCCCCGGCACCGGGCTGATCGGGCGACGGTCAGGTTTCGCGGGTGCCGGCAAGCGAGGCGAAGGCGATGACGTTGTCCGCGTAGCCGGACCGCCCGCCGAGCCACTCGCCGCCGCAGGTGATCAGGCGCAGCCCGGGCGGGCCGTCGTCGCCGTAGACCCGGTCGGCGGGGAGGTTGGCCTTGTCGAAGTGCTCGACGGTGTCGACGGTGAAGGTGACGACGCTGTGGTCGGCGCGGGTCACCTCGATCCGGTCCCCCGGCTTGAGCTCGCGCAGGTGGTAGAAGACCGCCGGGCCGCGCTTCGTGTCCACGTGCCCGACGATGATCGCCCGGCCCGGCTCGCCCGGGACCGGGCCGCGGTCGTACCAGCCGGTCTGGTTGTGCTGGCTCAGCGGCGGTACGTCCACCGAGCCGTCCTTCGCCTGCCCGACCGGGGTGATCGGTGCGGTCACCTTGATCGCCGGCACGGCGAGGCTCACCGGCCGGCTGGCCGTCGCCGGCGCCCGCGCCGATTCGTCGGCGCGCTGCGTCGGCCCGGCGGTCGCGTCCACCCAGTCGAACGGCGCGGCCGTGCGGCCCAGCCCGGCCCCGGTGGCGAAGACCCCGACCAGCACCAGCACCACGGCGAGCGGCGTGGACCACGGTCTACGCCCCGTGCCGGTCGCCGACCGGGCGGCCGGCTGGGGGGCGGGGTGCGCGGTCATGGCGAGCGTCAGCGGCGGGCCATCCGGGGCCGGCGGGCGGCCGCCACGCCGACCACCGCACCGGCGACGGTCAACGCCAGCCCGACCGGCACCAGCAGCCCACCGAGCCCGATCCCGGCCGTGCCGCCGAACCCGGTCGCCGGCCCGCGGCTGGGCGGCGCGGCGGTACGGCTGGGCGTGGCCTTGACCACCTGGAGCATGGTCGACGCGGTCTGCCCGCTGGGACACTCCAGCTTGACCCGGTAGTTGCCCGGACGGGTGCGCTCCCGGACCATCGGCGAGGCGGTGAGCAGCCCGCGCTGCGGCTGCACCTGGACCCGGCCGAAGGCGTCGGAGACCACGATCGCCGGCACCGAGTTGTCCCGGCAGCTCGCGCGGATGCCGACCAGGAAACCGGGCTGCACCGTGCTCGGGGTGACCTCGACGAAGACCAGGTCGACCGGCTCCGGTTGCCGCTGGCCCTGATCCGGCGGATCGGTCGGCCCGGCGACGAGCGCGCCGGGTGGCGGGGCGGCCAGGGCGGGGACCGCGCCGAGCAGCGGGGCGGCGCACACGGCGGCGGCCACGATCAGCATCGCCCCGCGTCGCGTGACTGACACCATGACCCCTTTCGCGCTCCGACAACTCCCGCTCGGCGCGTCTGACGCCGCGCCACGACCGGGAGCCGTCGTCCGACAATCCCGCTCGGCGCGCCTGACGCCGCGCCACGACCGGGAGCTGTCGCGTCGGCGGTGTCGGTCGGCGGGCCGCCCGTCCTGCCGTGGATGAATCCTCTCACTCCCGGTCGCACATCACATCCGTTCCGCGGCGGCGGTCGCGTACGCTCGGGTCGCTGTGACCACCACCGACCAGAACGCCACCCCGCCGGCCCACGCCGCCCGCATCCGTACCTTCCATCCGCGCCGCGGCCGGATGAGCGACCGGCAGCGCGACGCGCTGGCGCGGCTCTGGTCCGCGTACGGCCTGGAGATCGCCGACCTGGACGGGCCGTTCGATCCGACGGCGCTGTTCGGGCGGCGGGCGCCGCTGGTGCTGGAGATCGGTTCCGGCATGGGCGACGCCACCGCCGCGATGGCGGCCGCCGACCCGGACCGACACTATCTGGCGGTAGAGGTGCATACGCCCGGAATCGCCAACCTGCTGGAACTGGTCGAGCGGCACGGGCTGGCCAACGTCCGGGTGGCCCGGGGCGACGCGCTGGACCTGGTCCGGGCGATGCCGGCGGGCTCGCTGGACGCGGTCCACGTCTTCTTCCCCGACCCGTGGCCGAAGGCCCGCCACCACAAGCGACGGATCATCCAGCCGACGCACGTGGCGCTGCTGCGCGCCCGCCTGGCCCCCGGCGGCACGCTGCACTGCGCCACCGACTGGGCCGAGTACGCCGAGTCGATGCGCGAGACGCTGACCGGCGACCCGGAGCTGGTCGACGTGCACGGCGACTACGCCCCCCGCCCGGCCCACCGCCCGGTGACCAAGTTCGAGCGCCGCGCGTTGATCGCCGGCCGCCCGATCTTCGACCTGGTCCACCGCCGGCGCTGAGCCGGTGCGCAGTCCCGCTCGGCGCGGCGGCCGGCGTCCGCGGGGCGGCCCGGTTGGCGCGGCGGGCCATGATCCAGGCACCATGGAGCGGCTATGACCCTCACCGCCGCGCTGCCGAAGAGCGCCGACCCCGACACCCTCTACGACGCGTTCGCCGGCTGGGCGTCCGAGCGCGGTCTCGACCTCTACCCCCACCAGGAGGAGGCGGTCATCGAGATCGTCTCCGGCGCGAACGTGATCATGAATACGCCCACCGGCTCCGGCAAGAGTCTGGTGGCGATCGCGGCGCACTTCGCGGCCCTGGCCGACGATCGGACCACCTTCTACACCGCGCCGATCAAGGCCCTGGTGTCGGAGAAGTTCTTCGCGCTCTGCGAGATCTTCGGCGCGGAGAACGTGGGCATGCTCACCGGCGACGCGAGCGTGAACGCCGACGCCCCGATCATCTGCTGCACCGCGGAGATCCTGGCCAACCTCGCGCTGCGCGAGGGCACCCGGGCCGACGTCGGCCAGGTGATCATGGACGAGTTCCACTTCTACGCCGAGCCGGACCGGGGCTGGGCCTGGCAGGTGCCGCTGATCGAGCTGCCGCAGGCGCAGTTCGTCCTGATGTCCGCCACGCTCGGCGACACCACCCGCTTCGTCGACGACCTGAGCCGGCGTACCGGGCGGCCGACCGCCGTCGTCCGCTCGGCCGAGCGGCCGGTTCCGCTCCTCTTCTCGTACGCGATGACCCCGCTGCACGAGACCCTCGAGGAGTTGCTGGAGACCAAGCAGGCCCCGGTGTACGTGGTGCACTTCACCCAGGCCGCCGCGCTGGAACGCGCCCAGGCCCTGATGAGCGTGAACGTCTGCACCCGGGCCGAGAAGGACATGATCGCCCAGGCGATCGGCAACTTCCGCTTCACCTCGGGCTTCGGCAAGACGCTGTCCCGGCTGGTGCGGCACGGCATCGGCGTGCACCACGCCGGCATGCTGCCCAAGTACCGCCGCCTCGTCGAGACCCTGGCCCAGGCCGGGCTGCTCAAGGTCATCTGCGGCACCGACACGCTCGGCGTCGGCATCAACGTGCCGATCCGCACCGTGCTCTTCACCGGCCTGTCGAAGTACGACGGCACCCGCACCCGGCTGCTCAAGGCCCGCGAGTTCCACCAGATCGCCGGCCGGGCCGGACGGGCCGGCTTCGACACCCTCGGCCGGGTGGTGGTGCAGGCCCCCGAGCACGTCATCGAGAACGAGAAGGCCCTGGCCAAGGCCGGCGACGACCCGAAGAAGCGGCGCAAGGTCGTCAAGAAGAAGCCGCCGGAGGGGTCGATCGGCTGGGGCGAGCCGACGTTCCAGCGCCTCGTCGAGGCCGAGCCGGAGCCGCTCACCTCCAGCTTCCAGGTCAGCCACTCGATGCTGCTCAACGTCATCGGCCGGCCCGGCGACGCGTTCGCCTCGATGCGGCACCTGCTCACCGACAACCACGAGGACCGGGCCGCCCAGCGGCGGCACATCCGGCGGGCCATCGCCATCTACCGGGCGCTGCGGGCCGGCGGCGTGGTCGAGGAGCTGCCCGAGCCGGACGAGCAGGGCCGCCGGGTCCGGCTCACCGTCGACCTCCAGCTCGACTTCGCGCTCAACCAGCCACTGTCGCCGCTCGCCCTGGCCACCATCGAGCTGCTGGACCGGGAGTCCCCGTCGTACGCCCTGGACGTGCTGTCGGTGATCGAGTCGATCCTCGACGACCCCCGCCAGGTGCTCTCCGCGCAGCAGTTCAAGGCCCGCGGCGAGGCGGTCGCCGCAATGAAGGCCGAGGGCATCGAGTACGAGGCCCGGCTGGAACTGCTCGACGAGGTGACCTGGCCAAAGCCCCTTTCCGAGCTGCTGGAGAACGCGTACGAGATGTACCGCCAGGGGCACCCGTGGGTCGCCGACCACCAGCTCTCCCCCAAGTCCGTCGTCCGCGACATGTACGAGCGGGCGATGACCTTCCCGGAGTACGTGCAGTTCTACGGCCTGTCCCGGTCGGAGGGGCTCGTGCTGCGGTACCTGGCCGACGCGTACAAGACGCTGCGGCAGACCGTGCCCGAGGACGCCAAGACCGAGGAGCTGGTCGACCTGATCGAGTGGCTGGGCGAGCTGGTCCGCCAGGTCGACTCCAGCCTGATCGACGAGTGGGAGCGGCTGCGCAACCCGTCCGACGTCGCGGAGGTCGCCGCGTCGCTGGACGACCGGCCGCCGGCGGTCACCCGCAACGCCCGGGCGTTCCGGGTGCTGGTCCGCAACGCGCTGTTCCGTCGGGTCGAGCTGGCCGCCCTGCGCCGCTGGGATGAGCTGGGCGAACTCGACGGCGCCTCGGGCTGGCACGCGGACGCGTGGGCGGACGCGCTGGAGCCGTACTTCGAGGCGTACGACGAGATCGGGGTCGGGCCGGACGCCCGCGGGCCGGCGCTGCTCATGATCGAGCAGGGCCGGGAGCGGTGGTCCGTACGACAGATCCTCGACGATCCGGAGGGCGACCACGACTGGGGCATCAGCGCCGAGGTCGACCTGGCCGCCTCGGACGAGGCCGGTGCCGCCGTCGTGCGGATCACCGCCGTCGGGCAGCTGTAACTGCTTTCTTTTCAGGGGCCGTCCGGGATGCCCGGGCGGCCCCTTTCGTTCCCTGGGCGATGTCAGTCCCGTCGATTAGAATGTATGTACTAATCGAGCCGCTGACCTGGGAGGATGCTCGTGAACGCGCCCACCTCCACCGCCCCTCTCACCCCCTACGCCACCCTCCTCGGTTTCACCCGGTACGTGGACCGCACCGGGCCCACCAAGGCCACCTTCGTCGGGGGCCTGCGCCGCCAACGGGCGAGCAAGTCCGGCTTCAACCCGCACGGGCAGTTCGTCAAGGCGCTCAAGGCCGACGTCGCCTTCCACACCGGCGGCACCCACCTGGCCCAGGTCGCCGACCTGGTCAAGCCCCGCTGGCGCCCGCTCTACGAGGCCCTCGTCCCGGGCGCGACCAGCTGGCTGCACTCCCTCGGCGAGCCGGCGGGCGTCGACCTGGCGCAGACCCGCGACGCCCTGGCCATGCTGGGCGACCTCCCCGTCAAGATCAACCCGCACTTCGGCGTCCGATACGCCGACGGCCGCGCCGAGGCGATCCGCCTGCACTTCGACGAGGCCCCGCCGAGCGAGGAGGCCACCCTGGCCACCCTGCACCTGATGGCCCGGCACATGGACGCGGTCCTCCCGCACGCCGAGCCGGTCCTGGTCGACGTCCGGCGCGGCGAGGCCCACCGCATGCCCACCGAGGTCAAGCCGGACCAGGTCGAGCAGTGGCTGGCCGGTGAGGCGGCCGCCTTCCGCGCCATCTGGTCCACCGCCGCCTGACCCCCACCCGCAGCGCGCCACCCACCGCGCGCCCGGCAAGATCGCGCTCGGCCCAGGAAGTAGTGGCCTCGCCGCCGCACGGAGGCCACTACTTCCGCGTTCGAGCGCGATCTTGGTCAGCGAGTTGTCGGTTATCCACAGGGGCGGCGCCACTGGCACGGGATCGGGCAGCGTGGTCGTATGTCGAAGCCTCCTCGGCGGCCGCCCCAGCTGCGCGGTCAGATCTTCCGTGGCTCCGTGGCCGTGCGGCATGGCCTGCTGACCCGCAATGATCTCCGCAGCTCGGCTTGGCGGCCGCTCTTTCGGGACATCTATGCCGACGCGCACCTGAGAGTGACCCATGCCGACCGGTGCGCCGCCGTGATCCGCTGGTTGGTCCCGCACGGCGCCGCCATCGCGGGGCGTTCGGCTGCCGCCCTCTACGGCGTCGGGCACGTCGCTCCCGACCAGCCCGTTGACGTGCTCACCCCCACCCTGCCAAGCGCCCTGTTGGCATCCGTCCCCGCGCCGGCCGCCCGTCCGGCCGACGTACCGACCTCGGCCGCGGACCAGGCGACGCCGGGCTGCGTCCCCGGCCGGCGCGGGCCGATGACCGGCCTGCGGGTGCACCGCGCCGACGTCGAGCCAGGAGACGTCGTGGACCGGGCCGGCATCCCGACGACCGCACCGGCCCGCACCTGTTGGGACCTGGCCCGATGGCTTGATGTGGTCGAAGCGGTCGTGCTCATCGACGGCCTGCTGGCCCGCGGGCTCACCGACGTGGCCACGCTGCGGGGGTACGCCCTGGCCAGGGCCGGCAGACGGGGCTGGCGGTCGCTGCTGCGCGCCGTCGATCTCGCCGATGCCGGCGCGGAGTCGCCGCAGGAGTCCCGCACCCGGGTCCGCCTGGTGCTGGCCGGCCTCCCCCGACCTCAGTCGCAGTGGGTGGTGTCGCACCAGGGGCGTTTCGTCGCCCGACTCGATCTGGCCTGGCCCGAGTTCAAGGTCGCGGTCGAGTACGACGGCCGGTGGCACGACGATCCCGAGCAGTTCCACCGGGACCGCCGACGACGCAACCGGCTGCTCGGGGCGGAGTGGATCGTCCTGCACGTGACGGCGAAACGCCTCCGCGACGACTTCGAGGGCCTTCTCGCCGAGGTTCGGACGGCACTCCGCGCTCGCGGCTGGCGCACGCCACAGACGTAAAGACCATGCTCGAACACGGAAGTAGTGGCCTCCCTATGCGGGCGAGGCCACTACTTCCTGGATCGAGCGCGATCTTGGCGCGGGGCGCGGCGCGGGGCGGCGCTCAGGCGGAGAGGTACTTTTCGAGGTCGTCGAGGATCTTGTTGGCGGCGGTGACGCCGATGCCGGTCATCCACGTCTCGTCGGAGACCACGTGGGCCTTGCCCGCCTGCACCGCGGAGAGGCCCTGCCAGAGGCTCCCAGCGGTGACCTTCGCCTGCTCGGCGGCGGCCTTCTCGCCGTACGCGGTCACGAAGATGACGTCGCCGTCGACCTCCTTGACCCGCTCGGGGCTGACCTGGTCGAAGCGCTTGTCCTCCTTGGCGTCGAGGCGCTGCCGCGCGGGGCGGCCCAGCCCGGTGTCGCCGATGACGATGCCGGAGAACGACTCCGGGCCGTAGACCCGGATGTTGCCGGGCATGAAGCGCACGATGGAGATCTCCCGCGAGGCCGCGTCGCCGAGCTTGGCGCCGAAGTCCTTGGCCCGCTTCTCATACGCCGCCAGAAGATCGCGAGCCGCCTGCTCCTTGCCCAGCGCCTTACCGTCGAGGAGGAAGTTCTCCTTCCACGTGATGCCCACCTTCTCGGTGAAGACCGTCGGTGCGATGGCGGACAGCTCGTCGTAGAACTTCTCCTGGCGGAACTTGCTGCCGAGGATCAGGTCGGGCTTGAGCGCGTTGATCGCCTCCAGGTCGGGCTCGGTGAGCACGCCGACCTCCTTGATGCCGGCGAGCTTCTCCGCGCCGAAGTAGGTGGGCCAGCTCTTCGCCTCGCCGGCGGTCGCCGCGCCGACCGGGGTGATCCCGAGCGAGAGCGCGGTGTCGATCTTGTCGGTGTCGAGCACCACTACGCGCTTCGGCTCGGTCGGCACCTTGGTGGTGCCCATCGCGTGGGTGATCTCCCGGGTCTCCCCGGTGGCCGCACCGGGGGCGGGGTCACTCTTCCCGCAGGCGGTGAGGCCGACGCCGAGGGCGAGGGCCGCGGTGAGGGCGGCGGCGAGACGACGCATCGGGGTCCTTTCGTGGAGGTACGGGTCGACGCGCGCTCAGGCGTCGCCGACGGAGGAGCCGGCCGGAGCCGGTGCGCCGGCCGGCGCGGCGGCCGGCACGGGCGAGGTGTGGGTGAGGGCGGGCACCACCAGCGGGGCGCCGGTGACGGGGCAGGGCACGACCACGCAGTCGAGCCCGAAGACCTCCCGGACCAGGTCGGCGGTGAGGATCTCGCGCGGCGGTCCGGCCGCGACCACCGCGCCGGCGCGCATCGCGACCAGGTGGTCGGCGTACCGGGCGGCCTGGTTGAGGTCGTGCAGCACGGCGACGACCGTCCGGCCGCGTTCGGTCCGCAGCCGGTGCAGCAGATCCAGCACCTCGACCTGGTGGGCGAGGTCGAGGAAGGTGGTCGGCTCGTCCAGCAGCAGCGCCTCGGTGTCCTGGGCGAGGGTCATCGCGATCCAGACCCGCTGGCGCTGCCCACCGGAGAGGGTGTCCACCGGCCGGTCGGCGAGCCCGGCGACGTCGGCCATGGTCATGGCCCGCTCGACGGCCCGCTCGTCCTCCGCCGACCACTGCCGCCACCAGCGCTGGTACGGCTGCCGGCCCCGCCCGACCAGGTCCGCGACGGTGATCCCCTCCGGCACCAGCGGGCTCTGCGGCAGCACGCCGAGCCGGCGGGCCACCTCCCGGGTGGGCAGGTCCCGGATCACCGCGCCGTCGAGCAGCACGCTGCCGCGGCGCGGGGTCAGCAGCCGGGCCATCGTGCGCAGCAGGGTCGACTTGCCGCAGGCGTTCGGGCCGACGATGACGGTGAACGCGTCGCCGGGCAGGTCCAGGTCCAGCCCGTCCAGGACCGTCCGGCCCTCGTAGCCGACGACCAGGTCACGGGTGGAGAGCATGGTCACGACCCCCTCTTCCGGGTCCGGAGCAGCAGGAACATCAGGTACGGCCCGCCGATCGCGGCGGTGAGCACGCCGGCCGGGAGCTGGGTGGGGGCGAACAGGCGGCGGCCGGCGAGGTCGGCCAGCACCAGCAGCAGCGCCCCGAGCAGCGCCGCGCAGAGCAGCGGCGGCCGCTCCGCCCGGACCAGCCGGCGGGCCACCTGCGGGGCGACCAGGGCGACGAAGTCCACCGCGCCGACCTGGGCGGTGACGGTCGCGGCGATCAGCACGCCGGTGGCGGCCAGCCCGATCCGCCGGGCCACCGGCCGCAGCCCGATGCCCCGGGCGGTGTCGTCGTCCAGGGCGGTGCTGCGCAGCGCCCAGCCGGCCCAGGCCAGCACGGGCAGCAGCAGGGCGAGTGTGCCGCCGATCCAGGCCGCCTCGGTCCACCCCTTGCCGGCCAGCGTGCCGATCAGCCAGAGCTGGGCGCGCAGCCCGTCGATCGGGTCGGCGGTGAGCATGACCACCTCGGTCAGCGCCCGGAACGCGAACGCCACCGCCACGCCGGCCAGGACGAACCGCTGCGCCGCCAGCCCGTGCCGGGCGCCGAGGGCGAACACCAGGACCGCCGCGACCAGGCCACCGAGCAGCGCGGCCGGCGCCACCAGGACGGCGGCCGCGCCGCCGGTGAGGGCCACCGTCGCGGCGAGCCCGGCACCCTGGGTGACGCCGATGACGTCGGGGCTGGCCAGGGGGTTGCGGGCCACGCTCTGGATCAGGGTGCCGGCCACCCCGAAGGCGGCCCCGGCGAGCGCCGCGAGCACCGCGCGGGGCAGTCGCAGGTCGAGCACCACGAGGTCGTACGGGGTGCCGGCCCCGGAGAGCGCACGCAGCACGTCGGCCGGTGCGACGTACGGGGTGCCGAGCGAGAGGCTGAGCACGACGGAGCCGGCGAGCAGCAGGAACAGCGTGCCGGCGACGAGCACCGGACGGCGGCGGACCTGGACGGTCACCGGCCCGATCCGCAGCAGCGACCGTCCGGGCAGCGCGACGCTCGACGCGCTCCGGGCTCCGGCGTGGATGGAAGTCACGGAGCCTCCTCAGTTCGCGACTGCGGGGCTCGCAAACCCGGCTCACTCCTCGCGCTCACGCGGTCACCACCCGGGCGCGGCGGACCAGGACGGCGAGCAGCGGGGCGCCGATCATGGCGGTGACGATGCCGGCGGGTACCTCGCCGGGCGGGGCGACGAGCCGGCCGAGGATGTCGGCGCCGAGCACCAGGGCCGGCCCGAGCAGCCCGGCGACCAGCAGGGTCCACCGGTGGTCGGCACCGACCAGAGCCCGGGCCAGGTGCGGCACGGCCAGCCCGACGAAGGCGATCGGTCCGGCGGCGGCGACGGCGGCGCCGGTGAGCAGCACGCCGGCGACGCCGGCGCCGAGGCGGACCAGGGCGATCCGGTGGCCGAGGCCGCGGGCCACGTCGTCGCCCAGGGCGAGCGCGTCGAGGCCCCGGGCGACCAGGGCGGCCAGCACCGCCCCGGCGAGGACGAACGGGAGCACCTGCCCGGCGACCCCGACGTCCCGGCCGGTGAGGCCGCCGACCACCCAGAACCGGTACTCCTCGAAGGTGCGGGCGTCGATGCTGAGCAGCGCGTACACGACGGCGCCGAGACTGGCGTCGAGGGCCGCACCGACCAGCGCGAGGGTGACCGGGCTGGCGCCCTCGCGGGTGCGGTTGGCGACGGCGAAGACCAGCAGGCCGGCGAGGAACGCCCCGGCGATGCCGAACCAGACGTACCCGGTGAGGGTCCCGACGCCGAAGACGGCGATGGCCAGCACCACGCCGAAGGACGCGCCGGCGCTGATCCCGAGGATGCGCGGCTCGGCGAGCGGGTTGCGGGTGACGGCCTGGAAGAGCACCCCGGCGACGGCCAGCGCCAGCCCGACCACCAGTCCCAGGGCGGTACGCGGCAGCCGCAGTTCCCGGACGATGGTGCTGGCCTCGCCGCCGTCCGGGGCGGTCAGCGCGGCCCACACCTGGTCGACGGGGAGCGGGCGGCTGCCGAGCGCCAGGCTGGCCAGCAGCGCGACGGCGAGCAGGAGCGCCGCCACCAGGGTGACCGCGAGACGGCGGCTGACGCCTCGGCGGGCCGGGGTGTCGGCCCGCTCGGGCCGGACGGCGACGGTGGTCACGGACGGAGTTCCCTCTCGGCTTAGGTTCGCCTTACCTTAGCCGACGAGGTTAGGTGAACCTAACTCGGGATCGTCGATCTTCGGCCGACGGGTTGCGCCTCCCGTGGGGGGAGACGCCAGGGTGAGGGTATGAACGGTGACCCGCGCTACTCGATCGGCGAACTGGCCCGGCGGACCGGCCTGACGGTCAAGACCATCCGGTTCTACTCCGACCGCGGGATCGTGCCGCCCACCGACCGTGGCCCGACCGGCCACCGCCGCTACGGCCTGGACGCCGTCGCCCGCCTGGACCTCGTCCGCACGCTGCGCGACCTCGGACTGGACCTGGCCACGATCCGCCGGATCGTGGACCGGGAGGTCTCGCTGCCCGAGGTCGCCGCGGCGCACGCCGACGCACTCGCGGCACAGATCCGGGTGCTGCGCCTGCGGCGCGCGGTGTTGACCGCGGTGGCCCGGCGCGGGTCCACACCCGAGGAGATGGCGCTCATGCACAAACTGGCCCGGCTCTCCGCCGACGAGCGCCGGCGGCTGATCGACGAATTCCTCGACGCCGCCTTCGCCGGTCAGGCGGGCAACCCCGCGTACGCGGGGATCAGGCGCTCGCTGACCCCCGACCTGCCTGACAACCCCGACGCCGACCAGGTCGAGGCCTGGGTGGAGCTGGCCGAAATGTCCCAGGACCCGGACTTCCGGGCCAGCCTGCGACACCTGGCGGAGCAGCACGCGGCGGACCACGCCGACGCGCCGGGCGTACGCCGCGACGCGGTCGCGTTGGCCCGGGCCGAGGTCGAGGAGGCGCTGGCCGCCGGCGTCGACCCGGCCTCGCCCCGAGCCGACCGGGTCGTCGCCGCGCTCACGAGCCGGTACGCGCACCTCTGCGGCCGGCCCGACGACGTCGACCTCCGGCGGCGGCTGCTGGACCGGCTGGACGCCGCGAACGACCCCCGTCGGGAGCGCTACCTGCACCTGCTCTCGGTGGTCAACGGCTGGCCGGCGACCGAGAGCCTGGCGCCGGTCCTCGACTGGTCGATCCGCGCGCTGCGGGCCCGGACCTCGGCGTAGCCCCTTTTCGACTGGTTTGCGCTCCTACCCTGGGAGCATGCGATTCGACCAGCACACCGTCGTCCTCCTGGTCCGTCCCGACGACCCGCCCGAGCTGCCCCGGGACGCGGCCGACCGCTTGCAGGACGCGCACCTGGCCCACCAGGCCGGGCTGGCGGAGCAGGGCGCCCTCCTCGCCGCCGGCCCGTTCCTCGGCGGCGACGACGAGCGGATCCGTGGCTTCGCCGTGCTCTCCGTGGACCCGCAGATGGCCCGCGAGCTCTACGCCAACGACCCCGCCGTACGGGCCGGGCGGCTGGTCGCCCAGGTGATGAGCTGGCTGGTGCCGGAGGGCAACCTGCGCTTCGAGCAGGTGCCGGTCCCCCGGTCGATGCTGGAGGTGGCGTCGGGCGACTGACCCGGCTCAGTCTTCCGGGGCCTGGCGGCTGCCCGGCACCACCGGCATCGGCCACACCCCGGTCCGCGGCACGGCCGGCACGTCCAGCTGGTGGTCCGACCAGACGTATGTCTCGGGCAGCAGATCGGTCACCGGGACCGCGCGCAGCCCGTCCGGCGGGCCGACGATCACCTTGATCGACGGGAAGTAGTCGGCGAGCACCTGCCGGCAGCGACCGCACGGCGCGAGAACGCCCCGGTTCCGGTCCCCCACCGCGACGATGGTCTCCAGGTCGCCGGCGCCCTGCGTGGCGGCGGCACCGATCGCCACCAGTTCCGCGCACGGTCCGCCGGTGAAGTGGTAGACGTTCACCCCGCTGAACACCCGACCGTCGGTGCTTCGCACGGCGGCTGCGACGGTGTGGTTGTCACTGCGGCAGCGCAGCTTGGCAACGGCCATGGCGGCCTGCACCAGTGCCCGGTCGGTGTCGCGCATGATCATCCCGTCCGTCGTCAACCTCGATCGGCGGCCACTTTAGCCCGGCGCCCCGGCCCGACCTGGGACGGCACGCGCGGGGACGTGGTCGGGGCGCGGCACCCCGGCCCGGCCGGTAACCCGGGAGCGCTGCGCCCGGCGGCTGCCTATCCTTGGCGACGACATGCAGAATCCAGCCGCACCCGCCGCACCCGAGGCCGTCCGCGAACTGCACCGCCGCCTCTCCCCCCTGATGTTCCGCGACCAGCGCCGGCTCCAGCGGCGGCTGGACGGGGTCCGGAAGCTGCGGGACCCGCAGCGGCGCGACTCGGCGCTCGCCGAGATCGCCACCGAGGTGGCGCGGGCGGAGGCGCGGCTGGCCGCCCGGCGGGCCGCCGTGCCGGCGGTCACCTATCCGGCGCAGCTGCCGGTGAGCGAGCGCAAGGACGACATCGCCGCCGCGATCCGGGACCACCAGGTGGTGATCGTGGCCGGCGAGACCGGCTCCGGCAAGACCACCCAGCTGCCCAAGATCTGCCTGGAGCTGGGGCGTGGGATCAACGGGCTGATCGGGCACACCCAGCCCCGCCGGCTCGCCGCGCGTACGGTGGCGGACCGGATCGCCGAGGAGCTCGGCACCGAGCTGGGCGACGTGGTCGGCTACAAGGTGCGCTTCACCGACCAGGTCAGCGAGCAGAGCCTGGTCAAGCTGATGACCGACGGCATTCTGCTGGCCGAGCTGCAGACCGACCGGATGCTGCGCCAGTACGACACGCTGATCATCGACGAGGCGCACGAGCGCAGCCTCAATATCGACTTCATCCTGGGCTACCTGAGGCAGCTCCTCCCCCGCCGTCCCGACCTCAAGGTGGTCATCACCTCGGCGACCATCGAGACCGACCGGTTCGCCCGGCACTTCGCCGACGCCGAGGGCAACCCCGCGCCGGTCGTCGAGGTGTCCGGGCGGACCTACCCGGTCGAGGTGCGCTACCGGCCGCTGGTCGAGGTGACCGAGGCCGAGGAGGAGGCCGACGAGGAGAACGTCCGCGACCAGATCCAGGCCATCGGCGACGCGGTCGAGGAGCTGGCCGCCGAGGGGCCGGGCGACATCCTCGTCTTCCTCAGCGGCGAGCGGGAGATCCGGGACACCGCCGAGGCGCTCGGCAAGCTGGTGGGGAAGAAACGGTCCCTGCTGGGCACCGAGATCCTCCCGCTGTACGCCCGGCTCTCCACCGCCGAGCAGCACCGCGTCTTCGCCCCGCACGCCGGGCGCCGGGTGGTGCTCGCCACCAACGTCGCGGAGACCTCGCTGACCGTCCCGGGCATCAAGTACGTGGTGGACCCGGGCACCGCCCGGATCTCCCGCTACTCCAGCCGGCTGAAGGTGCAGCGGCTGCCGATCGAGCCGATCTCCCAGGCATCGGCCAACCAGCGTAAGGGCCGCTGCGGGCGTACCTCGGACGGCATCTGCATCCGCCTCTACGACGAGCAGGACTTCGAGTCCCGACCCGAGTTCACCGACCCGGAGATCCTGCGGACCAACCTCGCCTCGGTCATCCTCCAGATGACCTCGATCGGGCTCGGCGACGTCGGGGCGTTCCCGTTCATCGACCCGCCGGATCGGCGCAACATCACCGACGGCGTCAACCTGCTGCACGAGTTGGGCGCGCTGAACCCGGCCGAGACCGACCCGGCGAAGCGGCTCACCCCGCTGGGCCGGCGGCTGGCCCAGCTCCCCGTCGACCCGCGGCTGGCTCGGATGGTGCTGGAGGGCGAGCGGAACGGCTGCGCCACCGAGGTGATCGTGATCGCGGCGGCGCTCTCCATCCAGGACCCGCGCGAGCGGCCGGCGGAGAAGCAGGCCCAGGCCGACCAGGCGCACGCCCGGTTCGCCGACCAGGAGTCGGACTTCGTCGCGTTCCTCAACCTCTGGCGGTACCTGCGCGAGCAGCAGCGCGCCCTGTCGTCCAGCGCGTTCCGCCGGATGTGCAAGGCGGAGTACCTCAACTACCTGCGGGTCCGCGAGTGGCAGGACATCGTCAGCCAGCTGCGCCAGGTGCTGCGTACCCCGGAACCGGGTGACGGGCGTCGGGGCCGGCGCGGCGGCCCGGCGGCCGAGCCCGACGGAGCCGGTGGCCGGCGCGGAGCCGGGGCGGACCTGCCGGAGGAGATCGACACCCCGAAGGTGCACCAGTCCCTGCTGCCCGGCCTGCTGTCCCACATCGGGCTCAAGGACGCGCAGAAGCACGAGTACCTGGGCGCACGCGGGGCGAAGTTCGCGATCTTCCCCGGCTCGGCGTTGTTCAAGAAGCCGCCGCGCTGGGTGATGGCCGCCGAACTGGTGGAGACCACGCGGCTGTGGGGCCGGGTCGCCGGCCGGGTCGAGCCCGAGTGGGTGGAGCCGCTCGCCCAGCACCTGGTCAAGCGCAGCTACAGCGAGCCGCACTGGGAGAAGCGGCAGGCCGCGGTGATGGCCTACGAGAAGGTCACCCTGTACGGCGTCCCGATCGTCACCTCCCGCAAGGTCAATTTCGGCCGGATCGATCCGGCGCTGTCCCGGGAGCTGTTCATCCGGCACGCCCTGGTGGAGGGCGACTGGCAGACCCACCACCAGTTCTGGCGGGACAACCAGCGGCTGCTCACCGAGGTGGAGGAGCTGGAGAACCGGGCCCGGCGCCGGGACATCCTGGTCGACGACGAGACGATCTTCCAGTTCTACGACGAGCGGATCCCGGCCGACGTGGTCTCCGGCCGGCACTTCGACTCCTGGTGGAAGAAGACCCGCCGGGAGCAGCCCGACCTGCTCACCTTCACCCGCGACCTGCTGGTCAACTCCGGTCGCGGCGGGGTCGACGAGGCGGACTACCCGGACGAGTGGCGGGCCGCCGGGGTGACCCTCCCGCTGACCTACACCTTCGATCCGGGCACCCCGACCGACGGGGTCACCGTGGACATCCCGCTGCCGCTGCTCAACCAGGTGCCGGCGGAGAGCTTCGACTGGCAGGTGCCCGGGCTGCGCGAGGAGTTGGTCGTCGCGCTGATCCGGTCGCTGCCGAAGGCGGTCCGGCGCAACTTCGTCCCGGTGCCCGACTACGCCCGGGCGGCCCTGGCGGCGATCGTCCCCGGCGAGGAGCCGCTGCTCGACGCGCTCACCCGGCAGCTGCGCCGGATGACCGGGGTGACCGTCCCGCCGGACGCCTGGGACCTGGCCAAGCTGCCGCCGCACCTCCGAGTCACCTTCCGGGTGCTCGGCGAGGACGAGAAGCCGGTCGCCGAGGGCAAGGACCTGCCGGCCCTGCAACGCCAGCTCCGCCAGGAGGTACGCCAGGTCGTCGCCGCCGCCGCGCCGGACGTGGCCCGGACCGGGCTCACCGAGTGGAGCTTCGACACCCTGCCGCGCACCATCGAGCAGGTCCGCGCCGGGTACGCGGTGACCGCGTACCCGGCCCTGACCGACGAGGGCGCCACGGTCGGGGTGAAGGTGTTCGACTCCCCGGCCGAGCAGGAGGCCGCGCACTGGGCCGGCACCCGGCGACTGCTCCGGCTGACCCTGCCGTCGCCGGCGAAGTTCCTGCAGGGCCGGCTCAGCAACGAGGCCAAGCTGGCGCTCAGCCGCAACCCGCACGGCGGGGTGCAGGCGCTCATCGAGGACGCCACCGGCGCGGCGATCGACAAGCTGATGGCGGACGCGGGCGGCCCGGCCTGGGACGCCGACGGGTTCGCCGTGCTGCGTGACAAGGTCCGCGCCGACCTGGTCGACACCGTGGTCGACGTGATGGGCCGGGTCCGTCAGGTGCTCGCCGCCGCGTACGCGGTGGAGCAGCGGCTCGGCGCGACGAGGAACCTGGCCGTGGTGGCCGCCCTGGCCGACATCCGCAACCAGCTCGGCGGCCTGGTGCACAAGGGCTTCCTCACCGAGGCCGGGTACGCCCGCCTGCCCGACCTGTTGCGCTACCTCACCGCGATCGAGCGGCGGCTGGACCGGTTGCCGGGCAACCCGCAGCGGGACAAGCAGCAGCAGGACCGCATCGCCGTGGTGCAGCGGGAGTACCAGGACCTGCTGGCCGCGCTGCCGCCGGCCAAGCGGCAGTCGGCGGCGGCCCGGCAGATCCGGTGGATGATCGAGGAGCTGCGGGTCAACGTGTTCGCCCAGGCGCTCGGCACCCCGTATCCGGTGTCCGAGCAGCGCATCTACCGGGCGATGGACGAGGCCGAGGGGCGTTAGGGCAGGGGCTCCACACCGGGCGGGAGCTGGTTGTCGGCGGTCGCGTCGTGGACGTACTCCAGCAGGATGCGGCGCAGCTCGCGGCCGGCGTGGGTGGGCACCACATCACGGCGGCGGGCCACCCCGATGGTCCGCCGTACGCCGGGCCGGGTGAGCCGGGTGACCCGGATGCCGGGCCGGCGGGCCACCGCGATGCCGGGCACCAGCGCGACGCCGAGCCCCGCCTCGACGAAGCTGAGCACCGCGTCCAGCTCGCCGCCGTCCACCGCGAGCCGGGGCTCGAAGCCGGCCTCCCGGCACGCCTGGAGGGTGGCGTCGCGCAGGTCGTAGCCCTCGCGGAACATCACCAGCGGTTCGTCGCGCAGGTCGGTGATGCGCAGCTCGCCGGTGACCGGGTCGGCCGGTAGCGGGTCCACCGAGGCGACCACCAGGCTCTCCCGCAGTATCGGGTCGGCGCGCAGCCCCGGATCGGTGCCGGCCGACGGCATGATGATCAGCGCCAGGTCGAGGTCGCCGCGGAGCAGGTCGCGGACCAGGTCCTGGGAGCCGCCCTCCTCCACCCGCAGATCGACGGTGGGATGGGCGTCGCGGAACCGGCGCAGCACCGGCGGCGCGAGCGAGGTGGCGAGGCTGGGCGTGGCGCCGAGCCGGACCCGGCCGCGGCGCAGCCCCACCAGCTCCTGCACCTCGCGGGTGGCGGTGTCGACGTCGGCGAGGATCCGCTTGGCCAGCGGCAGCAGCACCTCGCCGGCCGCGGTGAGGGCGATGTTGCCCCTTACCCGCTCGAACAACGGGGCCCCGAGGTCGGTCTCCAGGGCGTGAATTTGCTTACTCAACGAGGGCTGGGTAATGCCCACGAGGTCGGCAGCTTGGGTGAAATGTCGTACTTCTGCGACCGCGACGAAGTACCGGAGCTGATGGAGCTGCATCTAGATAGCTTATGGCTATCAAGACTGCGCAGTCGATGCATTGGACGACTGATCAAAGTGCTCCTAGCGTCGGTCGCGTGGTAATCACCAAAACTCGGTCGCCCATCCGCTCCAACGTCGGCCTCAAGGTCGTCATGGCGGTGACGGGCATTCTCCTCGTGCTGTTCCTCGTCGTGCACATGCTCGGCAACCTGAAGATCTTCACGGGCGAGACCTCGTTCGACCACTACGCGCACTGGCTGCGCGAGCTCGGGACGCCGCTGCTGCCGTCGACCTGGTACCTGTGGATCCAGCGCACCGTGCTGACCGTGGCCGTGCTGGTCCACATCGGGGCCGCCACCGTCCTGTCGATGCGCGCCCACGCCGCCCGCCCGGTGGCGTACGCGCACCGCCGCAAGGTGCACGTCAACTACGCGGCCCGCACGATGCGCTGGGGTGGGGTGATCATCCTGCTCTTCGTGATCTACCACATCCTGGACCTGACCACCGGTCACCTGAACCCGCAGGGCGACCTGAGCAACCCGTACGGCAACGTGGTCGCCGACTTCGCCCCGGAGCGCTGGTACGTCACGCTCTTCTACGCGCTGGCGGTCATCACGCTCGGCTTCCACCTGCGGCACGGCGCCGCCAGCGCGTTCCGCAGCCTCGGCCAGCAGACCCCGAAGGGCGAGCGCCGGGCCCGAACCGCCGCGCTGGTCTTCGCCGTCGTGCTGGTCGCCGGCTACCTGGTGGTCCCGTTCGCCGTACTCACCGGATTGGTGGCCTGACATGGATCTCTACACCGAAGGCGACCCGATCGCCGACACCAAGGCCCCGGACGGCCCCATCGAGACCCGCTGGGAGCGCCGCCGCTTCGAGGCGAAGCTGGTCAACCCGGCCAACCGCCGGAAGCTGACCGTGATCGTGGTGGGCACCGGTCTGGCCGGCGGCTCCGCCGCGGCGACCCTGGCCGAGCAGGGCTACCACGTCAAGTCCTACTGCTACCAGGACAGCCCGCGCCGGGCCCACTCGATCGCCGCCCAGGGCGGCATCAACGCGGCCAAGAACTACCGCAACGACGGCGACTCGGTGCACCGGCTCTTCTACGACACCGTCAAGGGCGGCGACTTCCGCTCCCGGGAGTCGAACGTGCACCGGCTGGCCGAGGTCTCGGTCAACATCATCGACCAGTGCGTCGCCCAGGGCGTGCCGTTCGCCCGCGAGTACGGCGGCCTGCTGGACACCCGCTCGTTCGGCGGCGCGCAGGTGCAGCGCACCTTCTACGCCCGGGGCCAGACGGGCCAGCAGTTGCTGCTCGGCGCGTACCAGGCCCTGGAGCGGCAGATCGGCCTGGGCAACGTGGAGATGAACGCCCGGCACGAGATGCTGGAGCTGGTCGTCGTCGACGGCCGGGCGCGCGGCATCGTGGTGCGCGACCTGGTCACCGGTGAGATCACCACCGAGATGGCCGACGCGGTGGTGCTCGCCTCCGGCGGTTACGGCAACGTCTTCTACCTCTCCACCAACGCCAAGGGCTGCAACGTCACCGCCTCCTGGCGGGCGCACCGCAAGGGCGCGTACTTCGCCAACCCCTGCTACACGCAGATCCACCCGACCTGCATCCCGGTCTCCGGCGACCACCAGTCGAAGCTGACCCTGATGAGCGAGTCGCTGCGCAACGACGGCCGGGTGTGGGTGCCGAAGGCCAAGGGCGACGACCGCCCCGCCAAGGACATCCCCGAGGACGAGCGCGACTACTACCTGGAGCGGATCTACCCCTCCTTCGGCAACCTGGTCCCCCGCGACATCGCCTCCCGCGCCGCGAAGAACGTCTGCGACGAGGGGCGTGGCGTCGGCCCGAGCGGGCTCGGCGTCTACCTGGACTTCGCCGACGCGATCAACCGGCTCGGCCGCAAGGCCATCGAGGCGAAGTACGGCAACCTCTTCGAGATGTACGAGCGGATCACCGGCGAGGACCCGTACGAGGTCCCGATGCGGATCTACCCCGCCGTGCACTACACGATGGGTGGCCTCTGGGTGGACTACGACCTCCAGTCGAGCATCCCGGGCCTGTTCGTGATCGGTGAGGCGAACTTCTCCGACCACGGCGCGAACCGGCTCGGCGCCTCGGCGCTGATGCAGGGCCTGGCGGACGGCTACTTCGTGCTGCCGAACACCCTGCCCAACTACCTGGCGGGCGCCGGTTCGTTCGAGCAGGTCGACGCCAGCCACCCCGAGGTGGTGGCGGCCCGCGCGGCCGTCGAGGAGCGGATCCAGAAGCTGCTCTCCATCAACGGCGACCGGACCGTGGACTCGTTCCACCGGGAGCTGGGCCAGATCATGTGGGAACACTGCGGCATGGAGCGCAGCGACGCCGGGCTGCGCAAGGCGATCGACGAGATCCGCGCCCTGCGCGAGCAGTTCTGGCAGCGGGTCCGCGTCCCGGGCGACGGCGAGGGGCTCAACCAGTCGCTGGAGAAGGCCGGCCGGGTGGCCGACTTCTTCGAGCTGGCCGAGCTCATGTGCATCGACGCCCTGCACCGCGAGGAGTCCTGCGGCGGCCACTTCCGGGCCGAGCACCAGACCCCGGACGGTGAGGCGCAGCGCGACGACGACCGGTTCGCCTACGTGGCGGCCTGGGAGTACACCGGCGACCAGCCCGTGCTGCACAAGGAAGACCTGCAGTTCGAATACGTCCACCCCACGCAGCGGAGCTACAAGTGAATCTGACCCTGCGCATCTGGCGCCAGCAAGGCCCTGAGGACAAGGGTCGGATGGTGACCTACCAGGTCGACGACGTGTCTCCGGACATGTCCTTCCTGGAGATGCTCGACGTGCTCAACGAGCGGCTGATCCTCCAGGGCGAGGAGCCGGTCGCGTTCGACCACGACTGCCGCGAGGGCATCTGTGGCATGTGCAGCCTCATGATCAACGGCGAGGCGCACGGGCCGCAGCGCGGCACCACCGCCTGCCAGTTGCACATGCGGCAGTTCTCCGACGGCGACACGATCGACATCGAGCCGTGGCGTGCCCGGGCCTTCCCGGTCGTCAAGGACCTGGTGGTCAACCGGAACGCCTTCGACCGGATCATCGCCGCCGGCGGGTACATCACCGCGCCGACCGGCAGCGCCCCGGAGGCCCACGCCAGCCCGGTGGCCAAGGCCGACGCCGACGCCGCCTTCGAGTCGGCCGCCTGCATCGGCTGCGGCGCCTGCGTGGCGGCCTGCCCGAACGGCTCCGGCATGCTGTTCACCGCCGCCAAGATCACCCAGCTGTCGCTGCTGCCGCAGGGCCAGCCCGAGCGGTACACCCGGGTGATCGGCATGGTGGACGCGCACGACGAGGCCGGCTTCGGCGGCTGCACCAACATCGGCGAGTGCGCGGCGGCCTGCCCGAAGGGCATCCCGCTGAACACCATCGGCCGGCTCAACCGGGACTACCTCAAGGCGACCGCGAAGCGCGCCGGCACCCCGGGCTCCTGAGCCCCGCGGCGGGTCCGCCCGCCGTCCGACCCCACCGACCGCCGCACCCACCTCAGGGTGCGGCGGTCGGCCTTTCCGGGGTACGCCGTGTCACGGCCAGGACATCTCCGGTGACCTCCTTTCGAGCTGAGTCGGCTGTGCTGTCGCGGCCGGAGCGGTTGCCGTCTCGGAGCGGTGCTGGGCCCGGGGTGGCGGGGCCAGGGCCGGCGGGGGCATCGGAGGTGGGCGGCGACCCTGCCAGATTCGCTCACCGGCCGGGCTTGAATCGTTGGCGATATCAGCTCCAAAGGGAGCGGAGACCTGGTGCGTCAGTCGCAGCGCGGCCGGAGCCGCCCGGAGCCGAGCGACGGGCGGCGGCCGGTTCAAGTCACCCCTCGCGGGTAGCAGTCCCATGGACGGCACCGAAGAGGGGACAAACAGGCATGAAGACACTGCGTACCCACCGGCTGCCGCTGGCGCAGGCGCCGCAGGCGTACGAGATGTTCCAGCAGAAGCGGGACGGCTGCGTCAAGGTCGTGCTCACGCCGTGAGCCGGACGGTGGTGATCAACGGAAGCGAACCGGCGTGCGGGTGGCTACCGTGTACTCGGCGGCGGCCCGGGCGGCCGCAGGGGTCTGCGGGACACGGGAGGGGACGGCGATGGGCACAACCGAGGAGCAGGCGGTCGAGCGGGCGCTGGGCCGGCGGCTGTGGCGGATGGCCGGCGTGGCCGCCCTGGCCGGGGTGGCCTGGGTGGGCCGGGACGTGCCGCTGCAGCTCGGAGGCCGGCTCACCGGTGCCCGGGCGGCCCGTGCCGCCCGCTCCCCCCAGTTCCGCGACGGCACCTTCCACAACCCGGCGGGCACCCGGACGATGGTCGCCGACCCGGGCCGCAACCTGCTCAGGGAGCTGCTGTTCGGCAAGCAGAAGCGGCGGCCGGACGGCCCCGTCCCGCTGCTGCGGCCGGCCGACCCGGCCCCGGCGGACACCGCCCGCGAGCTGAGCATCGTCTGGTACGGCCACGCGTCGGCCCTGGTCGAGATCGAGGGGCACCGGGTGCTGCTCGACCCGGTGTGGAGCGACCGCTGCTCCCCGTCGGCCCGGATCGGGCCGCGTCGCATCCACCAGCCGCCGGTACGCCTCGACGAGCTGCCCCCCGTCGACGCCATCCTCATCTCCCACGACCACTACGACCACCTGGACCTGGCCACCGTGCGCGGGCTGCTGGCCCACCAGTCCGCGCCGTTCCTGGTCCCGCTCGGCGTCGGTGCGCACCTGGACCGGTGGGGCGTACCGGCGGGGCGGATCGTCGAGCTGGACTGGTCGGAGAGCCACCGGGTCGGCGGGTTGACGGTCACCGCCACCGCCGCCCAGCACTTCTCCGGGCGCGGGCTGCGCCGCGACGGCACGCTGTGGAGCTCCTGGGTGGTGGCCGGGGCGCACCGGAAGGTGTTCTACACCGGCGACTCCGGCTACTTCGACGGCTACGCGGGCATCGGCGCCGAGCACGGTCCGTTCGACGTCACGCTGATGCAGATCGGCGCGTACGACCGGGCCTGGCCGAGCATCCACATGTTCCCAGAGGAGGCCGTCGCCGCCCACCTCGACCTGCGCGGTTACCTGCTCCTCCCGGTGCACTGGGCCACCTTCAACCTCGCCCTGCACGACTGGTCCGAGCCGGTGGACCGGCTGTGGGCCGAGGCGAAGGCTCGCGACGTCCGGCTGGCGGTGCCACGCCCGGGCGAGCGCGTCGTGGTGGACGACCCGCCGCCGGTGGACGGCTGGTGGCAGGCGGTCGCCTGATCAGAGCACGAAGGCGTCGGTCCAGAGCGCGCCGGAGCGGCCGGAGAGGGCATCCAGCATCGCCACCGCCTGCCCGTCGGTGAGCTGGGCGACGAAGTCGACGATCGCCCGGCCGCGGGCCCGGCCGATCCGGTCCGGCGTACGCGGGTGCAGCTCCGCCTCCGCCAGTTCGACGAGGTCGTGCAGCCGGCGGGGCAACCGGGACTCCTCCTCCGGGTCGAGCAGCCACTCCCAGAGCGCCTCCACCAGGCTGCCCAGCAGCCGCGCCTGGCCCCGCTGGTGCAGGGCCAGGTCGGGGCGGGCCAGCACGAACCGGTGGTGGACGAACTTGAGCACCTGCACCTCGTGCCACTGCGCCTTGGCCAGCAGCACGTGGCCGGAGCGCACGTCCGGCTCCGGGGTCAGCGTGATGGCCTCGACGAACCGGGTGGACCAGCGGGCGGAGAAGCGGGCCACGTACTGCTCCGCCTCGATCGACCCGTCGAACGGCAGCGCCAGCAGCCCCTCCACCAGTTCCTCGCGGACGTGTTCCACGGCAGCGGCGAACGCCTCGTCGTCGGCGATCCAGGCGTCCTTGCGGTGCAGCTGGCGGCGCAGCCGTTCGATGGCCGCCCCGGGGCGCCGGCCGGCGGCGGTCAGCGCGGCGCCGGTGATCGCCCGGAAGTGGCCGCTCTCCCGCTGCCAGGCCATCAGCTCGGCGGCCACCGCGCCCTGCTGGAGCACCCCGACCCGGTAGAAGTCCTCCACGTCGTGGATGGCGTACGCGATGTCGTCGGCGGTGTCCATGATGGACGCTTCCGGGGTCTGCTGCCAGTCCGGGATCCGGCCGGCGAACGGCTCCCGGGCCTGCCGCAGGTCGTCCACCTCGGTCCGGTACGCGCCGAACTTCGCCGACCCGCTATCCGGGTCGTCGGGCGGGGCGGCCGCGCCGCGGGGCGCCGGGTGGAGGTGCCGCGGGTGCGGGTCCGGGTGGTCCAGGCGGGTCCACGGATACTTCAGCATCGCCGCCCGGACCGCCGCCGTCAGGTCCAGGCCGGTGGTCGCCGCGCCCCGGATCTCCGTACTGGTGACGATCCGGTACGACTGGGCGTTGCCCTCGAAGCCGTCAGGCAGCCCGAGGCGCTGGCGGGCCAGCCGGTCCAGCACCCGCTCCCCCAGGTGCCCGAACGGCGGATGGCCGAGGTCGTGGGCGAGCGCCGCGGCCTCCACCACGTCCGGGTCGCAGCCACCCAGCTTCTCCAGCAGCTCGCGGTGCGCCTCCTCGACGGTCAGCCGCTCGGCGATCGCCCGAGCCACCTGGGCGACCTTCAGGCTGTGGGTGAGCCGGTTGTGCACCAGCAGGCCGGACCCGCCCGGGCTGACCACCTGGGTCACCCCGCCCAGGCGGGTGAAGAACGGCGACGCGACGATCCGGTCCCGGTCGGCCCGGAACGGGCTGGCGGCCAGGTCGCCGAGCGCCCGGGCGCTGCCGCCGAAGAGCCGCCGGGCCCGCGGATCCGCAGGTTGTTCCATGATCGCCCACGGTAGCGCAGCGAACCGGCCAGCAGCGACGGGTCGGCGTCCGGGCCGGGCGGCCCGGTGTCCTACAGGCGCTCCACCGCCGGCCCCGCGCACCGGTTACGGGTGTCGAAGACATAGCGCCCGTGCCTGGTCACCATGTCGTAGTCGAAGACGTCGTGATCCGTCACCACGACCACCGCGTCGGCCGCGGCGACCTCCTGTTCGGTCAACCGCACCACCAGCACCCCGCCGGGGATGTGGTGCGGCTCGGCGTACGGCTCGACGGCCCGGACCTCCGCGCCGAGGTCGCGCAGCCGCCGGGCCACCTCCACGGCCGGCGAGTCGCGCATGTCGCCGGTGTTCTTCTTGTACGCCAGCCCGAGCAGCAGCAGCCGGGCACCGCTGACCGCGCGGCCGGTCCGGTTGAGCCCGGCCATGATCCGTTGCGTCACGTGCTCGGGCATCTCGTGGTTGACGTCGTTCGCCAGTTCGATGAAGCGGAACTGCCGGCCCAGCCGCCGCTTCACCTGCCAGGAGAGGTAGCAGGGGTCGATCGGCAGGCAGTGCCCCCCGACGCCGGGCCCGGGCCGGAACGGCATGAACCCGAACGGCTTCGTCTCGGCGGCCTCGATCGCCTGCCACACATCGATGTCCAGATGGTGGGAGAGCATGGTGAGCTCGTTGATCAGGGCGATGTTGACCTGGCGGAAGGTGTTCTCGATCAGCTTGGTCAGCTCGGCCACCCGGGTCGAGGCCACGGGCACCGTGCGCGCCACGAGGCGGCGGTAGAACTCGTCCACCCGGGCCAGCGACGCCGCGTCCACCCCGGAAACCACCTTCGGGGTGTTCTCCAGCCGCCAGGTGGGGTTACCCGGATCGATGCGCTCCGGGCTGTAGCCGAGGTGGAAGTCACCCGGGCTGCGCAGTCCGCTGGCCGACTCCAGGAGCGGACGCAGCAACTCCTCGGTGGTGCCCGGGTACGTGGTCGACTCCAGCACCACCGCGCAGCCCGGTCGGACGTACGGGCCGATGCCGATGCCGGCCTGCTCCACGTAACTCAGGTCCGGGGTGCCGTCCCGCAGCGGGGTCGGCACCGTGATCACGCAGACGTCGAAGCCCTCGGCATCGGGGTACTCCGCGCTCGGCCGGTACCGGCCGCTGCTGAGCGCCCGGCCGAGCCGGTCGGCCGGGATGTCCTCCACGAATGACTCACCCGACGCGAGCCGCTTGACGCGGTCGGTGTCGACGTCCAGACCGACGACGTCCATGCCCGCTTCGACGGCCCGCATGGCCAGCGGCAGACCGACGTAACCCTGGCCGATCACGACCAGCTTCTCAGCACTCACCCGGGCTCCAGTTGGACGGAGGAATCACCTGGTTAGGAGGCTAGAGGGACTTCTGATGCCGTAAGTCCGTTTTCGTGATATCGGCGGCCGATCCACGCCGGTGGGTGCGCCGGGGCGCGGAGCGTCCGGGGCGGACGGCAGAATGCACGACGGAACCCACCCGAGAAGGCGGATCAGATCGTGACCCAGTCTGTTCATCAGCGGATCGCCGACGAGCTCAGCGTCGCCGAACGCCAGGTGCGGGCGGCCGTGGAGCTGCTCGACGGCGGCGCCACCGTGCCGTTCATCGCCCGATACCGCAAGGAGGCCACCGGCTCACTCGACGACGCGCAGCTGCGCACCCTCGAGGAGCGGCTGCGCTACCTGCGCGAGCTGGACGAGCGACGCGCCGCGGTGCTGGAGTCGATCCGGTCCCAGGGCAAGCTCGACGAGGCGCTGGAAGCGCAGATCATGGCGGCCGACTCGAAGTCCCGGCTCGAGGACATCTACCTGCCGTACAAGCCCAAGCGGCGGACCCGGGCGCAGATCGCCCGCGAGGCCGGGCTGGAGCCCCTCGCCGACGCGCTGCTCGGCGACCCGACGCTGGACCCGCGGGACGCGGCCGCCGGCTATGTCGACGCGGACCAGGGGGTGGCCGACCCGGCCGCCGCGCTGGAGGGCGCCCGGGCCATCCTCATCGAGCGGTTCGCGGAGGACGCCGACCTGATCGGCACGCTGCGGGAGCAGATGTGGTCGCGGGGTCGGCTGGTCTCCCGGGTACGCGACGGCCAGGAGAGCGCCGGCGCCAAGTTCGCCGACTACTTCGACTTCGCCGAGCCGTACCCGAAGCTCCCCTCGCACCGGATCCTCGCCATGTTGCGCGGCGAGAAGGAGGGCGTGCTCGACCTGACCATGGACCCGGAGCCGGAGGGTGACTCCGACGCCGTGGCCAGCGGCCCGACCCGGTACGAGGCGGCGATCGCCGGCCGGTTCGGGGTCAGCGACCAGGGGCGCCCGGCGGACAGGTGGCTGACCGACACGGTGCGCTGGGCCTGGCGGACCCGGATCCTCATCCACCTCGGCGCGGACCTGCGGATGCGCCTCTGGCAGGCGGCCGAGGAGGAGGCCGTGCGGGTGTTCGCGACCAACCTGCGCGACCTGCTGCTCGCCGCGCCCGCTGGCACCCGGCCCACCATGGGCCTCGACCCGGGCCTGCGGACGGGCGTGAAGGTGGCGGTGGTGGACGCCACCGGCAAGGTGGTCGCCACCCACACCATCTACCCGCACGAGCCGCGCCGGCAGTGGGACGCCTCGATCGACGTCCTCGCCAAGCTGGCCGCGGCGCACCGGGTGGAGCTGATCGCGATCGGCAACGGCACCGCCAGCCGGGAGACCGACAAGCTGGCCGGCGACCTGATCAAGCGGCACCCGGAGCTGAAGCTGACCAAGGTGGTGGTGTCCGAGGCCGGCGCGTCGGTCTACTCCGCCTCCGCGTACGCCTCGCAGGAGCTGCCCGAGCTGGACGTGTCGCTGCGCGGCGCGGTCTCCATCGCCCGCCGCCTCCAGGACCCGCTCGCCGAGCTGGTGAAGATCGACCCGCGCTCGATCGGCGTCGGGCAGTACCAGCACGACCTGTCCGAGGTGAAGCTGTCCCGCTCGCTGGACGCGGTGGTCGAGGACTGCGTCAACGCGGTCGGCGTCGACGTCAACACCGCCTCCGCTCCCCTGCTGACCCGGGTCTCCGGCATCGGCGCCGGGCTGGCGGAGAACATCGTGCTGCACCGGGACGCCAACGGGCCCTTCCGCACCCGGGCCGACCTGAGGAAGGTGCCCCGGCTCGGGCCGAAGGCGTTCGAGCAGTGCGCGGGTTTCCTGCGGATCCCCGGCGGCGACGACCCGCTGGACTCCTCCAGCGTGCACCCCGAGGCGTATCCGGTGGTGCGGCGGATCCTCGCCCACACCGGGCAGGACGTCCGCTCGCTGATCGGGCAGAGCAGGATCCTGCGCGGACTGAAGGCGACCGACTTCGTCGACGAGACGTTCGGCCTGCCCACCGTCACCGACATCCTCGCCGAGCTGGAGAAGCCCGGCCGCGACCCGCGCCCCGAGTTCCGGACGGCGACGTTCGTCGAGGGGGTCGAGACGATCGGTGACCTGAAGCCCGGGATGGTGCTGGAGGGTGTGGTCACCAACGTGGCCGCGTTCGGCGCGTTCGTCGACGTCGGCGTGCACCAGGACGGTCTGGTGCACGTGTCGGCCATGTCGCACACCTTCGTGAAGGACCCGCGGGACGTGGTGAAGTCCGGCGACGTGGTCCGGGTCCGGGTGCTCGACGTCGACGTACCCCGCAAGCGCATCTCGCTGAGCCTGCGGCTGGACGACGAGGCGCCCGCCGGCGGTGGCCGCCCGGCTGACGGCCGGCGGGAGCGCGGTGGCCAGGGCGGCGGCGCGCGGGGCGGCGGTCAGGGCGGCGGCCAGGGCGGTGCGCCGCGCGGGGACCGGGGCGGCTCGCGCGGTGGGCCGCAGCAGCGGCCGGGGCGCGGCGGCGGAGCACCGGCCCCGGCCAACGGCGCCATGGCGGACGCGCTGCGCCGCGCCGGCCTGGCCTGAGCCTCGGGCCACGCTGTCGAGCTGATGTCGTCAACGGATCGCCGGAACGCGTCAGCTCGACAGCGCGACCGGAAGCGGACCGCCCGGAGCTGACGGCACCGGCGGGCGGACCGGGCGCGCCGGTTGAGGCGGCGCGGGCACCGGACGGCTCCCGGTCAGCCGTCCTGCGAGCGCGTCCCGGCGGCGGCCGGCGAGGCCCGCGTACCGTGGCAGGCGTGGCGGACGACGGCCTGGAGTGGCGGGAGCGGCAGCGCCGCGCGGTGCGGGCGCACGCCGAGGCCGACGCCC
Organism: Micromonospora sp. NPDC047738; assembly: GCF_040642675.1. Lineage (NCBI taxonomy): Bacteria > Bacillati > Actinomycetota > Actinomycetes > Micromonosporales > Micromonosporaceae > Micromonospora > Micromonospora sp. NPDC047738. Next base: position 81,943 of record NZ_JBEYSO010000014.1, read on the forward strand.
GGCAGCGCGCCGCCGAGCAGGCCGAGGCGGCGGAGTTGGTGGCCCGGTTCGCGGCCGAGGCGACCCGGCGCGGCCTGCGCCCGGACCGGCTGACCGTGACGTCCTACGACGGCCGCGCCCGCTACCGCACCCGCCTCACTGGGTGGTACGTGGACCGGGCGCGCAGCCGGGCGGTCGACGCCGAGGGCCGGTTCTACCTGCTGACCGTGCCGCCCAGCCTCCGCTCGCGGCTGTTCGGGGCCGACCCCGAGCCGTCCCCGCCGCCACTGGTTGTCGGGCGCGGTGGCCGGGACGGGGAGTCGATGCCGCTGCGGGACCTGCTCACCCGGCGGCTGGCAGCTGGCGACGACTGGGGCTGAGCCGGCTCAGCCCCCGGCGGCCCGGTACCCGGCCGCCCGGTGGCGGATTCGCCACCACCACAGCTGCTGTACGACCAGGGTGGCAAGGCCGGCCAGCACGATCGCGAGCAGGTTGATCATCAGCTGGAGCGACGAACCTGCCGCCTCCTGCCATACGCCGTACGCCGCCGCCACGGCCACGTTCGCGGCGGCCGGCACGGTGGTCACCGAGATCAGCACCCCGACCAGCGCGCCGGACTTCTTCGAGGTCAGGGAGAGCATGCCGGCGACACCGGCGAGCAGACCGACCACCCAGGAGAGTGCGTCCGGCCGCCAGATGAAGTCGGTCAGCGGCCGGGGCGCCAGCAGGGTGGCCCGGCTGACCAGACCTGCCGCGGTCAACGCCCAGGTGCTCAGCACAGTCACCAGCATCGCGGCCAGGAACCCGACGACCAGGGCCTGCACCGACCGGCCGACCACCCGCCAGTTGCGCCGCAGCAGTGCGACGCTGAGTGCGGCGAGCGGGCCGAATTCGGGGCCGACCACCATCGCCCCGACGATCAGGATCGGCTGGTCGAGCAGCACGCCGATACCGGCGATCATCGTGGCCACCATGATGAGAGCCAGGAACGTCCCGCTGAGCACCGTCTGCTCGCCGGTCTTCGCGGCGATTTCGTCCCAGACCAGGGCATCCTCCCCGTGCCCCGGCGCCTCCCGGGCGGCCCGTTCCGCCGCCGCCGAGAGCGTCACCTCGACGTCGTCGGCGGAGATGCCGCCGCGCGCCTCGACACCGAGTTCCTGGAGCCGCCGCAGCACGCCGTCGGCGCTCTCCCGGACCACGTCGCACAGCACCAGGTCGCCCGGCGGTTGCCGCGCGGCACCGGACAGCACCGCGAGGTGGGTGACGCCGGGTTCCGCGGCCAACATGTCGACCACTGCGGACGACCGGTCGGACGGTGCGATCACCCGGAGGTGCAACACGGCGGGTACTCCCTGCGGTCGGGCGGCTCACACGCCGCCGGTCGCCGCACTGTACCGATCAGCCGGCCGGCTCGCCCACGCGCGGCACGGACGGCGTGGCCGAGATGGCGTAGCAGTTCATCCGCCGCCCTTCCCGGGTGGTCCAGCTGCCCCGCAGCGTCCAGCCCGCCCGCTCGTAGAAGGCGTTCACCCGGTCGTTGCCGTCCGCGTCGGTGGTCAGGTACGCCGAGGCCACCCCCCGCCGACGGACTCCCTGCCACCAGGTGTCGATGAGCCGTCGCCCGTGCCCGCCGTGCTCGGCTGCGGGGTCGACGCAGATCGAGCTGAGCAACGCCCCCCGGGTCTCGACCGGCGCATCGCCACGGTAGGCGACCCCACGCAGCACCCGCAGTGCCACCGCCGGGCGACGGAGCACCGCCGGCATGCTCGCCAGCGCGAGCCGCGGGCCGCGCTGCCGCAGCAGCCGGCGGAAGAACAGCTCCGGGGCGACGGTGCCGACGACCATGCCGACCAGCTGGCCGTCGGGGTCCCGAGCGACCGCGGTGACCGCGTCGGGGTCTTGGACGAAGCCGGCGTAGAACTCGCGTAGGAAGGGCTCGCCGAGAGTGGACAGGAAGAACCGGTCGAACGCGCGGACGTGCAGCGCCGCGGCCCGGCGGACGTCACCGGGGCGCAGGACGTCGAGGTCGCCGACCGGGCTCATCGGCGCCCGCCCGCCCAGGCGGCCGCGCGCAGCGCCTCCTCCACCCGTCGTACCCCGGAGGCCAGGGAGTACTCCCGGTCGTAGAACTCCCGGCCGTCCCGGCCGAGCAGGTCCAGCTTCTCGCGTCCCAGCCCGCACACCACACGGACGGCGTCGGCGATCGAGTGGGGGTCTCCGGGCCGGGCGGTGATCCCCGCACCGCTCGCCGACGCCACCGCTGCGGCGTCACCATCCGCTGCGACAAGCAGCGCGCGGCCGGCGGCGAGGATCGCCTGGACCTTGCTCGGCATCGTGTACGCCGACATGCCGGTGGGCCGGAGGCTGACCACGTGCGCATCGCCGGTGCGCAGCAGCGCCGGCATCCGCTCGGCCGGTAGCCGGCCGAGGAACCGCACGTTCGACAGCCCGTGCTGCGCGACCTGCCGACGCAGGCGTTCCTCGCACCCCCCGGAGCCGGCGAAGAGGCAGACCAGCCGTGGGTCGTCGACCATCGCCACGGCGTCGACGAGGGCGTCGAGCCCCTGCGCCTCCCCCATCGTCCCGGCGTACACCAGGACGATCTGGTCGTCGCGCAGGCCCAGCTCCGCACGGAGGTCGCCCGGAGCGGCCGCAGGCTTCTCGTCGGCCCACATCGGAATGTGCACCAGCTTGTGCTCAGGCACCCCCCGGCGGACCAGCAGCTCACCGACACTGGGCGAGATGTACGCCACCTGGGCGGCGGACCGGTACATCGCCGCGCACCAGCCGGCCATGCCCCGGGCCAGCAGCGCGCCCCGCCGCCCCGCGCCGAGGAAGCCGCTGGCCTGCGCGCTGTCCGGCCACAGGTCGAGCACGTGCAGCACCACCGGGATCCGGTGCGCGTAGCGGGCGAACCACATCGGCAGCGAGACGGTGATCGGGGAGTTGCTCACCCAGAGCGCGTCCAGGCCCCGCAGGGCGTCGGTGCCGGAGGCGAGGGTCGAGGCGGCGAAGGTGCCGTAGGTGGCCAGCCGGCGCAGCGGGGAGTCGTCGTGGCTCGGGTAGAGCGCGACCCGGCGGATCCGCACCCCCTCGGCGTCCACCTCGTCCTGCCGCCGGCTCATCCGGTAGCCCGGGGCCAGCCGGCCGGTCGGGTAGTTCGGGAAGCCGGTGAGGACCTGGACCGTGTGGCCGCGTCGGGCGAGGCCGCGCGCGAGCGTGCCGGGCAGCGCCGCCGGCCCCGGCTCGGGGTCGTACCACTGGGTCAGCAGACCGACCCGCATTCGTCACCTCACGAACCATATTCGCAAATAGGCAAATAGTCACCAGAAGGGGCGAAGGGAGTTTAACCTCCGACAAGGCAAAACAGACCAAGGCAGCAAAGAGGAGTTTTGGTGGGAGACAGCAGCCTTCCCTTCGCGTTGCCTGACATCGGCGAGGAGGAGATCGCTGCAGTCACGGCCGCCCTCCGCTCCGGATGGCTCTCCAGCGGGCCGTTGGTGCCGCGCTTCGAGCAGCGGTTCGCCGAGGAGTGTGGACCGGGGATCAGCGCCGTCGCGGTGAACTCGGCGACCGCCGGCCTGCACCTGGCCCTGGAGGCGCTCGGCGTCGGGCCGGGCATGGAGGTGCTGGTGCCGACCTGGACCTTCACCGCCACCGCCGAGGTCGTCGTGCACCTGGGCGCCGAACCGGTGCTGGTCGACGTCGACCCGGTGACCCTGCACATCGACTTCGTCGACGCGGCAAGGAAGGTCACGCCACGGACCGTCGCGGTGCTGCCCGTGCACTTCGCCGGCCAGCTCGTCGCCCCGGCGCAGCTGCGGGCGTTCGCCGAGCGCCACCAGCTGGCCGTGGTCGAGGACGCCGCCCACTCGTTCCCGGCGAGCAGCCAGGGAGTCGCCGTCGGAGCCGGACCGAGCGCGGCGACGGTGTTCAGCTTCTACGCGACGAAGACGATCACCACCGGCGAGGGCGGGATGGTGGTCACCCGCGACCCCGACCTGGCCCGGCGGATCCGCACCACCCGGCTGCACGGATTCGACCGGGACGGCTTCGACCGCTACCGCAGCGACCGGCCGGCGTGGCGGTACGACGTGGTCGAGGCCGGCTGGAAATGCAACCTCACCGATCCGGCGGCCGCGCTCGGCCTGGTCCAGCTCGACCGCGCGGAGGCCATGCGAGCGCGCCGCGAGGAGATCGCCGGCTGGTACCACGAGGCCTTCGCCGGACTCCCCCTCGACCTGCCCACGCCGGCTCCCGCCGGCGACGTGCACGCCTGGCATCTCTTCGTGGTCCGGCTACGCCCGGAGGCGGCACCCGGCCGGGACGGGTTCATCCAGGAGATGTCCCGCCTCGGCGTGGGCTGCAGCGTGCACTTCATCCCGCTGCACCAGCACAGCTACTGGCGGCACCGGTACCACCTCACCGATGCCATGTTCCCCGTCGCCAGCGCGGAGTTCGCGCGCGTGGTCAGCCTGCCCATCTTCTCGGCCATGACCGACGAGCAGGTCGACCGCGTCATCACGACCGTCCACAAGGTGCTTCAGTGATCAAAAGACTCTTCGACGTCGTCGTCGCGGCGGCGGCCCTGATCCTCTGCGCCCCCGTCCTGGCCGTGATCGCCCTGGCGATCCGGCTGGACGACGGCGGGCCGGTGCTCTTCCGGCAGGAACGCGCCGGCCGGGCCGGGCGCAGCTTCCACATCCGCAAGTTCCGGACCATGCGGGCCGGACCCGGCGCCGCCGTCACCGCTGACACCGACGCCCGGATCACCCGGGTCGGCCGGCTGCTGCGGGCGAGCAAGCTCGACGAACTCCCCCAGCTCTTCGACGTGCTGATCGGCCACATGAGCCTGGTCGGTCCGCGCCCTGAGGTCCGCAGGTACGTCGACTGCTGGCCGCCGCTGGCCCGCTGGCGCATCCTGTCGGTGCGGCCGGGCATCACCGACCCGGCGTCGATCACGTACCGCAACGAGTCAACGGAGCTGGCCCGGGCGCCGCAGCCGGAGGAGTACTACGTGTCGGTGGTGCTGCCTCGCAAGGTGGAGATGTACGTGCGCTACGTCGAGACCCGCAGCTTCCTCGGCGACCTGCTCATCCTCGCCCGAACCGTGCAGGCGGTCATCGGCCGCTGACCTCACCTGACAGGGCCGGGGACCTCGTGGCCCCCGGCCCTTTTCTCGTGGCTCGGACGGGTCAGCGACGGATGCCGTCCCACTCGTGGTGCCGGCGGACGGTGGAGAGGATGAAGTCGACCACCCGGCGGGAGGTGTCGGTCACCTGGTAGTCGGCCGGGCAGGGCACGCCGTCGGCAGCGACCTGCTCGACCACCACGCCGACCGCCTCCACGACCCCCGTCGGGTCCAGGCCGGTCATCACGATGCCGCCCGCGTCCAGCGCCTCCGGCCGCTCGATCGACTCGCGCAACGTCACCGCGGGGAAGCCGAGGATCGCGGACTCCTCACTGATCGTGCCGCTGTCGGAGAGCGTGCATCGGGCCAAGCGCTGCAACTGGACGTAGTTGATGAGCCCGAACGGCTCGTGGAAGGTGATCCCGTCGAGGGTCAGCGCATCGGCCGCCAGCACCTCCAGCCGCTTGCGGGTACGCGGATGGGTGGACACCAGCACCGGCAGGCCCCAGGCGTCCCGGACGGCCCGCAGGCAGTCCAGCAGCCGGCCCAGCCGGTCCGGCCGGTCCACGTTCTCCTCCCGGTGCGCACTGACCAGGAAGTACCCGCCCTCGTCCAGCCCGAGCTGGTCGAGCACCGTCGAGCGCTCGATGTCCGGCAGGTAGTGCGTCAGCACCTCCCGCATCGGCGACCCGGTGTGCAGGATGCGCCGCGGGTGCAACCCCTCGGCGAGCAGGTTGCGCCGCGCGTGCTCGGTGTAGACCAGATTGAAGTCGGCCACGTGGTCGACCAGCCGGCGGTTGGTCTCCTCCGGCACGTTGAGGTCGAAGCAGCGGTTGCCCGCCTCCATGTGGTAGACGGGCACCCGCATCCGGCGGGCCATCAGGGCGGCGATGCAGCTGTTGGTGTCGCCCAGCACCAGCAGGGCGTCGGGCCGGACCTCGGCGATGGCGTCCTCCATGCCGATCAGCACCCCGCCGAGCACCCGCCCCAGCGACGAGGTGTCCACCCGCAGGAACCGGTCCGGCTCACGCAGCCGCAGCTCGGTGAAGAACACGTCGGACAGCGAGTGGTCCCAGTTCTGCCCGGTGTGCACGAGGACGTGGTCCACCGTACGGTCCAACCGGTCCAACACCCGGGACAACCGGATGATCTCCGGACGCGTACCGACCACCGTCATCACTCGGGTCATGCCTGCTCCTTCCCTACGCCGCCGCCACGGCCGGCTCCGCGATGGTCAACTCCACCGGCTCGGGCCAGGTGTCGGGTCGGGCGGGGTCGAAGACCTCGTTGGTCCAGAAGAGGGTGAGCAGTTCCGCCGAGCCGGTGTTCACGATGTTGTGCACCCACATCGTCGGCATGTCCACCACCACCGGCTCGGCGCCGTCCACCGGGAACCGGACGACGGCGTCGTCGCCGACGCGGCGCAACCGGATCTCGGCGCTGCCCCGCAGCACGCAGAACCGCTCCACCTTGGCGAGGTGGAAGTGCTCACCCCGGACCACCCCGGGACGACTGGTGGAGCAGAACGTCTGGCCGCCGCCACCGTGCACCTTGACCGTCTCGACCAACTCGCCGCGCGCGTCGGCGCGGCGGGTGAGCGGCAGCGGGTAGTGCGCCGGAAAGCAGTGCGATCGGTAGGTGTTGAACAAGCGGACGGCGTGCCGATCGGTCAGCGGTGGTATCTCGCCGCCCCGGTACAGCGCCGCGAATCCGGCGAGCCGGTCGGCCAGTTCCCGCACCCCGGTACGCAGCCCCGGCATGCCGGCGTCCCACGAGTCGCCCGCTGGCGCGCCCATCAGCCGGGCCGCCGCGTCGGTGACGTGCACCAGGGTCAGCTCCCGGTCCTCGTGCACCTCCGGCGACCGCTGCTCGGCGAGCATCCGGCAGAAGGTGGCCACCACGGAGTTGTAGTAGGGCAGGCCGTGCTCGCCGTACAGGTTGGGCAGCTGCACATCCACCAGGTCGGGACGGGCGGCCGCCAGGGTGACGGCGGCGACCGCCTTGGAGTCGCCGTACGGGGTGCCGTTACCCGCCTGCACCGAGTTGGCGAAGACCACCGTCCCGGGCTGGGTGGCGCAGCGGCGCAGGCCGCGGACGAGTGCGGCAGCCAACTCGACGTTCCCGGCAGCCACCTCCCGCGGGTCACCCCGGTTCACCCCGGCCAGGTGCAGCACCCGGTCGACACCGTCCAGCTTCGCCGCCAGCGTCGCCTCGTCGAGCAGCTCGGCGCGATCGATCAGGACCGGGTCCGGCCAGCCCAGGGCGCGGGCGAGCACCCGGACGTGCCAGCCGAGGAAGCCCTGGCCGCCGGTGAGCGCGAGCCTCAGCACGCCAGCACCGGATCCCGCAGGGCCAGCTCCGCGCGGATCTCCGGCAAGGTGCGCAGCAGGTCCATGATCTGGGGTACGTCCAAGCGCGGCGCATTGGCCGAGTTGAAGTCCTCGGTCGCCTTCTCGCCGAGGGCGCCCTCTGAGACGTACAGAGCGTAGTTGAGGTCCCGCGCGTCCAGCGGCACTCGGAAGAAGTCGCCGAAGTCGTGCGCCTGGGACAGTTCCTCGCGGCTGGCCAGCGTCTCGTCCCACTTCTCGCTGTGCCGGACCCCGATCACCTCGAGCTTGAACGGCACGTCGAAGAGCTGGCAGACCGCCTCGGCGAGATCCCCGATGGTGCACGCCGCGGCCTTTCGGATGAAGACGTCACCAGGGCGGCCGTTGTGGAATGCGTGCTCGACCAGCTCGACCGAGTCGGTCAACGACATGAGAAAGCGGGTCATGGTCGGATCCGTCACGGTGAGCGAACGACCGGCCTTGATCTGCTCGACGAAGAGCGGGATGACGGAGCCACGCGAGTACATGACGTTGCCGTACCGCACGCACGACACGACGGTCCCGCTGTCCGGGTTGTTCCGGGCGTACGCCTGGGCCACCTTCTCCATCAGGGCCTTGCTCATGCCCATCGCGTTCACCGGGTAGACGGCCTTGTCGGTGCTGAGGACGACCACCGAGCTGACCCCGCTCTCCGCGGCGCCCTCGATCACGTTGGCACTGCCCAGGATGTTCGTACGAACGGCTTCCAGCGGAAAGAACTCGCAGGACGGCACCTGCTTCAGGGCGGCGGCATGGAAGACGAAGTCGACGCTGCGGGTCGCTCGCAGCACGCTGTCCCGGTCCCGCACGTCGCCGACGTAGTAGCGCAGCCGCTCGTCGCCGAACACGCGCCGCATGGCGTCCTGCTTCGCCTCGTCGCGGCTGAGGATGCGCACCTCGGCCACATCCCGGTCCAGCAGCCGACGCGCCATGGTCTGTCCGAAGGAACCGGTCCCGCCGGTGATCAGCACCCGGCTACCCGCAGTCATCAAGCTCATTGTTTCTCCCGTTCGTCCCCGACGGGCGGTCGCACCCGCCAGTACGGCGGATCACCACGCGCTGTTTCGAGCCGGACGCTCGCGCCCGATGGGCACGAGGACGGCCTCGACCGATACGGCCACCCGGGTCAACGACGGGCCCCAGCAGCGGATACGTGTTTCCCACAAATGCCACGAAAGGCCGTAATCATCTAAACGTCTCGACCGTTTTCATAGCGGACACTTGCGGAATCACACTCTTCAACGCCGTTTGACTGGTAGAACGGTTTCGTGCTGCCCGCTGGCGGGCTCCGTCGGCTCAGACGTCCGCCGAGAGCCCACCCCTGCGCGGGCCTCCTGACCCGTCACCGAAGGAGTTTCATGCCGCGCGGTAACTCGTCAGGCTCGAATCGACGCCGAGTGCGGACGCGCCTGGCTCGCCGGCTGTGCATCCCAACCGTCCGACCTGCGGGGGCACGCCCATGACCGCGGCGCCGCCGCGGGTCGGCCGTGTCATGGCCGCGATCCCGCACGCCGCACCGACCGACTACCCGGCCCTGCCGGCCGCTGCGGCCGGTCTACCGTCTCCCCGGCGCCCATCAGCGACATCAGGAACCGGAGCGCCAGGCGGAGGCCTGGCCAGCGTGCTCGTGCTCTGCGTGGTGGCCTTCATGACGGCCAGGCCCCCCTCGTGGTCGTTCAACTACGCGGCGATCCTCGCGGTCGTCGCCGTCGCGCTCACCGTCCGGCTGCCGCGCCTGCGCACTGCGGACGTCCTCGCGCTACTCACCGGCGGATGGGCGTACGCGAGTCTGATCTGGACGGACTGGGCCAGTCTCACGTCGCCCGCGGCCTACCGGTATGCCTCGGTCTGCCTGCTCTTCGTGGCCGCTCGGCACGTGCTGCACAGGCGGCGCGACCTGTTACTGGTGGGATGGACGTTCCTGGCCGGCTGCGCCGTCGTCGCGATCGAGGTCATCACCGGGGCGCGGTCGCAGGGCCCGGTGGACTTGTTCGGCCAGCGGTACGGAATCGACGGCATCAACCTGAACTTCACCGCATACACCCTGACGGCGGGTATGGTGCTGGCCCTGGTTGTCGCCGCGGTCACCACCGGCCGGCTGCTGCTGCGGCTCAGCCCGCTGGCGATCGCCATGCTCCTCGGGTACGCCGTCCTGCTCACCGGGTGCCGAGGGGCAGCCGTCGGCATTGTGCTTGGGGCGGCGGTGCTGCTCATGGGCCGGCTCGTGCCTCGGCTGACCGTGGGCACCCTGGTCGTGGTCATCATCGCGCTCGTTGTGCTGGTGCCGCTCGAACTCCTCCCGGAACGCCAGATCATGTGGCTCGACAACCTGTACGACCGACCCACCGGCGACCTCTCCGGCCGCCTCGCCATCTGGCCGTACGCCCTGAAGACGTGGTCGGAGGATTTGCTGACCGGTTCTGGCGCCGGAGTGTTCATCGGCACCAACCCGTTCGAAATCGGACCGCACAACCTGCTGCTGACCGTCGGCAACGATCTCGGCCTGGTAGGTGTGCTGCTCTACTTCGGCGTGATCGCCGCGGCGCTGCTCGCCACCGCCCGCACCGGTCGGGTCAGTTTGCTGTTGAGCGGTACCTTCGCCGCCGCCATGGTCCCGATCTGGCTCAGTGGGCAGTGGGAGACATCGCTGGCGTTCTGGCTCGTCCTCGCGCTGATCAGCGTGCTGCCGCAGGCGGGCGTCCCGGCCGGCGGCTGGGCGTCGAACGGCCGGCATCACCGGTCCACTCGCGTGATTCCCCAGTCGCCACCCCGCAGCACGCCGGCGAAGATCTCCAGGCCCACTACGGGTTGAGCCGGCGGGCTCGGCAGCACGTCCCTTGCCCGGCCAGGGTCGCAGGCCGGGCCGTGGTCGATTCCACCAGCCAGTCCCCCGGTTGGCCGCCGTCGGCCGGGGAGCGCGAAACCTGATAAGCCGATGAACGCATCCCAGCCGGCGGCCCCGGTGCCGGCTCAGCCTCTGGACACCTCTGCCGCCTGCAACCGCCGGCGGTGCGCCGACGGGAGGCCGGTCGGGCGGCCAGCCGCCTCCCGGAGCACCTCAGCGAAGCGGGCCGCCACCTGGTCCGCGCGGTGGTGGCGCACCGCGTACGCCAGGCCCTGCCGACCGAGGCGGTCGCGCAGGGCGCGGTCGGTGCAGAGCCGGGACAGCTCGGTCGCGAGCGCGGTGGGATCGTCCACGCCGACCACCACGCCGGCCCGCGCCGCGCCGATGTGGGCCATAGAGGCCAGCTCGGCCGGACCGAAGCCGAGCAGCGGCCGGCCGGCCGCCAGGTACTGCGGGATCTTGGTGGACAGTGAGTAGCGGGTGTAGCGGCGGTGCTCGGCCGCGAAGGACTCGACGTGTACCAGCACGTCTGACCGGCGCAACACCGCACCCACCTCGGCGCTGTCCAACGATCGGCCCAGCCGGACCGCCGACAGCCCGGCGAACGCGTCGCCGTAATGGACCAGGTCCGCCGTCGGTGCGTGCACCGTGAGCCGGACCGGCACGTCCCGCGCCGCGAGGAGTCCCACCGCTTCGCATACCCGACGCAGCGACCGCCAGCGGTCCAGATGCAGGCCGCCCACGTAGACGAGCTCAACCACCGGCCGGTCCTGCTCAAGGTCCGGCGAAGCGTCCGGGGCGGCGAACTCCGCCGCGTTCACGCAGTTGCCGAAGGTGGCAAACGGCAGCCGGTACCGGCGCTCGTACTCGCGGGCCATCGGCTCGCTGATCCCCATCCCGTACGAGCTGTGCCGCAGCGTCTTCCGGACGCCGGCGCGCACGGCGAGGCGAGGCAGGCCGAGCACCTGTCCCTGCGCGTAAAGGGTGCTCGGCCAGTCGTCCATGAAGTGCGGCACCAAGGATGCCCGGCACTCCTCGGCGGCGACCACGGCGAGACGCATTACCCGGATGCTGCCGATGGTCGTGTAGATCACTTCCGGGCGTTGTGCGCGCAGCCACGCACGCACGTCGTGAGGTACCCGGATCGGGCTGAGGTCGAAGAACGCCCGAAACTGGATGCGGAGCCGGGCACGCAGCGGACCGGGGAGCGGCGCGACGGCCGGCTGCTCGACCTCTGGCCCCACTGTGCCGCTGGTAGGGTGCCGGCGGATCCGGTGCCACAGCCGGAGGGCGTGGTGCTCGACCGGTGCGTTTTCAAGCACGAACCGCCGGAACGTGCCACCGATCCCCGGCCCCGGCTCCCGGTCTTCGAGGTAGAGCTGGGACAGCCGGTCCGCCGGCCAGCCGGCGAACAGGTTCGACAATGTGATCCCGGTGCCGGTGGTGCGGTCCAGGACCGCCCCGCTCACGATCAGCACCCGAGGGAACTCCTCACGGGGCGACAAGCTGCTCACCCGATCCTTCCTCGATCACCTTAGGGCGGTGCCGCCGCAGCGTCCGGTGATAGCCGTAGAGCGCGGCCGGAGCGACGGTCAGCGCGTAGCAGGCAGCACCGACCCAGGGCACGACGTTGACCCCGAGCCACTCGCCGCCGTACCACTTGCCGACAGTCGACAGCGCCAGGAAGACAGTCCAACCGATCAGTTGCGGCCCGATGACACCGGCGGCGTTCTGCACCATGAACCGCGGCGAGAGCCCGGCCTGGAGCACCCACCACGCGCCGAGACCAGCCAGCAGCCACGGGTCACCATCCATCGGCACCGGAAGCCACACGGCGAAGAGCCGATCGCCGAGCAGCACGAAGGCAGCGGCTGGCAGGCCCGCGGCGAGCACCGAGACGACTGTCATTCGGCGGGTGATCCGCAGCACCCAGTCGAGCTGCCGCTGCGCCAGGGCATCCCCATTGGCGGGCCAGAGCGGTACGTTCACGAGCGCGGCAACGAGCCCGACCTGGGCCAGCAGCTTCGCCGGCACGGCGAAGGCGGCCACGCTGGACAGGCCGAGGGTGTGCGCGATGATGAGCGTGTCGGCGTTGGTGGCGGCCGACATGACCACGGTCACCAGGAAGAACAGGCCACTGAGTCGGGTCAACTCTCGAGCGGTCGCTGCCTCCACCGCCGCGAGCCGCGGGCGCAGCTGCGGGCATTGTCGTCCGAAGAACCAGACCGTGTTCGCCAGGTTGACCAGCAACGGGGCGGCGGCCGATGCGGCGATGACCAGGATCGGCGACTGGTCGGCCCACACCAGCCCCAGCACGGTCGCCACGCCGGCCAGGTTGCCCCCGGTCTGCCACACGTTGCTCCAGCTGACCTGCTGGTAGGCGTACTGCACGCGGACGATCAGCGAGAGCGGGACGTTGAGCGCGAACGCGGTGAGGCTGATCAACGAGATGAGCCGGGTCTGCTCGGGGGTGATCTGGCCGGTCACGTTGAAGACCTCAACCCACGGGATGGCGTCGGCGAGCAGCCAGAGCAGCCCGGTCAGGAAGACCGCGAGCAGCGAGAGGGTCAGGTATGCGCTGGATATGTAGCGCCGCGCCCGCATAGTGTCACCGTGCGCGTAGCAGGGGGCCAACTTGGTCATCAGACCGCTGCCCAGCCCGAGGTCCGCGAAGGCCGCCATGGCGGACAGCGAGGCGACGGCCATCCAGAGGCCGTACAGGTCCTTGCCGAGGAACGGCAGAGTCACCGGGACCGTCAGGATCGGCGTAAGGAAACCGGCGGCCCGGCTAACCAGCGCGGTGGCCACGCCGGAGAACAGTCGTCGGGTGCGGTCGGGTGCGCGGCCGGCGCTGGCGGGGGGCCCGTCCCGGTCGGCGAGCGTCGTGGACACGGCCTGCTCCTACTGGCCGGCGAGCCGCAGCGGCGCCTGCGAGCCGTTCAGTTTCTGCGACAGCCGGGCGGAGGGATCCGCGACCGCCATGACCCGAGTGACTGCCGGGGTGATGTCCACCCGCACGGGACTGACGCCGATGAAGGTGGGGCCCGTCACCGCTACCTCCACGTCGTCCCCCGTCCGGTCGTACGCCAGCCCGGCGATCGGCGCGGCTTACCACGGGACAACGAGCAGAGCCACCGATGAGTCACGCAAATCGGGCAGCGCAACCGAGGTCGTGGCGTCAAGGGGTGCGAGCGGCGGCAGCCACCACTTCGGGCGAGCGTTCGGAGTGGCTGGACCCAGCAAGCGCGGCAAGGAAGTTGCGCATCCGCCTGCCCTGCGCGGACGGTCCACGGGTGCCACGAACGAAGGCCGCCCCGCCGCGTCCGATCCGGGCACCCTCCTCGGGGGGCAGCCGAAGGACCCGATCAATGGCCGCCCGCAGGCCCGCCGCGCTGTCCGAATCGGCGAACTGCAGCCACGGCTCGTAGTCGGCTGGAATGCCGGTAAGTCGAGTGGTCACCACCGGGACGCCGGCGGCGAGGTACTCGATGAGCTTCGACGGAAAGGACCACCGGACGAAGTCCTGCCCGACTGGACGGGGGTTCACCAGTACGGAAGCGCTGGCCAGCCGGGGCAGCAGGGCCGCTCGAGGCAGCAGTTCGGGCAGCGCGATGCGCGGGTCTTCGGCAGCCTGGCTGGCAATCCACTGCTCCAGTTCACCGCGTCCGTACACCCGCAGCCGCAGGTCGCAGTCCGGCAGCCCCCGGAACGCCGCAACCAACCTGTCCACCCCGTACGAACGGCTGAGACCCCCGGCATAGACGATCTCCCGAGCACCCCGCGCCGCTGTCGTCGGCTCTTCGACCGTGGTCGAGGGATTGGGCACCGCATGGAAGATGCCTTCCATGACCAGCCGGGGCAGGCCCGGAGCGAAATCGTCGGCGAGGGCAGGCGTCAACGCGATTATCCCGGAGCAACGCGACAGTGCCATCTGGACCAACGCCCGATCAAGCCGGCGCAGCAGCCGGACCAGCCGTCCGTCGGTGGGCAGGACGACGCTGGGCGGATCGGTCAACACGGGGACCACCCGTACGCCCAGTCGACGCGCGCGCAGCGCACCGAACCACAAGAACGGCGAATGCACACCGTGCACCAGCAACACGTCCGCCCTCGATTCCCGCAGCGTCCGCGCGCCCATCCGCCACACCGTGGCGAAGCGGGTGAGGTGCTTCAGCCCGAGCACATTGACGAAGCCGAGCAGCTGCCCCGCCACGCCGTCCTGCCGAAAGGAGCCGGACCGGAAGCGGAGTTGCCGGTTGCCGGGCCAGTTGGAGACGGGCGCGGCGGAGAGGAGGTGGACCGGGCAATCTGCGGCGCGCAGGCTACGGACGAGACCCCACGCGAACGTATGGGTCTGGACCGGCATGACCCAGTCCCGTTTCATGATCTCCACGAGGAGGTCGTCCGGCACGGTGAAGCCGAGCAGCACGACCGACGGGTTGCCCGCTGTGCTCACCGCTGCAACACCCGCTGGTAGGCGCCATCGAGGGCCGCGAGCATGACATCAAGGCTGTAGCGCTCGGCAACGACTTTTCGTGCGATTTCCCCCAGGTGGCGCCGCTCAGCCGGCTCGTCGAGCAGGGGCACCAACGCCGCCGCCAGGGCTTCTGGATCACCTGCCGGCACCAGCCGGCCGCCCCCGGAACGCAGCACCTCCACGTTGCCGCCCACCCCCGAGGCGACTACCGGCAGCCCGTACGCCATCGCCTCCAGCAGCGCGTTCGACAGGTTCTCGTGGAGGCTCGGGAAGACGAAGATATCGGCGGCCGAGAGCAGGTCCGGTACATCCAGCCGGTTTCCCAGCGGCCGGCACTCGGTCGCATCCACTCTGGCCAGGGCCGCCGCGATGCCGGCCCGGTCGGGCCCGGAACCGGCGACGAGCAGCACGCGTCGACCGGTCGTCGGAGGCAGCCGGCGCAGGGCGTCAGCCAGCACGCCGTACCCCTTGTCCCAGGTCAACCGCGCCACCGCGATCATCACGACGTCGTCGGGCCGCAAGTTCAACTCAGCGCGGACCCGGTCCCTACCGGCTGCGGGTTCCGGCGGCAGGGGGACACCGTTCGGGATGACACCGATGAACCGGGCGCCCGCGGCGGCCAGGAAGTCACGCCCGGCGGCGTACTCACAGACGGTGGCGACGTGCGTGGCGGCTCGCAGGGTGAACGGTTCCGCGCCGTGGACGAGTAGCCGGCGCCGCCAGGACTGGCCCGCGTGCCGCAGGTCCCGTACGGTCCCGTGCACCGTGACCAGGATCCGCCGGCAACCGGCGAGCCGCGCGGCGAGGACTCCGTGGAAACCCTCGTTCTGCAGGCCACGTACGTGCACCAGGTCCGGCCGCACCCGGCGCAGCATGCTCACCCACTGCCAAAGGAGGGGCATGTTCAGCGCACCATTGCCGTGCGGCTGGTGCATGCGGAGGAACTCGTAGCGCTCGGCGAGCGGCGAGGCGAGCACCCGCTCGACCGCGGTCAACGGACCGTTCGCCCCGGGCGAGCCAGCGAAGTGCTGGACGACGACGGGCCGGCTCACCGGCTGCCTCCCGGCACCGGCCGCCGCCGGGAACGGTCGGCTCTCCCCCTCGGCTCCACGTCTCCCCCTTGCAGACAACGTTCCGGCGCTGCGACCGCCACAAGCAGGACAGCGTATGATGACTCCGACAAAAGCCCCTTACCTACATGAACGACCGAAATGCTGAGGTGGAATGGACCAGACAGCAACGACCTCCACTGCCCCGTCCCCGCGCGCCGTCGCCGCGCCGGCGTCGCCACGACTGCTCGTCCTGAGCGCGTTCCGGTTCCCGCACGGCGACGCCATGTCGAACCGACTTCTCCAGCTCGCCCGCTCCGCGGCACCGGCGGGAGGCACTGTCCTGGTGGTCAACGACTGGCCGGACGACGGGAGTCGGCCCGATCCCGCGCCCGTTCTGCCACCGGAGGTGCAGCTGCTCACGCTTACCAGCCGCGCCCACGGTCGGCTGCTCCGGTGGCTGCGGCGGCAGACGCGGCCGGTCCGGGTGCTGCGGGCGCTGCGCCGAGCAGGCGTACGGCGAGGCAAAGTGAGCGGCGTCTACATTCCGTTGAACCTGTTCAACCTCACGACCTGGGCGGCCCTGCGTGCCGTCCTGCGCGTCCCGGTGCTGGTCGACGTGCTCGAACGGCACGATCCCGGGCAGTTTCCCCGAGGGCGGCTCGCGCCCTACTTCCTCCGCCACCGGTGGTCGTCGCTGCTCGCCGGCCGCCTTGCCAGCCGGGTGGTCGCCGTCTCGGAGACGCTCGGCGCCCACTACGCGGGGCACGGTCGCCCGGTCCTGGTGGTTCCGCCGCAGGTCGACTGTGCGCAGTTCACCTCGCCCGCGCCGCCACCCCTGGCCAGCGGTCTACGGATCCTGTACGCCGGCTCACCTGGCCTGAAGGACCTCCTCGCCGTCGTGCTGCAGGGCCTGGCCAGGTTGCCCGCACCGGAACGGCAGCGGGTCCAACTGGTGGTCGCCGGCGTGTCGCGTCTGGACGCTCCCCGGTCCTCCGATTTGGATGCCGGCCTGCTCGACACCGACTCCGTCGCGTTTCTCGGTCGGGTCCCCCGGGAACGGGTGCTCGCCGAGCTGCGCCGCTCGCACTTCTCGGTCCTGGTCCGGCCGGACGCCGGGTACGCCCATGCCGGCTTCCCGTCGAAGGTGCCCGAAAGCCTCGCCGCCGGCTGCCCCGTGCTGCTCAACCACACCAGCGACCTCGCCCGGTACGTGAGCGACGGTCGGGAGGGCATCGTGCTGGACGGGCCCACCGCGGAGGATGTCCGCCGAGGGCTCCACCGGGCGCTGCAACTCGACGACTCGCAGTGGCGACGGATGAGCCAGGCGGCCCTGGCCCGCGCCCGCGACTTCGACTACCGCGCCTGGACCCCGATTGTCCGCACCTTCGTCTCCGGTGTGGTCGACGCCTCGAACGCCCCCGGAAGGTCCGCCTTCGCGTCCGGTTCCTCGTCGCCCAACCGTCGGTCCGCGGGGTAGGGCGTGCGCTCATGCTCGCGGATGGTCGCCACCGGCCACCGCAACCGGATGACCCGCGCCGGATTCCCGGCCACGATCGGATAGGGCGGCACCGACCGGATCGCAACAACTCCCGCCCCGACGACGGCATCCCCGTTCGATCGTCCAGCGTGCAGCACGATCGCGCGGACGCCTATCCATATGCTCCTCAATGGCCACCTCTCGGTCGTACCGCTGCTCCTCGGGCTGATTGCCTACGGAGATCATGGGCCGGCCGACGATGTCGGTAAGTGGTTCCCGCCCCTGAGGTGACCTCTGGGCCGAACATGACGTAGCCACCGATCCGGATCCGCCCGGGGCGGCGATCAGCATCGGCCGGTAGCCGAGGTCGCCGTTGCTGCCCAGCTCGATCGTCTCGAAGCAGAACACCCAGTCCGGATCAAAGACCATGTTGTCCTCAGGCCGCGAAGCGCGCGCGAGGGCCCAACCCCGGACCGCCCGCCGATTCCGACGACCGGTCGTCCACACGAGGTCGGCCGCCGACGCCAGCCGCCGCATCACCGGGTCCGGCCGGCCTAGCCACCTCCGGACCGACGGCCTCAGCGGGCGGGAACACCCTCGTGCTCCTAGATCACGGCGGCGTTCTTCCGGACCGGCAGGTGTCCTGCAGCCCAGCGACCTCGCGCGCGTCGTGGTCAGGTACCCGTCGGTACTGCGGATCCGGTCCCTCAGGTCGACCCCGATGGAGCTGGCGAAGTCCTCGTGGTCGCGGGCGCAGGCCCTGCAATCGGCGTTCCGCGCCGCCGAACCGGCTGGTCGGTCATCCCACCGGCTGCTTCGACACCTGTGTCGCGTACCACTCCACCGTCGCGCGTACCCCCTCGGTCCACGTCACGGGAGCCACGTCGGGGAAGAGCGCGCGCAGCGCGGAGCTGTCGGCCTCCGAGTCCCGGACGTCGCCGGGCCGGGGTGCCTCATGCACGACGTCCATCCGCCGGCCGAGGACCTGTTCCAGCTCGGCGATCAGTTCGAGCAGCGAGATCCGGGCTCCGAAGGCGAGGTTGACGACGTCGGGGCTGGAGACCTGACGTAGCACTGCGTCGACGATGACGGAGGTGACGCTTCCCACGTAGGTGAAGTCGCGGGTCTGCTGGCCGTCCCCGTGTACGCGCAGCGGCTCTCCGGCCAGCGCGGCCGAGACGAACCGCGGCACGACAGCAGCGTACGCGTGGTTGGCAGCCTGGCGGGGGCCGAAGACGTTGAAGAAGCGGAAGGGCAGCACCGCCATGCCGTAGCAGGCGGCGAAGGCGAGGGCGTACGCCTCGGTGGCGAGCTTGGAGACCGCGTACGGGCTCACCGGCATCGGCCGGAGTTCCTCCACGCGGGGCAGCACCGGGTTCACCCCGTAGACAGAGGACGAGGAAGCGACGATCACCTGGGGCACGTCGTGGCGGCGTGCCGCCTCCAGCACGCTCAGCGTGCCGGTGGCGTTGGCGTGGTGACTGCCGATCGGGTTGTCGATCGAGCGGGGTACCGAGCCGAGGGCGCCGAGGTGGACGACGCTGTCGGCGTCGGCGATCGCCTCGTCAAGCACGTCGGGGTCGAGAATGGTCCCGATGATCAGGCGGACGGGCACGTCGGCGAGATTGTCCAGCGAGCCGGTGGACAGGTCGTCCACCGCCACGATCTCGGTCACCTGTCGGGCGTCGGCGAGGGCACGCACGAGGTTCGAGCCGATGAAACCGGCGGCCCCGGTAACGACGATCTTCAAAGGACCTCCTCGTTGCGGCCACGCGGCGGCCATTCGCGCAGGGCACCGGTCTCCGCCCCGTCGTTCAACGAGAAGTTCCGTTACAGGTTATGCAAAAACGCCCACTGCTCCCTATTCGTCCCGAGCTCGCCCGGGAGACCGGGATCTCCCGCCGGTGTGAGCTTGGCTCGCCCCTCCGCCTCAGCCGACGATCGGCTCGGCCCGGCGCTGGGGCCGTGCGGCCACCTGGGCCCGCAGCGGAACGTGCGTCTGGTGCCACGCGACCGTGGCAGCGAGCCCCTCGGCGAGCGGTACGGCTGCCGCCTGCGGAAACAACTGGCGCATGAGATGGTTGTCCGCCTCGGAGTGCAGGATGTCTCCCGTTCGGGCCGGCGCGTACCGCCGGGCGACCGGTCGACCGAGGATCAGTTCGAGCTCGGCCAGCACCGAGTGCAGGTCGGTCCGGGCGCCGAAGGCCAGGTTCACGGGTTGGGGCTGGTGCACGTGCCGCCGGACAGCGTCGAGGATGATCTCGCAGACCGTGTCCACGTAGGTGAAGTCCCGGCTCTGGTGGCCGTCACCGTGGATGACCACCGGCTCGTCATGCAGGGCGGCGTGCACGAACTGGGGGATGACCGCCGCGTACGCGTGGTCGTGGCGCTGGCCGGGGCCGTAGACGTTGAAGAGGCGGAAGGCGAGGGTGGGCAGGCCGTAGCAGGCCTGGTACGCGGACGCGTACGCCTCGGTGGCGAGCTTGCCCGCGGCGTACGGGCTGAGCGGGCTGGTCCAGGTCAACTCGCTCTTCGGCAGCTCGGGATTGGCACCGTAGACCGATGACGACGAGGCCAGCACGACGTGCCGGACACCCTCTCTGCGGGCGGCCTCCAGGACGGAGAGCGTGCCGGTGGCGTTGATGCCGTGCGCGGCGATCGGCTCCCGGATCGAACCGGGCACGCTGGACATCGCGGCCAGGTGAACGACCACGTCGCGGTCCGCCATGGCACGGGACAGCCGGGCCTCGTCCAGGATGGAGCCTTCGCGCAGCTCCACGTCGAGTCCGGCCAGGTTCGACCTGCTGCCCGTGGAGAGGTCGTCGAGCACCCGGATGTCGGTGACGGCCGGGTCCGCCGAGGCGATCCGGACCAGGTTCGCACCGATGAACCCGGCGCCCCCGGTGATCAGCAGTCGCATCGCGAACCTTCCCCTTCCGCGCATTCCCCTGTCGTCCGCGCCAGCGGGGCGGGCGCCCGTGAGGACAGCGGACCGTACGGTGCACCAGTCACCTCGAGGTCGGCGTGGATGCCGCAGCATGCCACTGCTGTACCGCCCTCCTGCCGACGAACCGTGATGTCAGCTTAGAGGGGAATCTTTCGGTTTTATCCGATTCTGCCCCCCCGTGTCGGCGCGACCCCCGCCGGGCGGCCACATGATCGCCCAGCACTCGACATCCCCGCCCGCGTCGTCGTGCCCGGTTTACCCGCCTTGCCCCCGGTCCTGTGGTGAGCTGTACCGGTGGCGGGGTATGTGTTCGGGCTGGTGCTGCATCCCACCCGGGACGTCTCCGACGTGGTCGGGATCATCGACCGGTGGGCGGTCCGGCACGGCAAGACGCTGGCCGTCCGCGCCGAGGACCGGCACCGGGTCCCGTCGTCGGTGCAGCCGGTCCCGGGGCCGGAGCTGGCCGCCCGCTCGGACGCCTTGATCAGCATCGGCGGGGACGGCACCATGCTGGGTGCGCTGCGCGCGGCGGTGCACGACCCGAAGCCGGTGCTCGGGGTGCACCTGGGCCGGGTCGGCTTCCTGGTCGAGGTGGAGCCGCCGGACCTGCCGCGGGCGCTGGACCGCCTGGTGGCGCACGACTTCACCATCGAGTCGCACGCCTGCCTGGCCTGCGACGTCTGCGGGGACGACGTGGTGGCGTTCAACGACGTAGCCCTGGTCCGCCAGCCGGGCCTGGGCTTCGTCACCGCCAGCCTGGCCGTCGACGGCCAGGAGTACGGCTACTACCGCTGCGACGCCCTGGTGGTGAGCACGCCGACCGGCTCGACCGCCTACAGCTACGCCGCCGGCGGACCGCTGGTGTCGCCCGCCACCCAGGCGGTGGTGGTGACGCCCTCCGCGCCCATGTCGGGCATCTCCCGATCGGTGGTGTTCTCACCCGAGGAGAGGATCCGGCTCGACCTCCGGCCCAGTTCGGCGCCGGTGGCTGTCGAGGTCGACGGCCTCGTGATCCGCGATGCCGCCACGGAGGGCGCGGTGGAGGCCCGGTACGTCCGCGACGCCGGCCTGGTCGTCCGGCTCGATCCCCGCCGCTACCAGGAGCGCAGCCAGCTCAAGCTCAGCCTGCTCGACCTGCCGCTGCTGCCCGACCAGCTCCGGGAACTGCTGCCCGAGGAGCTGCGCGAGCAGCTCAACCGGCGCGAGCTGGCCCCGCCCCGCTGACCAGGGACGGGCCGCCGGACGGGAGTCCGCCGCTGACGGGAAGGGGCCGCCGGACGGGAGCCCGCCGCCGGGCGAGGGCAGTCGCCGGGAGCGGCCCGCCCGGGCAGCCGCGACGAGCGCCGGGACCGGCGTCAGCCCTTCGACAGCACCGCGTCGACCAGGGCCTTGGCCTCCTCCTGGATCCGGGCCAGATGCTCCGGGCCCTGGAACGACTCGGCGTAGATCTTGTAGACGTCCTCGGTGCCGGACGGCCGGGCGGCGAACCAGCCCGACTCGGTGGTCACCTTCAGCCCGCCGATCGGTGCGCCGTTGCCGGGCGCGGTGGTGAGGATGGCCGTGATCGGCTCGCCGGCCAGCTCGGTCGCGGTCACCTGCTCCGGGGAGAGCTTGCCGAGGACGGCCTTCTCCTCCCGGCTGGCCGGGGCGTCGATGCGGGCGTACGCGGGCGCGCCGAAGCGCTCGGCCAGCTCGGCCCAGTGCTGGCTGGGGCTGCGCCCGGTGGTGGCGATGATCTCCGCGGCGAGCAGGCAGAGCAGGATGCCGTCCTTGTCGGTGGTCCAGGTACTGCCGTCCCGGCGCAGGAAGGACGCGCCGGCGCTCTCCTCGCCGCCGAACCCGACCGCCCCGTCGAGCAGGCCGGGCACGAACCACTTGAAGCCGACCGGCACCTCCAGCAGCGGGCGGCCCAGGTCGGCGGCGACCCGGTCGATCATGGAGGAGGAGACCAGGGTCTTGCCGACCGCCGCCGCGGGTCCCCACTGGTCCCTGGTCCGGAACAGGTGGCCGATCGCCACCGCCAGGTAGTGGTTGGGGTTCATCAGGCCACCGTCCGGCGTGACGATGCCGTGCCGGTCGGCGTCGGCGTCGTTGCCGGTGGAGACCTGGAACCGGTCGCGGGCGGCGATCAGCGAGGCCATCGCGTTCGGCGAGGAGCAGTCCATCCGGATCTTGCCGTCGCCGTCCAGGGTCATGAACCGCCAGGTCGGGTCGACGGTCGGGTTGATGACCGTCAGGTCGAGCCGGTGCCGCTCGGCGATCTCGCCCCAGTACGCCACGCTCGCCCCGCCCATCGGGTCGGCGCCGATGCGGACCCCGGCGTCGCGGATCGCGGCGATGTCCAGCACGGCCGGCAGGTCGTCGACGTACCGGGCCAGGAAGTCGTACTCCCCGGTGGTGTCGGCGGCCCGGGCCCGCGCGTACGGCAGGCGCTTCACCTCCTTGAGCCCGGCGGCGAGGATGGCGTTCGCGCGGTCCTGGATCCACTTGGTGACGTCGGTGTCGGCGGGCCCGCCGTGGGTGGGGTTGTACTTGAAGCCGCCGTCGTCGGGTGGGTTGTGCGACGGGGTGATCACGATGCCGTCGGCGAGGCCGGCGCTGCGCCCCCGATTGTGGGTGAGGATGGCGTGCGACAGCGCCGGGGTGGGCGTGTAGCCGTCGCGGCTGTCCAGCAGCACGGTGACCTCGTTAGCGGCGAGCACCTCCAGCGCGTTGACCGCCGCCGGGGCGGAAAGCGCGTGGGTGTCCCGGGCGAGGAACAGCGGGCCGTCCAGGCCCCGCTCCCGCCGGTAGTCGCAGAGCGCCTGGGTGACGGCGAGGATGTGGTCCTCATTGAAGGCGTTCTTCAGGCTGGACCCGCGATGGCCGGAGGTGCCGAACGAGACCTGCTGCGCCGGGTCCGCCGGATCGGGGTGCGCGGCGTAGTAGGCGGTGACCAGCCGGGGTACGTCGACCAGGTCGGCGGGCTCGGCGGGCTGGCCGGCGCGGGGGTGGGCCACTGCGGGGTCCTCCTTGCGAGTTCGGGCGGTCAGGGCTCGACGGTCTGGCCCTTGCCGATGACCACGATGCCGTTGTCGGAGACGGTGTAGCGCTGGCGGTCCTTCTCCAGGTCGACGCCGATCTCGGCGCCCTCCGGGACGTAGACGTTCTTGTCCAGGATGGCCCTTCGGACCACCGCGTGTCGGCCGATCTCGACACCCTCCATGAGCACGGCACCGTCCACGTGCGCCCAGGAGTGGACCTTCACCTTCGGCGAGACGATCGAGTTCTCCACCAGCGAGCCCGAGATCACCGACCCGGGCGAGATCAACGAGCCGACCGCCCGGCCGACCCGCTCCCCCCAGGCGTGGACGAACTTGGCCGGCGGGTAGGGCGGCTGGTTGCTGTAGATCGGCCAGTCGAAGTTGTAGAGGTTGAACACCGGGTGGACGTTGATCAGGTCCATGTGGGCGTCGTAGAACGAGTCGAGCGTTCCCACGTCCCGCCAGTAGCCCCGATCCCGGTCCGTGCTGCCGGGCACCTCGTTGTCCTTGAAGTCGTAGACGTTGGCCTCGCCCCGCTCGACCAGCATCGGGATGATGCTGCCGCCCATGTCGTGCTTGCTGCTCTTGTCCTCGGCGTCGTGCTCGACGGCGTCGATCAGGGCCTTCGTGGTGAAGACGTAGTTGCCCATCGAGGCGTAGATCTGGTCCGGCGCGTCGGGCAGCCCCACCGCGTCGGTGGGCTTCTCGCGGAACGCCCGGATCCGCCGGCCGTCCTCACCGACCTCGATCACGCCGAACTGGTTCGCCATCGACAGCGGCTGGCGGATGCCCGCCACGGTGACCGCGGCGCCCGAGGCGATGTGGTCCTCCACCATCTGCCGCGGGTCCATCCGGTAGATGTGGTCCGCGCCGAAGACGATCACGTAGTCCGGCTGCTCGTCGTAGATCAGATTGAAGCTCTGGTAGATCGCGTCGGCCGAGCCGGCGAACCACCACGGGCCGCGGCGCTGCTGCGCCGGCACCGGGGTGACGTAGTTGCCGAGCATGGTCGACATGCGCCACGTCGTGGTGATGTGCCGGTCCAGTGAGTGGGACTTGTACTGGGTCAGCACGACGATCCTGAGGTAGCCGGCGTTCGCCAGGTTGGAGAGGACGAAGTCGACCATGCGGTACATCCCGCCGAAGGGGACGGCGGGCTTCGCCCGGTCGGTGGTGAGGGGCATCAGGCGCTTGCCCTCCCCGCCGGCCAGGACGATCGCGAGCACCTTGGCAGCCATGCTCAGACGCTATCG
Organism: Micromonospora sp. NPDC047738; assembly: GCF_040642675.1. Taxonomy (NCBI): domain Bacteria; kingdom Bacillati; phylum Actinomycetota; class Actinomycetes; order Micromonosporales; family Micromonosporaceae; genus Micromonospora; species Micromonospora sp. NPDC047738. Next base: position 106,493 of record NZ_JBEYSO010000014.1, read on the forward strand.
ATCCTGCCCCGACTTCACCACTCGTACGGGCACAGTTCCGCGCCGGGTGCGCGGCGGGCCTGTGCACTAGGGTGCCGGTCATGACGGATTCCGCTCGGCTGCGCGTTGATCTGCTCACCCGGGAGTACCCGCCGGAGGTGTACGGCGGGGCCGGGGTGCACGTCGAGTACCTGGCGCGCGAGCTGCGCCGCCTCGCCGACGTGCGGGTGCACTGCTTCGGCGCGCCGCGCGACGAGCCGGGCGTCACCGCGTACGCCGAGCCGGTGGAACTGGCCGGCGCGAACCCGGCGCTGCGGACCATGGGCGTCGACCTGGAGATGGCGGCCGGCTGCGCCGGCACCGACGTGGTGCACAGCCACACCTGGTACGCCAACCTGGCCGGGCACACCGCGAAGCTGCTGTACGGGGTGCCGCACGTGGTCACCGCGCACAGCCTGGAGCCGCTGCGCCCGTGGAAGGCCGAACAGCTCGGCGGCGGGTACGCCCTCTCCTCCTGGTGCGAGCGCACGGCGGTGGAGGCCGCCGACGCGGTGATCGCGGTCAGCGAGGGGATGCGGCGGGATGTGCTGACGGCCTATCCGGCGGTGAATCCGGACCGCGTGCGGGTGGTCTACAACGGCATCGACACCGGGCAGTACACCCCGGACCACGACACCGACGTGGTGGACCGGCTCGGCATCGACCCGTCCCGCCCCAGCGTGGTCTACGTCGGGCGGATCACCCGGCAGAAGGGCCTGCCCTACCTGCTGCGGGCGGCCCGGGAGCTGCCCGCCGACACCCAGCTCGTGCTGCTCGCCGGCGCCCCCGACACCCCGGACATCGCGGCCGAGGTGGAGGAACTGGTCGCCGAGCTCCAGGCCACCCGCTCCGGGGTGGTCTGGGTGGCCGCGATGCTGCCCAAGCACGAGGTGATCCAGGTGCTCACCCACGCCACGATCTTCGCCTGCCCGTCCGTGTACGAGCCGATGGGCATCGTCAACCTGGAGGCGATGGCCTGCGAGACGGCCGTGGTGGCGACCGCCACCGGCGGCATCCCCGAGGTGGTCGTCGACGGCGAGACCGGGCTGCTGGTGCCGATCGACCAGGCCTCCGACGGCAGCGGCCGGCCGCTGGATCCGGAACGGTTCGTGGCCGACCTGGCGGCCCGGCTCAACGAGCTGCTGGCCGATCCGGCGCGCACCGCCGAGTTCGGCCGGGCCGGGCGGCGGAGGGCGGTGGAGCACTTCTCCTGGGACTCGATCGCGCGGCGGACGCTGGAGGTGTACCGGTCGGTGGGCGCCGCCGGCTGACCGAGCGCGAAGCGATCTCGCGCAGTAGGTTGAACCGGTGACTGGACGGTTCCCGATCGAAGACGTCTCCCCCGTCGTCTCCTGCGGTCGCTACCCGGCCAAGGCCGTAGTGGACGAACTCGTACCGGTGTCGGCCCGCGCCTACCGCGAGGGACACGACGCGCTCGGCTGCAACGTGGTCTGGCTCGGCCCGGACGGCGCGGCCCGCCCGTTCACCCGGCTGCGGCCCGGCGAGCCCGGCCAGGACCGCTGGCACGCCACCATCCGCCCGGACACGGTCGGCACCTGGCGATTCGCCGTCGAGGCGTTCCACGATCCGTACCTGACCTGGCAGAACGCGGTGACCAAGAAGCTGGCCGCCGGCCAGGGCCCGGCCGAGCTGGCCAACGACCTGGCCGAGGGCGCCCGGGTGCTGGAGGCGGCGCTGGAGCTGGTGCCGGCGGCCGACCGGGCGCGGGTCCGGGCGGCGGCCGCCGCGCTGCGCGCCGACGACCTGGAGCTGCGCCGGCGGGTCGGCCCGGCGCTCGACCTGGCCGCGCTGCTCTGGGACCACCCGGTCCGGGAGCTGGTCACCACCGGCGAGGAATACCAGCTCTGGGTGGACCGGCCCCGGGCGCTCTACTCCGCCTGGTACGAGTTCTTCCCCCGCTCCGAGGGCGCGATCCCGGCCACCGTCGACGCGCCGGCCCAGTCAGGCACCTTCAGCACCGCCGTCGACCGGCTCCCCGGCGTCGCGGCGATGGGCTTCGACGTGCTCTACCTGCCGCCCATCCATCCGATCGGCCGGGTCAACCGCAAGGGCCGCAACAACTCGCTCACCGCCGGGCCGGACGACGTCGGCTCGCCGTGGGCGATCGGCGCCGCCGAGGGCGGCCACGACGCCATCCACCCCGACCTGGGTACGCCGGAGGACTTCCGCGCCTTCCTCGCCGCCGCCGCCGAGCAGGGCCTGGAGGTGGCGATGGACCTGGCGTTGCAGTGCGCCCCGGACCACCCGTGGGTGACCGAGCACCCGGAGTGGTTCACCACCCGGGCCGACGGCAGCATCGCGTACGCGGAGAACCCGCCGAAGAAGTACCAGGACATCTACCCGCTGAACTTCGACAACGACCCGGCGGGCATCCGGGCGGAGATCCTGCGGGTGGTGCTGCACTGGGTCGGCGAGGGGATCCGGATCTTCCGGGTCGACAACCCGCACACCAAGCCGTTCGACTTCTGGCACTGGCTGATCTGGGAGGTCAAGCAGGTCGACCCGGACGTGCTCTTCCTCGCCGAGGCGTTCACCCGCCCGGCGATCATGCACGGCCTCGGCAAGATCGGCTTCACCCAGTCGTACACGTACTTCACCTGGCGCACCAGCGCCGCCGAGATGCGGGCGTACTGCGAGGAGCTGGTCGCGGCGGCCGACTACATGCGACCGAACTTCTGGCCCAACACGCCGGACATCCTGCACGAGTCCCTCCAGCACGGCGGCCCGCCGATGTTCAAGATCCGGGCGGTGCTGGCCGCGCTGCTCTCCCCCTCCTGGGGCATGTACGCCGGCTTCGAGCTCTTCGAACACGTCGCCCGCCCCGGCGCCGAGGAGTACCTGGACAACGAGAAGTACGAGCTGCGCCCCCGGGACTGGGCCGACGCCGAGGCGCACGGCCGCTCGCTCGCCCCGTTCATCACCACCCTCAACCGGGTACGCCACGACAACCCCGCCCTGCACCGGCTGCGCAACCTGCGCTTCCACGACATCGACAACCCGGCCCTGCTCTGCTGGTCCAAGCACGACCCGGACACCGGCAACACCGTGCTGGTGATCTGCTCGTTCGACTCCCGCGCCGTGCAGTGGGGCAACACCACCCTGGACATGCCGGCGCTCGGCCTCGACTGGCACGACCGGTTCACCGTCCACGACGAGCTGACCGGGGTCAGCTACGACTGGGGGCAGCGCAACGCCGTCCGGCTCGACCCGTACCTGCAACCCGCGCACGTGTTCACCGTGCGGCGCGCCGCCGCGCCGGCCGCACCGGACCCGGCGAACCCGGCGGCGCCCGACCTGACCGTCGAGGACGTGCCCGCCGACCTCTCCGGCGGCACCGCCCCGACCGCACCGGCCGTGGAGGACGACGAACGATGGAGCAGCTGATCTCCGGCCAGGCGTACGACCCGCACGCCGTGCTCGGCGCGCATCCGGCAGCCGGGCGCACCACCATCCGGACCCTGCGGCGCGGCGCCACCGACGTGGTCGTGCTGGTCGGCGACGAACGGCACCCGATGAAGCGGGTGCACGACGTCGGCGTCTTCGAGACCGTGCTGCCCGGCGAGGTGCTCGACTACCGGGTCGAGGTCGACGGCACGGTGCACGACGACCCGTACCGCCACCCGCCCACGCTGGGCGAGCTGGACCTGCACCTCATCGCCGAGGGGCGGCACGAGCGGCTCTGGGAGGCGCTCGGCGCCCGGGTGTTCGACGAGGGTGTGGCGTTCACCGTCTGGGCCCCGAACGCCCGCGGGGTGCGGGTGGTCGGCGACTTCACCGGCTGGGCGCCCGACGACGGCTGGCCGATGCGTTCGCTCGGCGCCAGCGGGGTGTGGGAGATCTTCGTGCCGGGCGTGCCGGTCGGCGCCCGCTACAAGTACCGCATCCTCGGCGCTGACGGGCACTGGCGGGACAAGGCCGACCCGCTGGCCGCGCGCACCGAGGTGCCGCCGGCCACCGCCTCGGTGGTGCACCACTCCACGTACGAGTGGGGCGACGCGGCCTGGCTGGCGCGCCGGGCGAAGCGGCGACCGCACCAGGAGCCGATGAGCGTGTACGAGGTGCACCTCGGCTCCTGGCGGCCCGGCCTCGGCTACCGCGACCTCGCCGAGCAGCTCACCGAGTACGTGACCACCCTGGGCTTCACCCACGTGGAGTTCCTGCCGGTGATGGAGCACCCGTTCGGCGGCTCCTGGGGCTACCAGGTCACCGGCTACTACGCCCCCACCGCCCGGTTCGGCGACCCGGACGACTTCCGCTACCTGGTGGACCGGCTGCACCAGGCCGGCATCGGCGTGCTCCTCGACTGGGTGCCGGCCCACTTCCCGCGCGACGAGTGGGCCCTGGCCCGCTTCGACGGCACCCCGCTCTACGAGCACCCCGACCCGCGCCGCGGCGAGCACCCCGACTGGGGCACGTACGTCTTCGACTTCGGCCGTCGGGAGGTGCGCAACTTCCTGGTGGCGAACGCGCTCTACTGGTGCGAGCAGTTCCACGCCGACGGGCTGCGGGTCGACGCGGTCGCCTCGATGCTCTACCTGGACTACTCCCGGCAGGAGGGCCAGTGGGTGCCCAACGTGCACGGCGGCCGGGAGAACCTGGAGGCCATCGCGTTCCTCCAGGAGGCCAACGCCACCGTCTACAAGCACCACCCGGGGGTGGTGATGGTCGCCGAGGAGTCCACCGCCTGGCCGGGTGTCACCCGCCCGACGGCTGAGGGCGGGCTGGGCTTCGGCTTCAAGTGGAACATGGGCTGGATGCACGACACCCTGCTCTACACCTCGAAGGACCCGATCTACCGGCAGCACCACCACCATCAGCTCACCTTCTCCCTCGCGTACGCGTGGAGCGAGAACTACGTGCTGCCGATCAGCCACGACGAGGTGGTGCACGGCAAGGGGTCGCTGGCCGGCAAGATGCCCGGCGACACCTGGCAGCAGCTGGCCAACGTCCGGGCACTGCTGGCGTACATGTGGGCGCACCCCGGCAAGCAGTTGCTCTTCATGGGCTGCGAGCTGGCCGACGACCGGGAGTGGAGCGAGGAGCGCGGCCTCGACTGGTACCTGCTGCACGACCCGGCGCGGGCCGGCGTGCAGCGCCTGGTCGGCGACCTGAACCGCGTCTACCGGGCCACCCCCGCGCTGTGGGCGCAGGACACCGACCCGGCCGGCTTCCGCTGGATCGCCGGGGACGACGTCGCCAACAACACCGTCTCGTTCGTGCGGATCGCCCCGGACGGCGCCACCCTGGTCTGCGTGGCGAACTTCTCCGCCCGACCGTTGGAGGGCTACCGGATCGGCCTGCCGGCCAGCGGCACCTGGACCGAGGTGATCAACACGGACGCCCACCACTACGGCGGCTCGGGCGTGGGCAACCTGGGCGCGGTGCACGCGGAGAGCGTCCCCTGGCACGGGCTGGCCGCGTCCGCGACGCTGCGGGTGCCCCCGCTCGGCGCCCTCTGGCTCCGCCGCGACTGATCCCGGTCTGGCGGGTTAAGAGGTCGGCGATCTGGCGGTGTCCGGCACCCTTCGACACCGCCAGATCCGCGGAACTGGCGTCGATCTGCGAGCGCCACGGCGGGCGCCGGTCAGACCAGGCCCGCCTCCCGTAGCAGCTTCCAGAGGCCGGCGCCGTCCGGCGCGGCGAGCCACTTCTGCCCGACCGGGCCGGCGGACGGGCGGCCGGGCGGGGCGGGCAGGCTACCGGCCAGCACCGACTGGGTGGGTGACAGCCGGCGGATCGCCACCCCGGCCACGTTGTCCGGGTGCGCGGCGGCGAACTCGCGGTAGATCTCCTGGTCGTGCTGCCCGTCGTCGCCGATCAGCAGCCACCGGACGTCCGGGAACTCCCGGGCCAGCCGGGCCAGGGTGGCCCGCTTGTGCTCCTTGCCGCTGCGGAACCACCGGTCGGCCGTCGGCCCCCAGTCGGTGAGCAGCAGCGGCCCCGCCGGGTAGAGGTGCCGGGAGAGAAACCGGGTAAGCGTCGGCGCGACGTTCCAGGCGCCCGTGGACAGGTAGAAGACGGGGGCGCCGGGGTGGGCGGTGACCAGCCGCTCGTAGAGCACCGCCATGCCGGGCACGGCGGCCCGGGCGTGCTCGTCGAGGACGAAGGTGTTCCAGGCGGCGAGCAGCGGCCGGGGCAGCGCGGTGACCATGACCGTGTCATCGATGTCGGAGAGGATGCCGAACCGGACGTTCGGGTCGAGCACGCGGACCAGGGCCTCGACCGGCTCGGCGTCGGGGACGCTGAGGCGTACGCTGCCCCAGCCGGGGGTGAAGTCGGCCTCGATGACGGTGTCGACGAAGCCGCTGCGGTCCGCCGTCGTCTCGTGGCATACGTCGCCGGCCTCGATGGTCACCGTGGCGTGCTTGGCGGGCAGGGTGGCGAAGCTACGCCAGCCGCGGACCTTCTCCGGTCGGGCCCGCTGGCGGACGTCCGGCCGGCCGAGCAGCACCCGGCAGAGCACCCGCGCCCAGCCCGGCGCGCCGTACCCGGCGTACGCGATGATGTTGACCTTCCAACCCGTGCGCCGCAGCCGACGCTCGACCAGGCCGTGGACGGCGTCCTCGATCCGTGCGGCCCGGTGCAGCCGCGGTACGGCGAGTTCTCCGGCAGGTGTGGCGGGCACGCTGTCACCCTGCCACACGCGGGCGACGGCGGCCACGCGAGTGCGGCCGGCCCCGACTCCGCCGATCCGCCCCGCCGCCGGGTGGCACCGTGAAAAACTGCGGTCGGGACGACGACGGGGGCGTTGGTCGTGTCGACAGCTGTGCAGCACCGCGGGTGGTGGCACCCCACACTCGACCGACCGGCGCTCGTCGCCCTGCTGCTCGGGGCGGCCGGGGTTGGCTACCGGCTGGTCCTGACGCTGCTGACCCTGCCCGGCTCGAACAGCGACGAGGCGACGTTCGGCCTCGCCGCCCTGCACATCGCCGCCGGCCGCGAGCGGCCGGTCTTCCTGTACGGCCAGCACTACATGGGCGTGCTGGAGTCCTACCTGGCGGCCCCGTTGGTCGGCTGGGCCGGGCCGAGCTGGCCGGTGCTGCGGCTGCCACTGCTGGTGCTCTACGCGGTCTTCCTCTGGCTGGCGTACCGGCTGACCCGCCGCCTCTACTCCCCCTGGCTGGCCACCTTCGTGGTGGGGCTGCTGGCGCTCGGTTCGGAGCGGGTGGTCCGGGACCAGCTCACCGTGGTGGGCGGCCGGCCGGAGGTGAAGCCGGCGGTGCTGGCGATGCTGCTGATCGCGGTGGCCCTCGGCGAACGCCGGGTGCGGCACCGCTGGCTGGCCACCGGCGTGTTCGGCCTGCTCGCCGGGCTGGCGCTCTGGTCGGACTGGCTGATCGTGCCCTACCTGGCGGTGGCCGGGATCGTGCTGCTCTGGGCGGCGCCCCGGGACCTGATCGGCTGGCCCGGTGTGCTGCTGATCGCCGGCTTCGTGGTCGGGGTCGCCCCGATGATCAAGGACAATCTCGATGCCCCGCCCGGGCAGGACTCGCTGTCGGTGTTCCGGCAGATCAGCACGAAGGCGGGCGCGGCGCCGTCCTGGTCGGACCGGGTGCACGGCGGCCTGCTGGAGGGGGTGCCGCTGGCCGGCGGGCTCTGCCGCGCGGCCGGCTGCGCCCGGTGGCAGGAGTGGTTCGGGCTGCTCTACCCGGTGCTGCTGGTGGCCGCCGCCGTGCTGGGGCTGGTCGCCCTCCGGCAGGCCGCCAACGCCGCCGGACGGGTCCGGGTGGTCGCGCACCTCGCCCTGGTCGTCGGGGCCGTGCTGACCCTGCTCGGGTACGTGCGCAGCCCGCTCGCCGCGACCGATCCGCTGGGCAACGCCCGCTACCTGTCGGTGCTGCAGATCTCGCTGCCGGCGGTGCTGTGGCCGCTCTGGCTGGCCGCCGCGGAAGCCTGGCGGGGCACGGCGGGAGTGGCGGCCCGGGTCGGCGGGGCGGTGGCCGGCCTGGCGCTGGCCGCGGTGGCCGCGGCGACGGTGGCGGCCACCGTGGCGTTCGTCGCGGACGCCCCGTCGGTGCGGGCCGAGGAGCGGCAGACCCGTGAGCTGGCCGACGCGGTCCGTGGGGCCGGGCTGCACGAGGTGTACGGCGACTACTGGACCTGCAACCGGCTGATCTTCAACACCGGCGAGGCGGTGGTCTGCGGGGTGCTCGACGGCAACCTGACCCCGGGGCAGAACCGCTACCCGCCGTACTGGCGGCAGGTGGGGCGGGCGGCCCGGCCCGGGTACGTGCTCAAGGCCGGGTCGTCGGCGGAGCGCACGCTGCGCTGGTGGCTCGGCGACGGGGCCGACGCCGCCGTGGTCGCCGAGGTCGGCGGCTATCGCGTGTACCACCCGGAGAGCGCCGTCCGGCCCTGGCGCTGAGGTTGGGTCGTACGCTGAGCCGATGCTCATCCTGCTGCCCCCGTCCGAGGGGAAGGCCGAGGCCGGCACCGGTCGCCGGCTGGACCTGTCCCGGCTCTCGCTGCCGGAGCTGACCCCGGCCCGGGAGGAGGTGCTGGCCGCGCTCGTCGCGCTCTGCGCCGGGCCGGACGAGGCGGCGGCCCGGGCCGCGCTGGGCCTCAGCGAGGGGCAGGGCGGCGAACTGCGCCGCAATGCCCGGCTGCGTGTGGCGGCGACCGCGCCGGCCGACCGGATCTACACCGGGGTGCTCTACGAGGCGCTCGACCTGGCCTCGCTGCCGCCCGCCGCGGCCCGGCTGGCCCGCCGCTCGGTGCTGGTCAGCTCCGGCCTGTGGGGCGCGGTACGCCTCACCGACCGGATCCCGCCGTACCGCTGCCCGGTGGGGGCGAAGCTGCCGGGGATCGGGGCGCTGTCGGCGTACTGGCGGCAGGCGCTGGTCCCGGCGATGGCGGCGGCGGCCGGCCGGGGGCCGGTGCTGGACCTGCGTTCCGGCGCGTACGCGGCCACCTGGGCGCCGCGCGGGGAGGTCGCGGAGCGCACGGTGACGGTGCGGGTGCTGCACGAGCGCGACGTCGATGGGGTGCCGACCCGGTCGGTGGTGAGCCACTTCAACAAGGCCACCAAGGGCCGGCTGGTCCGCGACCTGCTCACGGCCGGCGTCCGGCCGCGCACCACTGCCGCCCTGGTGGGAGCGCTGCGGGACCTGAAGTACACGGTCGAGGAGCAGCCCGCGCCCGCCGGCCGGCCACGCCAGGTTGACGTCGTCGTGACGGAGTTGTAGCCGCAATTTTTCCTCAAGGCTCGGGCGCAGCGGTTTCGTCGTGCCGGCCAGGGGGCCACGGTAAGGGAACCCCACGCCGACAAGGAGTTCCTGCCATGGCCTCCGACTCCACGCTGCTCGACCGGCCACACCGGTCGCTGCCGCTCCCACCGCTGGACTGGCTGACCCTGGCCGACGCGTTCGAGGTCGCCTGCCTGATGCGCTGCACCCCACCCCCGGCCACCGACGGCCGCCGGGTCGACTCCGGCACGTACCGGGGCGGGGTCGCCGAGTTCAACCACGAGGCCGCGGCGCACCGGATGCGGCAGCTGCTCGGCCGCCTGGACGTACCGGTGGAGCACGAGCTGACCACCGGCGGCCTGCGCCGCCGCTACGAGCTGCACCGGTTGTCCGTGCCCCGGGAGCACTGGTCGGCGTACGCGATCCTGCTGGAGACCGGCTGGCGGCAGGGCCGCCGGGAGCTGCTCGGGGGGCCCGTCCCCGGCGCCTCCCCGGCCCGGCGGGTGTGGCGGCCCCGGTTGGCCGCGGCGGCCTGGCGCGCGGCGCTGCTGGCCGGCGGGCGGCACGTCCGCCGGCATTGTCTCGGCGTCCGGCTGACCGACCGGGACCTGGCCGCGGTCCTGGTCCGCAGCGCGGCGCTGCTGGACGTCCCGGCGGTGCTCCGGCCCGGCGGCGGCTGCTTCCTGGTGAGCGTGCCCAACGGCCCGCACCGCGCGCGGATCGTGGACAGCGCCACCCTCGCCCCGGCGCAGGCCTGCTGAGCCGTCCGCCCGGCCCGGCCGCCGCGCGGCGCCGCCGGGTCGAACCGTCCGCACCGCGCCGGGCGGGACCACCGGCGCCGCGTCCGGGCTTGCGCGGCGGCGGGTGCACAGCGCAGAGTGCAGCGCGTGAGCCGACGCTGGTCTGTGCGCGGCCGGCGGCCGACCTCGGCGCCGGCGGCCCTGGTGCTGCTGTTGGTGTCGACCCTCGGCGGGCTCGCCGGCTGCCGGGACGCGCCGACCCCGGCCGTGCGGATCCGGATCGCCACGGGCAGCCCGACCGCCGTCTACCACGCCTTCGGCCAGTCGCTGGCCGCCATCCTCAACCGGGAGCTGCCCGGCGTGCAGGCCAGCGTGGTGGTCACCGCGGCGTCCGCGCAGAACGTCCGGCTGGTCGGCTCCGGGGAGGCGGAGCTGGGCTTCACCCAGGCCGACGTGCTGCCACCCCGGTCCCCGGACCACCCCGCCGTACTCGCCGTGGCCCGGGTCTACGACGACCTGCTGCACCTGGTCACCACCGCCGGCGGCCCGGTACGCACGCTCGCCGACCTGCGCGGGCGGCGGGTGTCGGTGGGCGCCTACGGCTCCGGCACCGAGGTCACCGCCATTCGCCTGCTGGAGGTGGCGCAGCTCGGCGGCGACCAGGTCTGGCAGGAGCACCTGGGCCTGGACGACTCGCTCGCGGCGCTGCGGGCCGGCCGGATCGACGCGTTCTTCTTCTCCGGCGGCCTGCCGGTACGCGGCGTCGCCGACCTGGCCGGAAGCACCGCGATGCGGCTGGTCGACCTGGGTGAGTGGACCGAGCCGCTGCGCCGCCGGTACGGGCAGGTGTACGTGACCCGGGACATTCCCCGCTCGGTGTACGGTGTGGACCCGATCAGCACGGTGGCCAACCCGAACTACCTGATCGTCCGCGCCGACCTACCGGAGGCGTTGGTGCGGGAGCTGACCCGGCTGCTGATGGACCGCCGGGAGGAGCTGGCCGCGGCCCATCCGGCGGCCGGCCGGATGAGTCCCCGGTCCGCGATCGTCACCACCCCGCTCCCGTTGCATCCGGGGGCGGCGGGCTGGTACCGGTCGACCAAACCCTGACCCCGAAGGATCCGCGGCGCGGGCTCAGCCGACGACGGAGCCGACCCGCTCGGCCGGGCCGGTGCCGTCGGCGCCGTCGCCGCTCGCCGGGCCCGTGACGGGTTCCTCCGGGCTAGGGAACCACAGCTCAGCGACCAGCCCCCGGGGCCGGCCCTGGCGCATCGTCAACCGGCCGTCGGAGGCGTCGACCAGCACCGCCACGATGGTCAGCCCCAGCCCGGCCCCGTCCACGTTCTGCACGTCGGGCGCCCGCCAGAACCGCTCGGTGGCCTGGTCGAGCTGGCTGGCCGTCATGCCCGGGCCGGTGTCCCGCACCTGCAGCGCGATTCCACCGTCGGCGGGGCGTACCGCCACGGTCACCTCTGCCCCGGTACCGCTGAACTTGACCGCGTTGTCGATCAGCGCGTCGAGCGCCTGGTCGATCGCGGTCGGCACGGTCCGGGCGTACGCGGGCGCCGCGGCTGCGTCCAGCCGGAGGGTGACCGACCGGTGCCGGGCCAGCGGCAGCCAGGCCGCCAGCCGGGAGGCCGCGACCTCGGCGGCGTCCACGGTGACCCGCTGGTTCTCCGCCCGTTCGGCCCGAGCCAGGGTGAGCAGGGCGTCGAGCAGGGTGGCCAGTCGGTCGGTCTCCTCCAGCGCCAGCCGGTGCTCGGCGCGGCCGTCGTCGTCGGTCAGGCTCGGTCCCAGCTCCTCCACCCGCAGCCGCAGCGCGGTCAGCGGGTTGCGCAGCTGGTGGCTGGCGTGCGCCACGAACGCCCGCTGCCGGTCCATCACGTCGGAGACCGCGTCGGCCATGTTGTTGAAGCTCGCCGCCAGTCGGCGCAGCTCGGGCGGGCCGAGCCGGGGGCGTACCCGGGCGGTGCGGTCGCCCTCGGCGATCTCGTGGGTCACCGCGTCCAGCTCGGTGACCGGACGCAGCACCCAGCCGGCCAGCCCGAACGCGGTGGAGATGCAGGCCAGCACCACGAGCACGCCGATCGCGGTGAGCAGCGCCCACCAGGAGGCCACGGTACGTCGGACCTTGCCGGCCGGGGTCGCGGTGACCACCGCGCCGAGCACCTCGCCGCCGTCGGTGACCGGGACCGCCACCACGACCGGTTCGTCCACCCAGGGCCACACCGAGTCGGGCCCGCTGAACTGCTGGCCCGCCAGCGCGGTGTCCAGGGCGACGACGGTGCCCGGGCCGGGCTCCCAGCTCACCGAGGCGGTCACGGTACCGCCCTCCCGGTCGACCAGCGCGGCCGCGATGCCGTACAGGTCGTCGTAGGCGGCCAGCTCGCTGTCGAGCGGGCCGGGCCCGCCGCCGCGCAGCGCCGGGCCGCCCAGCGAGGCGAACCGGCTGGCGTCGGCGAGCCGGTCGGCGCGGACCCGGTCGGTCTCCCGGGTGGCCAGGGTGACCGCCAGCGGCGTCTCCAGGGCCAGCAGGACCAGCACCATCAGCAGCAGATAGCTGATCACCAGCCGGCGGCGCACCCCGGCCCCCTCACTCGCCGCGGAGCCGGTAGCCGACCCCGCGTACGGTCTCCACCAGCTTCGGGTCGCCGAGCTTGCCCCGCAGCGAGCCGACGTGCACCTCGACCGTGTGCCGGTCCGCCCAGGTGGTGCCCCAGACGTCGAGCAGGATCCGGTCCCGCGGCACGGCCACGCCGGGCTGCCGGGCCAGGGAGAGCAGGATGTCGAACTCCTTGCGGGTGAGCGCGACCGCTCGGCCGGCCACGCTGACCGTCCGGCCGCCCACGTCGATGCGGACCGCGCCCGCCTCGATCAGGTTGCGCTCCGGCACGGTGTGCGCCGCCCGCCGCAGCACCGCCTCGATGCGCGCCTGGAGCTCCACCATCGAGAACGGCTTGACCACGTAGTCGTCGGCGCCCAGCCGGAGGCCGAGCACCCGGTCGCGTTCCTCGCCCCGGGCGGTCACCGCGATGATGCCGAGCTGGCTGCTGCGCCGGCGCAGTTCCCGGCACAGGTCGGTGCCGTCGCCGTCGGGCAGGGTCAGGTCGAGCAGCACCAGATCGCAGGGGGCGGCGGAGAGGGCGGCTTCCACGGTGGCCGCGTGCTCCACCTCGTAGCCCCGCCGGATCAGCGCGGAGGACAGGGCGCCGGCCACCCGACGATCGTCCTCGACCAGGAGGATCCGCACCCGTGCCTCCGTTCCCTCTACCTGCTGCCCACGCATCGTGGCAGACGTGCGCGCGCGACGGGAGCCCCAGGCACGTCGTGGGTACGGCGGGTCGGGCCGGTGGGCTATGGTTCTGCCTTGTGTCCGCTCCCGCCCCCGCGCACGACGAGCCGGCGTTCGCTCCCGACGTCGACGCCCCGACCGCCCTTCGGCAACGCCCCGGGGACCCGGGATCCCGCGCCGACGCGGAGGGCCAGTCGGATGCCGTGGCCGAGGAACGTCCGGGGCGGCCCTGGCACCGGCACCCGGCGGTGGCGCCGGTCGCGCTCTACGCCCTGCTGCGGCTCAGCGGGCTGGTCGTCCTCGGGCTCTTCGCCCACCGGTCCGGCGCGGACTTCTGGTCGCTGCTGCACAGCCGGTTCGACGGCATCTGGTACGTGGGGATCGCCGACGACGGATACGACACCGGGATGGTCGGCAACCACCCGAAGTCCCACAGCACGCTGCCGAACCTGCCGTTCTTCCCGCTCTACCCGGGGCTGATCGCGGCGGTCGCCGCCGTCACCCCGTTCTCCACCCAGGTCGCCGCGCTGATCGTCTCCTGGGCGGCCGGCCTGGCCGCCGCGTGGGGCATCTACGCCGTCGGCGCGCACCTCAGCTCGCGCAAGGTGGGCCTGATCCTGGTGGCCCTCTGGGCGGTCCTGCCGCACGCCGTCGTGCAGAACATGGCCTACACGGAGACGGTGTTCACCGCGCTCGTCGCGTGGACGCTCTACGCGCTGCTGCGCCGGCAGTGGCTGACCGCCGGCCTGCTCTGCCTGGTCGCCGGCCTCTCCCGGCCGACCGCCACAACCCTGGTCGCGGCGGTCGGGGTGGCCGCTCTGGTGGCGATCGTCCGCCGCCAGGACGGCTGGCGGCCGTGGGTGGCGGGGCTGCTCGCCCCACTCGGCTACCTGGGTTACCTGGCCTGGATCGGGCATCGCCTCGGCCGGGTCGACGCCTACTTCGAGATGCAGGAGAAGTACTGGCGGATCGGCTTCGACGGCGGCGTCTCGACGGCCAGGACGCTGAAGAAGGTGCTGGTCGAGCCGGCCTCGCTGCCCATGTACGTGTCCACCCTGCTGCTGGGTGTCGCGGTGGTGCTGATCGCGCTGCTCGTGCTGCACCGCTACCCGCTGCCGCTGGTGGTCTACTCGGTCATGTTCTTCCTGCTCAGCATCGGCACGGAGAACTACTACTGGGCGAAGGGCCGTTATCTGGTGCCCGCCTTCACGCTGCTCCTGCCGGTCGCCGTGGGGGTGGCGAAGGCGCGGCGGAGCACCATGCTGGCCGTGTTCGCGTTTCTCGTGGTCGTCTCCGCGGGTTACGGCGTCTACCTGAGCCTGATCTGGAAGTGGTCGCCCTGACCGCTGGCGCTTCGGCGGGTGCCGCCGCCCGCAGCCGCTGACGGACCACCGGGCGCCGACGTGCTGTCGGCGTTGCTCGACTGCCGGCTCGGTATGCTACGCCGAGCCCGATCACCGGCCGGCCGACGCCGCCGGGTGTCGGCTGGTCCCGGCCCGCGCGGTCGCCTCGGTCCCCCGGGCGCGGTCCGACGCACGGCTCCGATGGCGCGACGGCGCGCCCTGCGACGATGCGAGTTGAAGGATGACTGACACCAACGACCGTTCCCCGTCCGTGTTCGTCCACCCGACGGCCGAGGTGGAGGACGGTGCCCAGGTCGGCGACGGCACCAAGGTCTGGCACCTGGCCCACATCCGGTCGAGCGCCCAGGTCGGTGCCGGTTGCGTGATCGGGCGCAACGTGTACGTCGACGCGAACGTCACCGTCGGCGACCGCGTCAAGATCCAGAACAACGTCTCGGTCTACCAGGGCGTCACCATCGAGGACGAGGTCTTCGTCGGCCCGTCCGCGGTGTTCACCAACGACTTCCGCCCGCGCGCCCAGAACCCGGACTGGACGATCACCCCGACCCTGGTCCGCCGGGGCGCCTCGATCGGCGCCAACGCCACCCTGGTCTGCGGCATCGAGGTCGGCGAGTACGCCATGATCGCCGCCGGTTCCGTGGTCACCAAGGACGTCAAGCCGTACCAGCTGGTGGCCGGCAACCCGGCGCGCCCGAAGGGCTGGGTCGACGAGAAGGGCGACGTCGTCTCCCGGGACGTCGACACCCCCCCGGCGCAGCACTGACGGCACCGGTGGCCGGCCGGGAACCCCCGCGCCGGCCACCGGCCCCACCGCTACTCGAAGCCGTGCAGCGAGGTGGTGACGACGAGATCGGGGTGCCGGCGGGCGAGCTGCCAACCGACCGTCACCCCGTAGGTGCCCGCCACCACGACCCGGCGGGTGCGGGTCAGGTCCAGCTTGGGCAGCACGTCACGTCGAACGACCCGCCACATGATTCTCGGCCGCACGATCCGGTAACCCCGCTCGAAGCCGGAGTCGTGCACCAGCCTCGCCAGCTTCCGGTGCGCCCGCTGTGCGTTCAGGACGCCGAGTTCGGGCCAGATGGACTCCTGCCGGCGGGTGCGGTTCCGGGCCGCGGACAGCACCTTGCCGGGCACCCGGTAGACGATCGCCTGCTCGACGCGGAGCATCGGGCGGCGGGACTCCGCCACGTCGATCGGGTGGACACGCAGCCGGGGATCCCGCGCCGCCTCCCGCCACAGGTTCGCGTCGTGGGTGATGACGTCGACGCCGAAGCCCGCCGCGGCGGCACGCAGTGCGAAGTCCCGGGCCGGGTAGAACCGGGGCGCGTTGATCGCGACGAGGACGATCCGTTCCCCCGCGACCGTCGCCGGGGCGGCAGTCGCAGCCGGTTCGGGACCGGCCGCGGCCGGGCCACCCGGGCGAGCCGGGGCCGTCACGGGGGCCTCCGGGACCTGTTCGCCGGTCAACTGCGGCAGTACGGCCGGCGCCTCGTACCGCGCCTGGAGCGCCGCCCGGGCGGCGCTCACGTCGGCCCTGCCGAGGCGCGCGCCCAGGCGACGGTAGCCGTCCACCATCCCCGAGGCGTCCTGCGCCGTCTCGACCAGCGTCCCGGCCACTTCGGACAGCACGGCCAGCATGGGCTCGGTGGGCGCCTCAACGGCCGCCAGCACGGGCGTGCCGGTGGCGACGGCCTCGACCAGGAGTTCGCCGAGCCCCTCCGGCTGGCCGGCGTGCACCAGGAGGTCATGCCCGTGCAGCAGGTCGGCAAAGGCGGTGTGCGGCACCGGGGGTACGAAGGTGACCCGGTCGCGTAGCTTGAGCTCCTTGATGCGGTCCGTCACCCGGCGCCCCGTCGTGGCGGCGTCGACGAGGGTCAGCGTCACCCCCGGATCCGCCGCGGCGACCTCGGCGAACGCCTCCAGGGCCATCGAGAGGCCCCGCCGCTGAAGGAGCGGCCCGACGTGCAGCCAGCGGCGCAACTTCGCCGGCGGCGTGGACCGTGCGGGCAGGACGTCGAAGTCGACGATCTTCGGCACGACCCGGAGCTTGTCCAGGTGCGCGGGGAAGTTCGCGCCGAGGAGCTCGGACAGGAACGGGCTGGTGCAGACCACCTCGTCGGCCCGCTCCAGCACCCGCTCGTAGCGTTCCCGCGTCGCCGGCTGGGCCAGCATCTGCGCCAGCAGCGGCGAGGACTCGATCACCACGACGCGGGCGTCGGGCCGGGCCAGGGCGGTCGCCACCACCCCGCCGAACATGCCGCCGTGCGCGTGCACCACCGGCGCCTCGATCCGGCCGGTGGGCAGCGCGGCGCGCACCGCGTCGAGGTGCGCGTCGGCCCGGGCGACGAACTCCCGGGGCCGGGCCAGCAGGGGTACGGCCATCCGGGTCAGTTCGGCCTCGGGTTCGTCGAGCACCGCCGCGGCGTCGACGAGCCGGGCCAGCCGCTCCAGCGTCACGGTGACCAGCGGCGCCGCCGACGAGGAGGAGGACGTCGGCCACTCCTCCGTGTGCAGCACGGACACCCGGTCGTACCGCTGCCCGAGCGCGGCCACCGCGGCACGGACGAACGTGCCGGCGAGCGGATCCGCCGGTGACGGATACCAGGGAGTGACGACGGCGAGGTCGGCAGCAGCCGGCCGGCGCGCCTCGTCCACGACCGGCTCGAACCGGACCGGCAGGTCCCGCCGGCGGCGGCGCGCCGCGTACGCCACCGGCACGGCCTCCGGATCGCCGGCGACCAGGAGATCGACTCCGGCCAGCAGACCGCGCTGGCCCAGCACGAGGCGGCGGGCGGCCTGCACCGCCTGCCGGGGGTCCCGGGGGACCCGATGCACGGTGGCGGCGGCGGGCAGGTCGACGCCGGTCCACTCCGGCACGTCGGCCACGACGGCCAGCACCTGGTGCCCCTGGTCGACCAGCCGGGTGAGGTGAGCGGCGGCGGCACTCACGCGGGTGCTACCGAGCGCCAGGTAGACGACGTTGTGCTCGGCAGTCGTCACCGGGATCCCTCCGCGAGCCGGCGCAGCCGTGCCTCCCAGGGACCGAGCGTGGCCGCCCGGGTGTAGGTGTGCGCGTGCCGAAGCGCGGCCTCATGGGTGTCCCGGTCGACGTCCCGGGCGGCCTTCGCAGCTGCCACGAACGAGTGGGCGACGCAGTCGGCGTCGAGCCGTGGACCGGCGAACCAGAGCGGATAGCCCTCCAGCACCTCGACCGCCGCGATCTCCGGCTCGTGCACCGACACGATCGGCTTGCCGGAAGCCATGTACTCGAAAACCTTTCCGGAGGTGACGTAGCGGGCGCCGGGCACACAGAAGACCAGGCCGTCGGTCTGCGCGTACACCCCGGCCGCCTCGGCCTTGCCGAAGGCGCCCCGGTAGCGCACGCCCATGTCCTCCTCCTCGGCGATCCGCTGCCGCAGGGGCGGTGCGTTGTCGGGGAAGAATCCCAGGTGGCCGTGGATGTCCAGCTCGGCATCGGCGAGCAGCGGATGCTGCCGGGCCTGCCGCCACCCGGCGAAGAGCACGTCGAGGGGGAGGTACGAGGTCACGGTGCCCACATAGGCGAACCGCAGCGGCTTGTTCGGGTCCGGCACGGTGTGCTCCGGCCGGCCGAGGATCTCCGGCTCCCAGCCGTTCGGCACCACCTGCATCCGGTCCGCCGCGAACGGGTAGCGCTCGGCGTGCCAGCGCCGCATCCCGTCGTTGACGAAGACGATCTCGGCCGCGTCCCGCAGGATCCGGGCCTCCCACCGCATCGCCTTGCCGCCCTCGGGCACCGAGAGCTCCTCGGTGAACTGGTTGAAGGTCCAGGCATCCCGGTAGTCGACCACGTAGGGCACCCGGAAGGCGCGGCCGAGCAGCCGGGCCGCGGCGAACGAGACGAACGGGTTGCCGGTCGCCAGGACAAGGTCGAACCGCTGCTCGCTGTGCAGCCGCCGCGCGGCCCGGAAGACGCCGGGCATCCAGCCGAGATATGGCTCGGGGAAGATGGCCTTCTGCAGCGCCGCGTGCAGCCGGTCGGAGAGCATCGGGAAGTTCGCCCGCAGCCGGCCGAACTTGCGCAGGTCCGTCTCCCAGTGGCGCATGTTCATCGCGGGGCGCTCGACCCGTATCCGCGGGTCGACCGTCGCCTCCAGCGTCTCGTCGCTGGCGTCGGACAGATAGTGGGTGAAGAATTCCCTCGGTGCCGTCAGCACCGTCACATCCCAGCCGGCCTGGGCCAGGTGGTTGGCGGTGGCGCGGGCGCGGAACACGCCGCTGGCCCGGCTGGGCGGGAAGTAGAAGGACAGGTAGAGAATCCGGGGGCGCGTTTCCGTCGCACCGGTTGCCGCGTCGATGGCGCTGTCACTCCTCGTCTGGCCCCGACTCACCGGACCTCCCGCGCTGGCCGCGGTGGCACCGCGACCGGCCCCGGAGGTCCGGGCGTTCGGGTTCGGATCAGGTCCCATGGAGTTGACCCGGGCGGGACGGACCCGCCCGGGATCAGATCATCCGCCGATGACGACGCGGCGAACGCCGGGCCAACGGGCCGGGTCGGTCACCCGGCGCCCGTCCACCAGCACCGTCACGCCGGGCAGGTCGCTCTGGCCGAGCGTCCGGTACTCGGCGTGGTCGGCCTGGACGACCGCTGCGGTGACCGGCTGGCCCTCGTACGCCGGCAGCCCGTGCGCGGTCAGCTCCTCCGTGGTGTACATCGGGTCGGAGACGTACGGCGTGGCGCCCCGGGCCCGCAGCGCCTCGACCGTCGGGAAGACGCCGGAGAAGGCGGTCTCCTTCACGCCGCCGCGGTAGGCGGCGCCGAGCACCAGCACCGCCACGTCGGTCAGGTCGCCGTACGCGGCGGCCAGCAGGTCGACGGCGTACTGCGGCATGGCGGCGTTGGCCTCGCGGGCCGAGCGGACCACCGTTGCGGCCGGGTCGTTCCACAGGTACATCCGCGGGTAGATCGGGATGCAGTGTCCGCCGACCGCGATGCCCGGCTGGTGGATGTGGCTGTACGGCTGGGTGTTGCAGGCCTCGATGACCTTGGTGACGTCGACGCCCACGGTGTCGGCGAACCGGGCGAACTGGTTCGCCAGGCCGATGTTCACGTCGCGGTAGGTGGTCTCGGCGAGCTTGGCCAGCTCGGACGCCTCGGCCGAGCCCAGGTCCCAGACGCCGTTCGGGCGGTTGAGGTCGGCGCGCTCGTCGAAGTCCAGCACCGCCTCGTAGAAGCGCACGCCGTGCGCGGCGGACGCCTCGTCGATGCCGCCGACCAGCTTCGGGTAGCGGCGCAGGTCGGCGAAGACCCGGCCGGTGAGCACCCGCTCCGGGCTGAACACCAGGTGGAAGTCCTGGCCGGCGGTGAGGCCGGAGCCCTCCTCCAGCATCGGCGCCCAGCGGTTGCGGGTGGTGCCGACCGGCAGGGTGGTCTCGTAGCTGACCAGGGTGCCCGGCTTGAGGCCGCGGGCGATGGCCCGGGTGGCGTCGTCCATCCAGCCGAAGTCCGGCACGCCCTCGGCGTCCACGAAGAGGGGGACGACCACGACGACGGCCTCGGACTCGGCGACCGCGGCGGCCGTGTCGGTAGTCGCGCTGAGCAGCCCGGCGGACACCGCCTCCTTGAGCTTGGTGTCCAGGTCGGTCTCACCGGGGAACGGCACCGCGCCGTCGTTGACCAGCTGCACGACCCGCTCGGAGACGTCCGCTCCGATCACCCGGTGGCCCTTGGACGCGAACTGCACGGCGAGCGGCAGCCCGATCTTGCCCAGTGCGACGACGCAGATGTTCATGGCTACTTCTTTCCTCCTAGTGGAAGCCTGTGCCGCAGGCGGGCCAGCAGCCGGCGCGGCGTCAGCGGTGCTACGGCGATCACCAGCTCACCCTTGTGGTTCGTCGTGGCGGTAAGGACGTGCAGGTGGCCTCCCCGCCGCCGCACCGTGCGCTGTGGCACGGGCCGCGCCGGTCCGCGCAGGGCCGTCTCACCAACGGTACCGAACGCCTCGGCCTCCGCCCGGACCACCCGGAGTTCGCCACCGGGGGCGACGCCGGCGAGCAGCCCGGCCAGCGGAAGCTGCGCCCGCACCACAGTCCCGTTGCCGTCCGCCTCGAGCGTCGCGTCGGCGCTGACGGTCTCGCCGGCACGGAGCCGGATCGCGGCGGCCAGCCGGGGCAGATCCCCGCGCGGGCTGCGGGCCGTCACCGCCAGCGTCCGGTTGCCCAGGAACGACACGGAGACGGTGTCCAGCCGGGCGATCCAGTCGGCGACCCGGTCGGTGACCTCGAACCAGCGGTCGGCCATGCCGAGCCGGGGGTCGCGGAAGCCGGGGTAGCCGGCGTACCAGTGCTCCCCGTCGACCACGGCCGGCGGGATGCCCTCCTCGGCGTCCTGTCGGATGACGGCGAGCAGGTCGTCCAACTCCCCGTGCCGGGCGGTGCCCAAGCGCACCCGCGCCTGGATCGGCAACTGGTCGCGGATCTCGTCGGTCAGGTAGCGCTCGACCAGGGTGCGTACGCCGGCCCGGACCTGCTCCTGCACGCCCCGGTCCAGCGCCAGGAAGTCGTTCTCCAGCAGCTTGGCGACTTCCCAGGTGAAGTGCCGCAGCAGGATCGCGTCGCGGCGCTTGCCCGCCTCGACCAGACCGGCGACGAACTCCACCAGCGACTCGGCGCAGCGCAGCCGCTCCAGGTGGCGGCTGCGGTAGGTGATGTTGCGGGCGTTGAGCCGGCGCACCGCGTAGTAGTAGTCGTAGTCGGCCAGCACGGAGATCCGGCGGGCCCGCACGCAGGCCTCGATGGTGAACGGCTGGTCGCTGCCGACCGGCATGTCCTCCGGGTACCGCAGCCCGTACCGCTCGATCAGATCCCGCCGGAACAGCTTCGTGTTCGACAGGGACCAGGGCAGCGCCGAGTCGAACAGGTCCAGGTCGGGCTCGGTCCGGGCGAAGACCGCCTGGTGGATGTAGCGGCTGTTGACCCCGACGGTCCGGCCCAGCACCACGTCGGAGTCGTAGCGGTCCGCCGCCGCGACGAGCCGCTCCAGCGCCTCCGGGCCGAGGTAGTCGTCGGAGCCGATGAAGAAGACGTACCGGCCGGTGGCGTGCTCCAGGCCGCGGTTGCTGGGCGCGGCGGGCCCGCCGGAGTTGGGCTGGTGGATCACCTTGACCGTGCCCGGGTGGAGCCGGGCGAACCGGTCCAGCTCCCGGCCGCTGCCGTCGGTGGAGCCATCGTCCACCGCGATGACCTCCAGCCGGTCCGCGCCGATGGTCTGCTCGACCAGTGAGGTCAGGCACCGCGTCAGGTAGGGCATGGTGTTGTAGACGGCGGTGATGACGGTCACGTCGGGTCGGTTCACCCGCTGACCCCCGCGGGTGGCTGCGCGTCGGTCGTCCGCGCCACCGGCTCCCCCGCCGCCGCGTCACCGACCGGTCGGGGCCGCCCGGGCAGCAGCCGCCGGTAGACGACGTCCAGGACCTTGGCCTGGGCCTCCCAGGTCCAGCTCTCCAGCAGACCGGGCCGGTCGTACGCCGTGCGGTAGCGGGCCGGGTCGGCCAGCACCGCCCGGACGACGCGCACGTAGTCGGCCACGTCCTCGGCTCGGAACACCTCGCCCTGGCCGGTCGACCGTACGGTGCCCGCCATCGTCCGCACGTCGCTGACGATCAGCGGCAGCCGCGCGTGCGAGTACTCGAAGAACTTGGTGATCAGCGCGATCTCGTGGTTGGGCCAGTGGTGGATCGGGATCACGCCGGCGTCCGCCGCCGACAGGAAGGGCACCACCTGCCAGTGGGCCACGTACGGCAGGGCGTGCACCCGGTCGGCCACCCCGAGCTTGGCCGCCCGGGCGAGGAGACCGGAGACGTACGGGCCGGTGGGCTTGTTGACCACCAGCGCGACGTGCACCCCGGGCAGCTGCGGCAGCGCGTCGACCATGACGTCCAGCCCGCGCTGCCGGGCGGCGGCCCCGCTGTAGACCAGCAGCGGAGTGTCGGCGCCGATGCCGCAGAGCGCCCGCAGATCCGGCGCGGGAGCGTCCGGAACCGGCTCCTCGCCGTGGTCGGCGGCCGGGGCGTTGAGCACCACGTCGGGCAGGGTGGCCAGCCCGTGCTGGCGCTGGAGCAGCTCGGCCAGGCCGTCGGAGACGGTCATCACCGCGTCGGCGTACCGGGCGTACTCCCGCTCGTGCGCCATGTGCGCGGGCAGCCAGCGGGCATTGTCCTGCCAGGGTCGGAGCCCGGGCAGGAACTCGTGGGCGTCCCAGACCAGCTTGATCTCGCGCCCCGCGGCGGCGGCGCGGATCTTGGCGCGGGCGCCCACCCCGAGCATGCGGAAGTCGTTGGCGTGGATCAGGTCCGGCCGCAGTTCGTCGAGCACCGGCCCGTAGGCCAGTTCGTAGTCCCACAGCCCCGGCTCCAGCCGTCGCCAGGCGCCGTCGCCCTTCACCGCCTGCCAGAACAGGGTGTAGGCACGGTCCCACGGATTGCGGAACCGGCGTCGGGTGCGGGCCCGGGTGAGCTGCCAGTATCGAAACGAGACCCATTTCCGGGTCGCCTGGGCGGCGAGCCGCTCGGCGGCCAGCAGGCGGCGGCGCAAGGCCAGGCGGGGGGTGTCGGGGTCGGCCAGCTTGAGCTGAGCGGCCCGGACCGCGAGATCGGCCTGCCAGGCCTTGACCGCCTGGGCCCGGTGCGCGGCGATCCCGCTGGGCGGGTACGCCAACGGCCACCGCAGCCAGGCGCGGCGGAACTCGTGCCGGCGGCGGGCGAGCGGATCGGGCATGGGCAGCAGCCGCACCTGGGCGTCGCCGAGGGACCAGCTGCGTGCCTCCAGGACCGGCGATCGACCCAGGAGGATGACCTCCCACCCGGCCTCCGCCGCGGATCGGGCGGCCTTCTGCACCCGCGAGTCCCCGTTGACGGCGTTGTCCACCAGCATCACGACCCGGCCCCGGGCGGTCGGGTCGGCAACGCCGTCGAACCTCATGATGCTTCTCCCGCCTCCCCTGTCGGGCCCCGTCTCCTGCCACGGAACCCCGGCGAGTGTACGGCAAGCGCCGAGGATGCCTCGCGGACATCGGACGATCGGACAGTTAGGCGTCGTAACGGGGCACCTCGGCCCCTCACTACGATGGACCGGGTGAGTGTTCCCGCGCAGGCCGCCACGGCGGCTCCTCGTAGCGTTCTCGAGCGCGACCCTCGATCCCCCGCCCCCTCGACCGGCTCCGCCGGGACCCCGCCGGTCGAGGCCGGCCGCCCCACCCGCCAGTACTCCCTCGACGTGCTCCGGATCCTGGCGATCTCTGGTGTGGTCGCGATCCACACGGTCGGGATGGTGCTGGGCCACGACGAGCTGCGGGGCACGGTCGAGTGGTGGCTGGCGGCCGGCATCGACATCGGGGCGATCTGGACCGTGCCCCTGTTTGTCATGATCAGCGGTGCGCTCACCCTCTCCCCGCGGGCACACGCCGCCGGACCCGGCGCCTTCTATCGCAAGCGTTTCGTCCGGATCCTCCCCGCCCTGGTGGTCTGGCACGTTGTCTACCTGGTGGTGGCCCGGATGGGGCTGCGCGGCGAACGGCTCACCATCGAGGGCCTGGGCGTCCTACTGTTCGATGCCCGGGTCTTCACCGCGCTCTATTTCCTCTGGTTGATCGCCGGGCTGTATCTGGTCGCGCCGGTGCTCGTCGCCTTCCTGCGCGACGGCGGCCGGCGGCGGGCGCTGATCCTCGCGGGCGTGGCACTCGGGTTCACCGTGATCGCCTTCCTGGGGTCCGCGATCGCCGCCCGGCTGGGCGCGCCCCGGCCGATCCACCTCGGCGCGCTCACCCTGTGGTGGCCGTACGTGGGCTACTTCGTCGCCGGATGGGCGCTGCGCACGGTCCGGCTGGGCCGCCGCGGCCTCGTGCTGGCGTCCGTCGCCGGGCTCGCCCTGCTCGCCGAGGGGGTGTGGCAGTGGGGCACCCGGGCGGAGCGACCACTGCTGCAGACCCTGATGCCGATCGGCTACCTGGGGGCGAGCGTCGCCGCGGCCACCATCTGCATCTTCCTGGTCGGCGTGACCCTCGGCGACCAGCGGACGCCCTCCCCCCGCGTCGGCCGGTGGCTGGTCCGGCTCTCCGAGGCGTCCTTCGGCGTGTTCCTCGTCCACCTGCTCGTCTTCGAGGTGCTCCGGTTCAGCGTGCCGGCCATCGCCGCGGGCGCGTCCCTGCCACTGATGCTGGGCACCTTCGCGGTGGTGCTGGTGACCTCGTTCGCGATCTCGCTCGGGGCGGCCCGGATCCCGTACATCCGGGCCGTCTTCTGAGGCGGGCCACGATGGTGGGCGGTACGACGCGATGACGCTGCTGTCGCCAGAGGAGAACGCCGCCTACTGGAACCGGCGGCACCTCACCGAGGGCTACCTGCGCTCGGGCGGCGACATGTCGTACGACGAGGGCACGAACCGGATGTTCTACATCCTGCGGCTCGGGCTGCTGCTGGACATCATCGGGCACAACGCCGATCCGGTGGCACCGCTGTACCTGCTCGACGCCGGCTGCGGGAAGGGCTGGTTCAGCCGGCAACTCGCCCAGTTCGGCCACCAGGTTGACGGCATCGACGCCAGCGAGAGCGCGATCGCGTACTGCCGGGACCGGGGCGGCCCGGCCCGGTTCCACGTCTCCCCGCTGGCCCAGTGGCGCAGCCCCTGGTTCTACGACGTGGTCCTGGCGGTCGACGTGCTGTTCCATGTTCTCGCCGATGACGAGTGGGAACGATCGGTGCGTAACCTCGCCTCGCTGGTGGGGCTGGGCGGACGGCTGGTGGTCAGCGACTGGGGGGAACCGGACGACCGGGTGTACGGCGACTACCAGGTGGTCCGGGGCACCAACCGCTACCTGCCGCTGCTGAGCGAGTGCGGCCTGCGCTCCGACGGCTGGCGGCCGTACGCGTTCCGGCAGAACCCGATCGGGTTCCACGTCTTCACCCGAGAGCACTGAGGGGACCGACCATGCGTCTGCCCGAGGTCCTGGCGCTGCACCTCAGCGGCGTCCGGGAGGTCGTCGACGTCAGCCGCGAGGGGGTCGACCTGGCGGCGCGGTACGCCCTTCCCGACGACGTCAGCCACCGCCGGTGCCCGGTCACCGACGCCGCCGAGCTGGTCCGCACCCCGGACCGGCTCCTGGTTGGCCTGCTCGGGCCGGAGCCGGCGGTGCACCTCCAGGCAGCAGAGGTGGCGGCGGCGCTGGCCGGGGCGGCCGCCGGAACCCGGGGAGTCCTGCTGCTCGCCTGGCCGGTCGACGAGCTGCCGGTCCACCTGCTGGCCGGGCCGATGGTGGCGGCCCGATGCCAGGTCGTGGACGCGATACCGCTGGGCACCGCGGGGATCCGCGGGGTTTCCGCCGCCGTCGTCGTGCAGCGGGTCGACCGTCCGCTGCCGCCGCGTGGGCACCTTGTCGACATGACGGTCGCCCGGCGGACCGCGCATCCCGTCCCCGAGCCGGCCGACGAGCTGCGGACGGTGCTGCGCATGGCCAACGAGCACCGGCTCACCGGCCTGGTGACCCGGGCGGTGCGACGGCGCTTGCGCGAGCTGGAGGAGCAGGTCGAGCGCCAGCGGCAGCGGCTCGACGAGCGCGACGCCCGGCTGGCGGAGCTGGAACGCGAACTGGCCCGCCAGGCGACCGCCGGGGCCCCGGCGGAAGGCGCGGACCGGTAGCCGGGCGAAGGGCGCCACCGGAGCCGGACGAGGGATTCTTCGGATCCGGGCCCGGCTCGAAGTAAGGTGTCCAGAGCCCAGGCCGGGGCGAATCGGGCCCGGTTTCGCCGCCCGTGCCGGGCACCGCGTTCCCACAGCCGTCGCAGCAGGTCAGAAGAATCGGGAGAACATGCCGTGAAGGTAGTCAGTGTCGTCGGTGCCCGCCCTCAGCTGGTGAAGCTCGCACCAATTGCGGCCGCGTTCCGGGACACCGGGCACCAGCACGTCATCGTGCACACCGGCCAGCACTACGATGCCGACCTGTCCGACGTGTTCTTCTCCGGGCTGGGCATCCCGGATCCGGACGTCCACCTCGGGATCGGTTCGGGCAGCCACGGCGCCCAGACCGGCGGGGTGCTGGCCGCGATCGACCCGGTGCTCGCCGAGGAGAACCCGGACTGGGTGCTCGTGTACGGCGACACGAACTCGACCCTTGCCGGCGCCGTCGCGGCCGTCAAGCAGCACCTGCGGGTGGCCCACCTGGAGGCGGGGCTGCGCTCGTTCAACCGGCGGATGCCGGAGGAGCACAACCGGGTGCTCACCGACCACGCGGCGGACCTGCTGCTCGCGCCGACCGAGGAGGCCATGCGGCACCTCGCGGCGGAGGGCCTCGCCGCGCGGTCGGTGCTGGCCGGCGACGTGATGGTCGATGTCTGCCTGCGCATCCGGGATGCCGTGCTGGCCGGCGGGCGGACGGCCCCGGAGCTGCCCGAGGGGATCGACCCCGCGGAGCCGTACCTGCTGGCCACGCTGCACCGCGCGGAGAACACCGACGATCCGCAGCGGCTGGCCGCCCTGCTCGGGGCCCTGGCCGCGGCCCCCGTGCCGGTCGCGCTGCTGGCCCACCCGCGGCTGGTGTCCCGCGCGGAGGCGTACGGGCTGAAGCTCGACCAGGGCGCGATCCGGGCCGGCCGACCCCTCGGCTACGCCGGGATGGTCAGCGCGGTGCTCGGCTCGGCCGGCGTGGTGACTGACTCCGGCGGCCTGCAGAAGGAGGCGTACCTGCTCGGGCGGCCATGCACCACGCTGCGCGGCGAGACGGAGTGGGTGGAGACCCTCGCCGGCGACTGGAACCGGCTGGTGCCCGACCCGCACCTGCTGGAGCCCGGCGCCTGGGCGACGACGGTGAGCCGACCGGCCCCCGACGCCCCGCGCGGCACCCCGTACGGTGACGGCCACGCCGCGGCGCGGGTCGTCCAGCTGCTCGAGCAGCATCTCTGACCGTGACGGGCACTGAGCGAGCGGGAGGAGAGCCCGTGTCCGGACCAGCGAACGTGGCGATCGTGACGCCCTGGTACCCAACCCGGCAACGCCCCTTCCTGGGCGCCTTCGTGCAGGCGATGGTCGAGGCGACGGCTCCGGGGCACGACCGGGTACGGCTCTACCACTGCGAGGAGTGGGGCCACCGGCTGCCACCGGACACCAGCGACGCCGTCGATCAGGGCTACCGGGAACTGATCGCGCACGCGGTACACCCGGGGCGAACCGTGGGCGGGGCGGAGCTGGTGCACCTTCCGGTGCCGCTGCCGGTCACCACCGACTACGCCGCCATCGCCCGGCGGCACGAGGAGACCCTGCGGTCGGTGCTCGGCGGCCAGCCGATCGACGCGCCCGTGGTGCACGCCCACGTCGGGCTGCCCGGCGGGTGGGCGGCGCTGCGCAACGCCCGGCCCGACGCCCGGGTGTTCGTCACCGAGCACGCCACTTTCCTCGATCTGGTGCTGGCCCAGCCCGAGGCCCGCGCGATGTACGAGGAGCTGCTGCAGCGGTGTGCCGGGGTGTTCGCGGTCGGAGAGGCCGTCCGGCGGCCCTTGGTCGAAGCCTTCCCGCAGCACGCCGACCGGGTTGGCTACCTGCCCAATCCGATCTCCTTCGACCAGCAGCGCGCTGCGCCCGTCACCGCGCTGCGCCGCTGGCTCTTCGTCGGCGGACTGATCCCCCGCAAGGGGGTGCGCTGGCTGCTGGAGGCATTCGCGTCCTGCCGGGCCCGGGACCCGGAGCTGACCCTCACCTTCGTCGGCGAGGGCGAGCTACGCGGCCAGCTCCAGCAGCGCGCCGAGGAACTCGGCGTGGCCGACGCGCTGACCTTCACCGGCGCGGTGCCGCCGGACCGGGCCCTGGCCCTGATGCGCGAGCACGACCTGCTGGTCCACCCGAGCCGGTTCGAGACGTTCGGAATGACCGTGGTCGAGGCGGTGGCCGCCGGCCTGCCGGTGCTGGTGACCCGCTGCGGCGGCCCGGAGGAGACCCTGGCCGGGGTCGAGGACGCCGCCGCCGAACTGGTCGATGTGGAGGAGGGCTCCGAAGCCCTGATCGCCGGCTACTGGCGGCTGCGCGAACGGTTCGACCGGCTCGACCTGGCGGGCGCCCAGCGGGAGCTGGCCGCCCGGTACAGCTACCCGGCGGTGGCCCGCGCCCATGACCGGGTGTGGTTCTCGGCGGGCAATTCCGTGGCGGATGCGGTGCAGGCGGGACTGGGTGGACGGATCGATGACTGAGCAGGTGCTCATCCTGGCCCTCGGGGCCACCCGGAAGCGGGCCGTCGTGGAGGACGCGGCCGAGGTCGTCGCACGCGGCGGCCGGGTCACGGTGTTGATCACCTCGGCGGCGGACTGGCGCCGGGAGCGCTTCGCGCCGGGCGTCCGGGTGGTCGACCTGACCGAGCTGGAGGGGCGTCGCCTTCCGCTGCGCGTCGAGCGGGCGGTGCTGTACCGCGCTCCCCGGCTCGCCTTCCGGGCGGTCGGTCGGGGTCGCCTGGCCGGGTGGACGAAGCGGGCCGGGCGGGCGTACGAGCGGCGGATCGCCGACCGGGTGCACCGGCGCGTCTTCCTGCCGGCGTACCAGCGGCTGCGCAACGACCTGGTGCCGCAGCGGCTGGCCGAACGGGTGGTCACCGAGACCGCGGCGGATCTCCTCGTGGTCGCCGACCCGGCCTCGATCCCGCTGGCCGCACGGATCGTCCGGCAGTCCCCGGCGCTTCGGGTCGGCTACGGCCTGCCCTACCTCACTCCGGCCGCCCCCAGCTGACCCCCGCGGTCGGGGGCGTACGACACGACCGGCCGGTGCCCCGAGGGGCACCGGCCGGTTTGCCGTTCCGGCTCCTGTGGTCAGGCCTGGCCGAGGAACTCCTCGAAGGCCCGGGCGGTACGCCGGCCGTCGTGCACCCGGCGCACGTAGTCAACCGCGCGCCGGCCCAGCTCGGCGGTGCCCTCCCGGTCGGCGAGCAGCCCCTCCAGCACCGACTGGAGGGTCTTGCCGGTGGCGTTCGCCATCGGCGGCCGCTCGCCGACGGTGTGCTCCACACTCGGCGCGAGGTACGCCACCACCGGCTTGCCGGCCGCCATCGCCTCGACGGCGAAGGTGCCGTAGCTGCCCGTGGTGATCTGGTCCACCACGATGTCCGCGCCCTTGACCATCTCCACCATCTCGGCCCACGGCACGCCCTCGGCGAGCCGCAGCTCGATGGCGCCGGAGTCGTGCAGGCTGTTGAGCACCGGCAGGATGCGGTCGGTGCCCTTGGTCCACCGCTTCGAGGGGCCGTGCAGGACGACCGGGCGGGACCGCTGCATCACCGGTTCGTCGCAGGCCCACGCCTCCAGATCGACCACGAGCGGCGCCCACGTGGCCCAGGGCAGGTCGTCGAGCAGATCCGGGGTCGTGACGAAGAGCGGCAGGCCCGACTCCTCCGCCACCCTGCGGTTGCGTTCGGACCGGGCGGTGAATCGCTCGACGTACCCGGCGGGTGCGTCGAAGAAGAGCGAGTCCTCGTGCCGCTCCATGTGCCGCAGCGGGTGCCGGACCTCACTGCCGTGCGCGAGCAGGGCCACCTTGATCTTGGCTCGGCGCAGCGCCGGCAGGTCGTACTCGATGTTGTCGCCGTTTAGCGAACCGAAGATCGGCAGGAACGCGTCCACCACCAGATGGGTGTACCGGCCGATCACCCGGTGCAGCTGTTCGACCTGCACGTCGAGATCGTGCAGCAGTCGCTCCGGGTCGAGGTAGACGTCGGCCGGGTAGATCAGAGTCGGCGACGTCTTGCGCATCAGGACCTCGGCCGACACGTCCGGATTGTCCCGGCAGATGGCCTGGGCGAAGGCGGCCGCCTGGCCGGCGTAGTTCGCCGGGCCGAGGCCGAGCCGTACCCGGGTCACGTCCAGCTTGCGCCAGGTGGGCAGGGCGGTCGGCGGGGCACTCGTGTCGACGGTCGCCGCCGCGGTGACCGGACGCTCGTCCACCGCCCAGGAGACGTCGGAGCGCCTCTCCGCGGGCGGCGCCACCGGCGAGATCCGGCGGTAGAGCTCCAGCAGCCCGTCGCACTGCTGCTCCCAGGAGAGGTCGTGCAGGATCGGCTCGGTGATGTTGCCGACCAGCTCCGACCGGTGGGCGAAGGCGTCCCGGACGGCAGCGGCGAAGCTCACCGGGTCGTCGGCGGTGAAGACCGCCCCGACCTTGTGCTGGTTGACGTACGCGCCGAGCGTCTTGACGTCGCTGGCGACGACCGGCAGACCGGCGTGCAGGTACTCGGCCAGCTTGGTGGGCAGCGAGATCTCGTAGTTGAGGGTCCGCTGGGAGCAGATCAGCCCCAGGTCGGCGGTGGAGAGGTAGTCCGGGACCGCATGCTGCGGCACGTACGGCACGACGTGCACGCGCTGCCGTACCCCGAGCGTCTGCGCCCGCTCCAGCAGCAGCTCCCGCTCCGGGCTGTTGCGGCCGGAGACGATGGCCAGGTGGAATTCCGGAAGCTCCGGCAGGGCGGTGACCGCCGTGCCGAGGCCGCGCTCGGCGGCGAGCCAGCCGGAGTAGACCAGCAACGGCACCTCGGGTGCCAGCCCGCAGGCCTGCCGTACGGAGGGCGGGTTGGCGCTGACGCCGATGGTCTCCCGGATCGGCGTGTTGCGCACGACCAGCGGGGTCTCGGGCAGCTGGAAGTCGTCGCGGATCAGCTCGGCGATCTCCGGGGAGACGGTGACCACCGCGTCGGCGAAGTTGATGAACTCCTTCTCGTACGCGATGTACGCGCTCGCCTGCTCCGGCTTGGGCCAGTCCACGCCGCTGACGTATTCGTGCGCGTCGTAGAGCCAGGCCACCTTCTCGCCACGCGCCCGCATCCGGGCGACGCTGAGCGCGGCCGTGCCGATCATGGTGATGTCGTTGGCGTGGATCAGATCCGGCTTGAGCTCCTCGATGACCGGCCCGAAGGCGAGATCGAGGTCGAGCAGGAACGGGTAGTCGCGGCGCCAGTTGCCGGTCGGAGCGGGCGTGTGCCGCTGCTCCCACTGGAACGCCCGCACCCGGAACTGGTGCACCGCGCGGCTGGCCTTGACCATCGCACCCAGCGCCCGGCTCGCCGGGTAGGCGATCGGGGAAATCGCCTGGGGGCGGTGCTGGTCGTCGCGGAGCCAGCCGATCCGCGCGGTCACCTGGCGTACCCACGCCTGGTGGGCCGCCCGGCGGCGAGCCAGGCTGGACTTGTCGGCGATGCCGAACTGGGTGATCTTCCGCCGGATCCGGTGGCCCTTCGCGCGCTCCCGCATGTGGCTGCCGACGGGCAGCCGCACGACCTCGACGGGACCCATCATCGAGCGCTGAGGGCGGACCCGTCCCCCGGCACCGATGAGAGTCACGTCCCACCCGGCACGCGCGGCGGCGAGCGCGGTCTTCTGCACGCGGGAGTCCCCGGTGATGCCGTTTCCGACGATCACCGCC
The DNA here is from genome assembly GCF_040642675.1 of Micromonospora sp. NPDC047738. Taxonomy (NCBI): domain Bacteria; kingdom Bacillati; phylum Actinomycetota; class Actinomycetes; order Micromonosporales; family Micromonosporaceae; genus Micromonospora; species Micromonospora sp. NPDC047738. The sequence continues at coordinate 138,531 of NZ_JBEYSO010000014.1, forward strand.
AGCCGCGGCCGGCGGGCGGACGGTTCCATTCCATGTCCTCCAGGAGTCGTGGGGCTCAGTCGGTACGAGCCGCGCGGTGGGCCGCCAGCGGGCCGCCCACCGCGCTGCCAGGATCGTCAGACAGCGGCCGGCACGGCCGGAACGTCGCGCGACGACACGTCAACCGTGCTGCCGTCCGCCGCGGAAGACAGCAGCGCTGCCGCGACCTGGACCGTCCGCAGACCCTGCCGGAGGGTCACGATGTCGCTCTCCTTGCCCTCGACCGCGTCCCGGAAGCGCTCGTGCTCCACCAGCAGCGGCTCCCGCTTCGGGATGGCGTACCGCACCATGTCGCCCTCGGCCACCCCGCGGAACGCGCGCAGCGCCTCCCACTCGGTGTCGATGGCGCCGTTGGCGTAGAAGGTCAGGTCCGCGGTGAGGGTGTCGGCCACGAAGCAGCCCCGGTCACCCGTGATCACAGTGGACCGCTCCTTGAGCGGGCTCAGCCAGTTGACCAGGTGGTTGACCATCGTGCCGTCGGCGAGCTGGCCGACCACGGCGACCATGTCCTCGTGCAGCCGACCGCTGCGGGAGACCGTCCGCGCCGAGACGGAGGCGTACTCCTGCCCGGTGACCCAGCTGGTGAGGTCGATGTCGTGGGTGGCGAGGTCCATCACCACGCCGACGTCGGCGATCCGGTGCGGGAACGGGCCCTGCCGCCGGGTGACGACCTGGAACACCTCGCCCAGCTCCCCCGCCTCCAGGCGCAGGCGCAGGTTCTGCAGGGCGGGGTTGTACCGCTCGATGTGGCCGACCCCGGCCACCAGGCCGGCGGTCTCGAACGCCTCGACGAGCCGGCCGGCGGCCTCCACCGACTGGGCCAACGGCTTCTCGATCAGCGCGCCGACGCCGTTGCGGGCCAGCTCCAGGCCGACCTGCTCGTGCAGCGCGGTCGGGCAGGCGACCACCGCGTAGTCGATGCCCATGGCCAGCAGGTCGCCCAGTTCGGGCACCACCGGAGCGCGCAGCGTACCGGTGACGTCGCCGGCGGGGTCGACGATGCCGACCAGGTCCACACCGTCCAGGCCGGACAGGACCCGGGCGTGGTTGCGGCCCATCGCGCCGAGGCCGATCAGGCCGGCGCGCAACTTACGTCCCTCGCTCATCGGGCACCCCCGGCGAGGTTCGCGCCCTCGGCGATGCGCTCGAGGTCGGCCGGGCTCAGCGCCGGGTGCACCGGCAGCGAGATCACCTCGGCGGCGGCCCGCTCGGTCTCCGGCAGGTCCCACGGGCCGGGCTTGCCGTCCTCGGTCAGGTACGGCTTGAGCCGGTGGATCGGGGTCGGGTAGTAGACCGCGTTGCCGATGCCGAGCTCGGTCAGGCGCCGCTGGGCGGCGTCCCGGTTGCCCTGGGTCCGGACCGTGTACTGGTGGTACACGTGCTTCGCGTTGTCGGCCACCGGCGGGGTCACCATGCCGGTGATGTTGGTGTCGAGGAACTTCGCGTTCGCCCGCCGCTGCTCGGTCCACTCCGGAAGCTGGCGCAGCTGCACCCGGCCGATGGCCGCCGCCACGTCGGTCATCCGCATGTTGGCACCGACGATCTCGTTGGCGTACCGCTGCTCCATGCCCTGGTTGCGCAGCAGGCGCAGGGTCCGCGCCAGCTCGGGATCGGCGGTGGTGATCATGCCGCCCTCGAGCGAGTGCATGTTCTTGGTCGGGTAGAAGCTGAAGCAACCCGCGGTGCCGAACGCGCCCACCGGCTGGCCGTCGAGCGCGGCGCCGTGCGCCTGGGCGGCGTCCTCGACCACGGCCAGGCCGTGCCGCTCGGCGATCTGCATGATGCGGTCCATCGCGGCCGGGTGACCGTAGAGGTGCACCGGCATGATCGCCACGGTGCGCGGGGTGACCGCGGCGGCCACGGCCTCCGGGTCGACGCAGAAGGAGCCGGGCTCGATGTCGACGAAGACCGGCTCGGCGCCCACCAGACGGACGGCGTTCGCGCTGGCGGCGAAAGAGAACGAGGGAACGATGATCTCGTCACCGGGGCCGAATCCGAGCGCCATCAGGGTCAGCTGGAGCGCCGAGGTGCCGGAGTTCACCGCGACGCAGTGCCGACCGGCGACCAGCTCGGCGAACTCCTCTTCGAACGCCTTGACCTCCGGCCCCTGCACCACCAGGCCGCTGCGCAGCACCCGGACAGCCGCCTCGATCTCGGCCTCACCGATCACCGGCCGGGCTGGGGGGATGAATTCTGCGTTCAGCCCAGACATGGGCTTCCTCCTGTCAACAGGGAGCTCGTTCGGGACGCGATGCTAGCCGGTCCACCAGAGACCGGACTTAGGGGTACGGAAGCGGTCATGACCCGATGGGATCGATGGCCACGGTCATGGGGGATAGGTGAACGTCCGGTTCTGTCCGGACTGCCGGTTGGCATGCTACCTCCAGTGCGGTGGCGACAACGGCCGCCAGTCGGGGCAAATCCTCCGCGGACAGGGGGGCCCGGGACACCGCGAGCCGCCAGTACAGCGGGCCCACGATGAGGTCGACCGCCAGGTCGAGATCGGTGTCGGGGCCGAGCTCGCCACGCTCGATCGCCCGGCCGATGAGCTGGCCGCCGACGTCGCGCTGGTTGCCCCGGAGAGCCTCCTCCAGGGTCTGGGCGATGCGCGGGTTGCGGGCGGCCTCGGCCAGCAGGTCGGGGATGATCTGCGCCGCGAGCGGGTGCCGCAGCGCCCGGGACATGATCAGGAACAGCATCTCCAGGTCGGTGCGGAGGTCGCCGGTGTCCGGCAACGGCAGGCTTCGCCCCGCCGCCGACGAGACGATCTCCAGCACCAGCTCCAGCTTCGAACTCCAGCGCCGGTAGATGGCGGTCTTGCTCACTCCGGCCCGGCGGGCCACCGCCTCGATGGAGAGCCTTCCATAGCCGACCGCGGCGAGTTCCTGCATGACGGCGCCGCGGATGGCCGTGGTGATCTCATCTCGCAACACCGCCGCTCCGGCGGGAGCACGCCTCTTCTCGGTCGTCACGTGGGACAATGTACCGCAGCGACGGTACGGTTGCGTCCCGACGTGTTTTGAACTACCGTCCACGCATCGACGGAGCGGCGATCCGCACCCCCCGTGCCCCCCGCTCTCTGCCGTCGCGGATCTTCCCAACGCACAAGAGATCGGAGCGCCTACCCATGGCCAACACGGCGGTGGCCGACGCCGACTCAGGACTGACCCGGGCACAGCTCGCGGCCCGGCACGGCCTGTCCGTCGCCGGCGCGCGGCCGACCCTGGCCGCGTATGTGAAGCAAGTGTGGTTCTACCGGCACTTCATCACCACATACGCCAACGCCAAGGCGGTCTCCGCGTTCAGTCAGGCCCGACTGGGCCAGATGTGGCAGGTGTTGACCCCGCTGACCAATGCGGCGGTCTACTACCTGATCTTCGGCATCATCATCGGCACGAGCAGGAACGTGCCGAACTTCATCGCGTACCTCTGCGTGGGCGTGTTCGTCTTCAACTTCGCCCAGCTGGTCATCCTCGGCGGCACCTCGGCGATCACCGGCAACCTCGGGCTGATCCGGGCGCTGCACTTCCCGCGCGCCAGCCTGCCCATCGCGGTGACCCTCACCCAGCTGCGCAACCTGCTCTACGCGATGGCCGTGCTGGTGGTGATCGTGCTGGTCACCGGCGAGCCGATCACCCTGGACTGGCTGCTGGTGATCCCGGCGATGGTGCTGATGACGATCTTCAACGCCGGCCTGGCCATGGTGCTGGCCCGGCTCGGGTCCAAGCTGACCGACATGAAGCAGATCATGCCGTTCGTCATGCGGACCTGGATGTACGGCTCCGGCGTGCTCTACAGCGTGAAGGCGTTCGAGCAGAACCTCCCGGCCGTGCTGGCCCACCTGGTGAACGTCAACCCGCTGCTGATCTACATCGAGCTGGTCCGGCACGCCCTGCTGGAGAACACCATCCTCACCTCGTCGGCGCCCAGGCTGTGGCTGCTTGCGATCGCCTGGGCGGTCGTGATGGGCGTGGGCGGTTTCATCTACTTCTGGCGCGGCGAACAGGAGTACGGTCGTGGCTGAGCTGAACGTACCCGCCAACGTGGCCACGACGGCCGTCGGCGAGCGGATCCCCACGGTGATCGTGGACGACGCCCACCTCATCTACCGGATCTACGGCGCCGGCACGGGTAGTGCCGCGTCCCCGGTGGCGGCGCTGCGGCGGATCGTCCGCCGCCAGCCCCAGAAGCCCACGCTGCGGGAGGTGCACGCGGTCAAGGGCGTCAGCTTCACCGCCTACCGGGGTGAGGCGGTCGGTTTGATCGGCAGCAACGGCTCCGGCAAGTCGACCCTGCTGCGGGCCATCGCCGGGCTGATGCCGGTCAACCGGGGCGCGATCTACACCCAGGGCCAGCCCTCCCTGCTCGGCGTCAACGCCGCGCTGCTCGGCGACCTGTCCGGCGAGCGCAACGTCGTGCTCGGCTGCCTGGCCATGGGCATGAGCCCGGAGCAGGTCAAGAAGGCCACCTCCGAGATCCTCGCCTTCTCCGGGATCAACGAGCGCGACGACTTCGCCTCCCTGCCGATGCGGACGTACTCCTCCGGCATGCAGGCCCGGCTGCGCTTCTCGATCTCCGCCGCCAAGCGGCACGACGTCCTGCTGATCGACGAGGCCCTCGCCACCGGCGACTCCCGGTTCCGCCGGCGCAGCGAGCAGCGCATCCGCCAGCTGCGCGAGGACGCGGGTACCGTTTTCCTGGTCAGCCACTCGATCAGCTCGATCCGGGACACCTGCGAGCGGTCGATCTGGCTCGAGTCGGGGTTGATCCGGATGGACGGCCCCACCGACGAGGTGACCAAGGCGTACGAGAACTACATGGCCAGCCGCTGAGGCGGCAGCGGGTTTCGACGGCCGGCGCCGCCCTCGCGGGCGACGCCGGCCGTCGGGACGTTACGCCGCTCACCCCAACCGCTCATGGATCAGTGAGGACCGCAATGACGCAGGACCGCACCACCGCACCGGATGCCACGCCGGCCGGCCCGGCACCCTGGCGCCCCTCGCGGACGGTGGCCGTGATCCTCGCCGGGGGGACCGGGACCCGCCTCGGGCTGGGCATCCCGAAGCAGCTGTTGAAGGTCGCGGGCAAGCCGATCGTCGAGCACACCCTCGCCGTCTTCGAGGCCGCGCCGGAGATCGACGAGATCATCGTGCTGATGGCCGCCGGCCACGTGGCGGAAGCCCGGCGGATCGTCGCCAACGCCGGCTTCCACAAGGTCAGCAAGGTGATCGAGGGCGGCGAGACCCGCAACGACACCACCCGGATCGCGCTCGACGCGATCGGTGCCGGCGATGTCAACGTCCTCTTCCACGACGCGGTCCGCCCGCTGGTCAGCGCCCGGATCGTGCGCGAGTGCGTGAACGCCCTCTGGACGTACTCGGCGGTCGACGTGGCCATCCCGTCCGCCGACACGATCATCCAGGTCGACGAGGACGACTGCATCACCGACATCCCGGTCCGCGCCACCCTGCGCCGGGGCCAGACCCCGCAGGCGTTCCGGTCGGGCACGATCCGGGAGGCGTACCGGCGGGCCGAGGGCGACCCGGACTTCGCCGCCACCGACGACTGCGGCGTGGTGCTGCGCTATCTCCCCGGCACGCCGATCAAGGTGATCGACGGCTCGGACGAGAACATCAAGGTCACCCACCCGGTCGACGTGCACCTGGCGGACAAGCTCTTCCAGCTCGCCGCCGCGCAGGCGCCCCGGTTGAGCGACCACCGCAGCTACACCGAGGAGCTGACCGGCCGGACCATCGTGGTCTTCGGCGGCAGCTACGGCATCGGCCACGACCTCACCGAGCTGGCCCGCCGCTACGGCGCCCAGGTCTTCCCGTTCAGCCGCTCCACCACCGGCACCCACGTGGAGCGGGCCGAGGACGTGGCCGCAGCGCTGACGACCGCCTTCGAGGCGACCGGCCGGATCGACCACGTGGTGGTCACCGCCGGGATCCTGGAGAAGGGCGCCCTCGCCGAGATGGACGACGCGACGATGGACCGGCTCCTGCAGGTCAACTTCGTCGGCCCGGTCACCGTCGCCCGGCAGTCGCTGCCGTACCTCCGGCAGACCAAGGGGCAGCTGCTGCTCTACACCTCCAGCTCGTACACCCGCGGCCGGGCCCGGTACGCGCTCTACTCGGCCACCAAGGCGGCCCTGGTCAACCTGACCCAGGCGCTCGCCGACGAGTGGGCCGACTTCGGCGTACGGGTCAACTGCGTCAACCCGGAGCGCACCGCCACGCCGATGCGTACCAGAGCGTTCGGCGAGGAGCCGGAGCACACCCTGCTCTCCGCCGAGGCGGTCGCGCAGGCCTCCCTCGACGTGCTCGTCTCCGAGCTGACCGGGCAGGTCATCGACGTCCGCCGGGCTCCCGGCGAGCAGCCGGTCGGCGAGCAGGTCGCCGTGGTGCCCGCCCAGCCGGACGCGCACCCGGTGCCGACGTCGGGCCGGGCGACCAGCGGGACGGGGTGGTAGCGATGCGTGGTGACCTGGTCCGGAAGCTGCTCGCCCGGGCACTGACCACCGGGCTGGCGGTGCTGGCGTTCCTCGTCGTGGCGCTCACCGGCGCGACCGGTTGGGGGCTGGCGATCGCGGTCGCCGCCCTGGCCGCCGCCGGATGGGAACGGCGGGTACGGCCCACCGCCGACGGCGTCGCCGAGTCGGTGCTGGTCGCCGCCGGGATCCTGGTCGGCTACGCCCGCCGCCTCGACGCCGGCTTCGATCCGGCGCTGGCCGCCACCGCGCTGGTGCTGCTCGGCCTGGTGCTGCTGGTCGGGCCGCTGCGCGAGGCCGGGGCGCTGGAGATCCGCGCGGCCAACCTGCCGGTCCGCACCTGGACACCGCTGGTGGCCGCGCGGCTCGGTGACGCGCTGCTGGTGCTGCTCGCCGTGGTGGCGGTGGCCGCCGTCCTCGCCCTGCCGGCCTGGCTCGCGCTGGTCGCCGCCCTGCTGGTCGGGGCCGGGTGCGGCGCGGTCGGGCTGGACCTGGCCCGGCGGCGGTTCCGGCCGCCGGCCGGGGGCGGGCCGGTGGGCCGGGCGCTGCGCCGCCACCAGCCCGAGTTCGTGCTCTACTTCTCCGCCCCGCCCGGGTCGGAGTACCAGGTCACCATGTGGCTGCCCTACCTGGAGCGGATCGGCCGGCCGTTCCTGGTCATGCTGCGGGAGCCGGAGTTCCTGCCGGCGATCGCCGCCGCGACCAGCGCGCCCGTGGTGTTCTGCCCGACGCTCAAGGCCATGGACGAGGCCCTGGTGCCCAGCCTGCGGGCGGCGTTCTACGTCAACCATGGTGCGAAGAACAGCCACTGCATCCGGTTCGCCCACCTGACCCACGTGCAGCTGCACCACGGGGACAGCGACAAGGCGCCCAGCGCCAACCCGGTGTCGGCGATCTTCGACCGGATCTTCGTGGCCGGGCAGGCCGCGATCGAGCGGTACGCCCGCGCCGGCGTGGAGATCCCCGCCGAGAAGTTCGTCGTGGTCGGCCGCCCCCAGGTGGAGGCGATCGAGGTACGCCGGGAGCCGGTCCGCAGCCTGGCCAACCCGACGGTGCTCTACACGCCGACCTGGACGGGGCACCACGCGGACGCGAACTACTGCTCCCTTCCGGTGGCCGAGACGGTGCTCCGCCGGCTGCTGGACCGGGGCGCCACGGTGATCCTGCGGCACCACCCGTACACGGCGCAGAACCCGGCCTCGGCGCGGCAGCTGGCCCGGCTCACCGAGCTGCTCGCCGCGGACCGGGCGAAGACCGGCCGGGCGCACCTGTGGGGCGCGGCGGCCACCCGCGAGTTGACCCTGACCGACTGCGTCAACCGCTCCGACGCGCTGGTCTCGGACGTCTCCGGGGTGATCTCCGACTACCTCTACTCCGGCAAGCCGTACGCGGTGACCGACATGGGCGCCGACGGCGACGAGTTCGTCGCCCGGTTCCCCCTGGCCGGCTCCGGCTACGTGCTGCGCCGGGACATGTCCAACGTGGACGAGGTGCTGACCGAGCTGCTCGACACCGACCCGAAGGCTGCGGCCCGCTGGGCCACTCGCACCCGCTACCTGGGCGACTTCCCCGCCGATTCGTACGCCGAGGCGTTCCTCGACGCCGCCCGCCGGCAGCTCGAACCGGGCTGGAACCCGCCGGCCCCGCGCGCCGCCGACGCGGTCGCGCCGGACGGCTCGCCGCTGTCCCCCACCGCCTGACCCACCCCCACCGCCTGACCGCTCCGTCGCCAATGGCCGGAGCGGTCATCGGCGTGTCGAAAATCACCGCCACACATTCACCGTTGTAAATATTTATCTCCATCATCATACTTGCTCCCGGGCGCCCAGCCGACTCGGTGTAGTCGGCCCCGTTACCGGCGACGCGGCACGTCCGCACGCCGGCCACCCCTCGTCCACAGGAGCACCTATGAAAACGGTTTTCCGTCAGCTCGCCATGTGGCTCGGCGCGCTCGCGCTCGCCGTGGCGGCCGCACTGACCGGTCCGACCGCGGCCCAGGCCGCGGCGCCGGCCTGGCCCCTGCTCAGCAACGGCTCGACCGGCGCCAACGTCACCACCGCCCAGTACCTGCTCCGCCACCGCGGCTACAGCCTCACGGTCGACGGCCAGTACGGCGCCGGCACCACCTCGACCGTGAAGTCCTTCCAGTCAGCCAACGGCCTCTCCGCGGACGGCCAAATCGGCGCTCAGACCTGGGGCAAGCTGGTGGTCACCCTGAGCGCCGGGGCCAACAACGACGCGGTCCGCGCGCTGCAGACCGCACTCAACAAGTACGGCTACGGTCTGGCCGTGGACGGCGACTGGGGCCCGGCCACGACCAACGCCGTGAACAACTTCAAGTCCGCCCGTGGCCTCTCCGGCGGCTCGGTCGACACCACCACCTGGCAGTACCTGACCGGCGGCAGCGGCGGCACCGGCAACTACCGGCTGGTCATCGGCAAGTCGGTGCTGCCCCGCAGCGAGTACGACGATCCGCACCACGACTACCCGGCGATCGACCTGCCCACCGTGACCGGCACGACCACGTACGCGATCACCTCCGGGACGATCGGGCACGTCGGCGGCAGCTGCGGCCTCGGCATCGGCATCACCGCCGACGACGGTGCCTACTACCTCTACTGCCACCTGAACTCGCGCTCGGTCGCCGCCGGCTCCCGGGTCAGCGCCGGCCAGGTCCTCGGCTACACCGGGGCCACCGGCAACGTGACCGGGCCGCACCTGCACCTGGAGGTCCGGGTCAACGGCGCCAACCGCTGCCCGCAGAACATGCTGCTGGCCATCTACGACGGCGTCGCCCCACCGGCCCCGTCCGCCCTGCCCGCCACCGGCTGCTTCTACTGACGCAACCTGCGGTCGTGATGTCGTCGCCCTGCCTGCGGGGCGACGGCGTCACGGCCCGTCGGGCGCCGCGAACGGCGCGAGCAGGTCGAGGACCACGGCGGGGTCCTCGACGTGCGCGTTGTGGCCGAGCCCCGGCAGCGTCGCCACCGGCACGCCCAACTCCTTGAGCTGTCCGTCGGACACCATCGGGTCCTGCTCTCCCCGGGCCAGCAGCACCGGCACGTCGGTCGCGGCGAGCAGGGCGGGCAACTGGGGCTCCCCGACCGCGAACGCGGCCGGGTCCATGGCCAGCCGCCAGCGGCCGTCCTCGCGGCGCAGCCCGGCGTCCACCACCGGGTGGTCGGGGGCGAACAGCCCGGCCAGCCCGGCCACCCGCAGGTAGCGGCGGGCCGCCTCGTCCCGGCTGGCGAACCAGGTCACCGGCCGCTGGGCGAGCTCGCGGGCCTTGTCCAGCTCGGCCGGCGACCAGGCGACCTTGATGCCGAGCCCGACCACCCCGTCGATCGGAAGCTGCCGCGCCCGTGCGGCCAGCGCCAGCGCCACCACCCCGCCGAGCGAGTGCCCGAGCACCACCAGCCGGTCCCGGGGGCCGAGCCGGTCGGCGACCGGGCCGAGCCCCGCCACCACCCGGTCCGCGAGCGCCTCGAAGGAGTACGCCGGCAGTTGCGGCGACCAGCCGTGCCCGGCCAGGTCGGGGGCCAGCCAGCGGCCCGCCCAGCGGCGCTCCAGCAGCGGCGCCCAGGGCAGCCACACCTCACCGGTGGCGCCCATGCCGTGCAGCAGCAGCAGATGGCGGGTACCCGTCTCGTCGCCCATACGGCGCAGTGTGCCACCGGACGGACACCAGGCGCGAGACCGGCCCCGGATACGGCGTCGGGCACCGGCTCCTGGAGCCGGTGCCCGACGTGCAGGGGTGGGATCAGGCGGAGTAGCCGCGGGTGGCGGCCCAGTTCGCCAGATCGATGGTGGTGATCCAGTACTCGGGCAACGCCGGGTTCGCCGAGTCGGCGATCCGCACCGTCCGGCCGTCGTCCTTGTAGCCGACCACGGCGATGTAGTGGCCGCCGGGGAACGAGTGCCAGCCGCCGTTGGTGTCGGTGGCGGAGCCGGCGATGTTGACCACCACGCCGCGGCCGTCGGTGATCGCCTTGACCACGTCGGCCTGGAGCTGGTCCATCTGCGCCGGGGTCGCGGCCTGGCCGGGGATCATGTGGGTCCGGTACGGGTTGCCCTTGACCATCTGGTTGAGCCCGCGGGTGGTGTCCTCGGCCGAGTTGGTGCCGTTCTCGCCGGCGTTCAGCGGGGCGACCATCGCGTCCTGGGTGGTCTCGACGCCGCTCGCGCTCAGCGCGTTGCGCACCGCGGCCGGACCGCAGTTCCAGTAGGCGGTCTGGGCCTCGTAGTTGTAGTCGAGGACCTTCGTCGACGGCGGCTTCGGCTTCGCCTTCGCGGTCTTCGTGACGTCCGGGTCCGGCTTGGCCGAGCTGGCCTTCGCCGACGGCGACCCGCTCGGCGACCCGCTGGGCGAGGCGGTCGGGGACGGGGCGGCGACCCGGGCCTCGCTCCGGGTGGCGACGTCACCGAGGCGCGGCGCCAGTTCGGCGACGGCGGCGGTGGTCTCCTGCCGGACCGGCGCGTCGTTCGTGCTGGCCAGTGCCGCGCTGGCGCCGCCGGCCAGCACGAGGGCCGCGGCGGAGCCGGCGACGATCTGGTACGGGCGCTCGGTCGCGAGGCGCCGCAGCTGACGCTTCAGGTGGTGCTTCACGTGTTCCTCCACGGGGGCCGGAGCGGCACACGCCGACCCGACGCGCGGAGTAGCTCACGCGCGTTCCTGGGCGGGTGGCCGCGGGAAAAGAGCGCCCGGCGGACCGGGCAGCGGGGGTCGGTTACCGGAACGGACTCGCGGGTCAGGCGAGCGCCGGCACCGTGGCGCCGTGGAGGCGGGGGGAGGATCGGGGGGTGGTTCGCACGAGGTTGGAACTCCTTCCGTGGCCGCCTACCGGGTTAGCTGACGGATTCGGGCGGGAAGTAGGCCCTACCGCGGGCCTTGGCTCGCGGATTCACCCCGGTGTTGCACTGGGTCCCCGGTTCGTGAGATCACGATTGAGCGGGTCGGCGCGGCGTCGCCACTTGCGATCGAAAACCGCACCGGACGCGCTGACACTACCGGTGGGTACGCCGCCTGCCAAGCGTGACCACCTGCGTAAACGTCAACCACCGTTACCGAGACCGGAACAGCCGGTCACTGACCTGACTCAATGGGACGACCGTTTTAACGGGAACCGTCGGGTGACTATCGGACATCCGGGTGGGGATCGAAGGGGAATTGCGGGGCTCGATCGCCCGGCCTGATCCGGTTGACCGTTTCCCCGGTCGCCGTGACCGGGCTCACCTAATTCGGATAACGATTCAGCCGACCCGCGCCGGACGCCACCGTGCGGGGTGCGCCGCGACGGCGCCGGCCGACACCGGGGCGAGGGTCTGGGTCACCGCCTCGGCGGGGCGTACCGGGACCGCTCCGGGGCGCACCGCCTCGGCGGCCGCGTACGCCTCCACGGCCAGCACCCGGGCCGCCTCGGCGGCCACTTCGGCGTCCCGCCAGGCCCGCCGCTCCCGTTCGGCGGCCGCCCGCCACCGGGCCCGCCGGCCGTCGCGTACCACCCGGGCCAGGGCGATCTCCTGCTCGGCCGGATGCCGGCGCGGGTCCCACCCGTTGCGCCCGGCGAGGACGTCCGCGAGCTGCCGGGCAGTCAGGTCGCCCTGCCAGTGCGCCGTCATGGCGGCGTGGTGCAGCCACCGCTCCCGGGCCGCGTACTCGGCCGGCGTCCGGGGCGTCCGCGGCTCGGGCAGCACGGCGGCCCCCGCGAACCGCCGGGCGGCCGCCTCGGCCTCGTCGTACGCCCGCCAGGCCCGGTCGACCTCGTCGTGCGCGGTCAGCCACTGCTCGCGCCACCGGCGCGCGGTCTGCCGGGCCCCGGCGGCGGCGACCGCCACCTCATCGGCGTACCGGCGCAGGTCGGCGTGGCGGGCGGCCGCCACGGCGGCCGGGTCGGGGGCGGGATCCGGCGGAGTCCCCCGCTCGGGCCGGGCGACCAGGGCGGCGAGCACGCCCAGGGCGAGCACGAGCAGGGCCGACCAGATGGCGGCGGCCACGGGAATCTCGGTCAGGAAGTGGTAGAGAAGGGTCTGCTTCATGGTCGGCACCTCACGGGAACGACGTGGTGGAGAGGTCCGCACGGCCGGCGGGGCGGGGCGCGACCGGGTACGGGCGCCACCGGGCCGGTGCGGGGTGAGGTTCGGGTACGGCGTGGGCGGGCCGGGCCCGCCGGGCTCGTCAGCGGGCGGGCGGGGCCCGGGAGCCGACGGTCGCCGGGACCAGCCCGACCAGGACGCGGTGCCGGTCGGCCGGGGCGACCACGACACCCCGCACCAACGAGTCCGGTGCGCTGGCCAGGACTGCCTGCCGGTCGCCGGTCGCGTCGGACGACGTCCACCCGGCCGCCGCAGCCGATCCGGTCCCGATCCGCGCGGCGGGACCGGGCGCTCCGGTCCCGGCCCGGACCACCGCGTCGGCGGCCCCGCCGGACCAGCGGATCAGCGCCCGGAGGGTGGGGTCGGCGCCGGCGGACTCGGTGCCGCCGAGGTGCCCGGCCCGAAGGGTCGCGGTGTCGACGGCGACCGTCGCGGGAGCCGCGTGCGCCGCCGCGGCCGGGCCCAGGGGCAACGTGGCGGCGCCGAGCGAGCAGGCGACGACCACGGCCAGGCTGGCCAGCATGCGCGCGGTCCAGCGCGCCACCCACCACACGGGACAGGTGAGCGCGATCGGAAGCACCGGTCCAAATTACCGTCGAACCGGCCGTATCGCACCGTCCACGGGCGTGTCGCACCGCCGCAGAGGCGCACCGGCCACCGTGGACACCGGTCCGGCGGCGGGGGTGTGGTCCTGCGGCCCGCTCAGCGCGGGTCGCGCCGCCCCGCGTACTCGATCGACCGGGGCCGTGGGACGCGGACCTCGACCGGTGCGGCGGAGGTGGCCTGCGTGCGGGCCCGCCGGGGCGGTCCCAGCCGGCGCATCATCGGCGTCTCCACCCAGCGGTGCAGGGCGGCGGCGAGCAGCAGGTTGCCCAGCAGGAAGCCGAGCACCGCGAGCGGGCCCCACCAGCCGCTCAGCCCCTCGCCCCAGTGCCCGGTCAGGCGCAGCACGGCCTGCATCACCAGCACGTGCACCAGGTAGAACGCGAAGGAGACCTCACCGAGCCAGACCATCGGACGAGACCGCCACGGGGTGCGCCGGCCGTGCACGTCGGCGTCGGCCGCGGCGGTGATGACCAGGAGGTACGCGACCGCGAGCAGAGCCGCCCAGAGCTCCGCGCGGACCCACTGCGCGGCGACCACCCAGGTGGCGACGAAGAGCAGGCTGGCCACGGTGAGGTTCGGGCCACGCCAGCGGCCCCGGCGCATCAGTTCCGCCGCGGCCACGCCCATCCAGAACTCCAGCGACCGCGCCACCGGGAAGACCTGGGTGAACCACCACCGGTCCTCCTCGGGCACCAGCAGCTGACCCGGCCACAGGGCCAGGATGAGTAGCGGTGCGGCGACCACCACCGCCCGGAGCAGCCCGGTGCGCGACCGACGCAGGTAGGGCAGCACGAACGGCAGGCAGAGATAGAAGGCGAGCTCGCAGGAGAGCGACCAGCTCACCGTGTTGACGCTGTAGAAGTAGCCGGGGGTGGGGTTCCAGGCCTGCACCAGGGCCAGGTTGCCCAGCGCGGCCCAGGGAGCGACCGGGTCGGCGAACCAGAACGCGACCAGCAGCGCGGCCACGAAGGTGACCAGGTGGTTCGGGTAGATCTTGGCGAGCCGGCGACGCAGGAAGGTACGCCGGGGCTCACCGTCCCGGTACGACCACACCAGCACGAACCCACTGAGGATGAAGAAAAACTCCACACCGGACAGACCGAGGGTGAACAGCCAGCTCACCACGGCCTGGTAGTCGGGCTCGGCAACGATCCGCATGGTCCCCGCATGGAAGCCGAAGACCAGCAGGGCGGCGACCCACCGCAACCCGGTCAGCGACGGCAGCCGGACGGCCTGGGCCACGGTCGGCGTACTGGTCATGCCGGACGCCCGACCGTCAGCAGGATCATCAGCGCGTCTCCTCCTCGGGCGGTCGGCGACGGGCGGCACCGGGACCACCCGGGGCGGCGCTCCACCGCGACGCCGCCGCCGGGCACCCTACCCGCCGGCGCCCCGGACCGCCTCCCGCGCCGTCGGGCCGCCCGGCCATCGGGGCGCCGGCGAGCTGCGGCCAGAGTCCTCGTACGTCTGTTCGATCGAGGGGTAGGATCGGCGTCGTGTCCGACGTCGCGTACCAGCCCTCGATGCTCGACTTCGCCGAGCAGGGGCCGACCCTGGGCCCGCTCGCCGGCGGGCCGCGCCGGCACGAGCTGAGCCGCGGCGCGTGGGTCGACCACCTGCCGGGCTGGGTGCGGGGCTCCGACGGGGTGCTCGACACGCTGCTGCGCGACGTGCCCTGGCGGGCCGAGCGCCGCACCATGTACGAGACCGAGGTCGACGTGCCCCGCCTGCTCTGCTGGTACGGCGCCGGCCGCCCACTGCCCCACCCGGTGCTCACCGAGGCCCGCGCGGCGCTCACCCGGCACTACGCGGACGAACTGGGCGAGCCCTTCGTCACCGCCGGCATGTGCCTCTACCGCGACGGCCGCGACAGCGTCGCCTGGCACGGCGACACCCTGGGCCGCTCCGCGCACAGCGACACCATGGTGGCCATCGTGTCCTTCGGCTCGCCACGCCCGCTGCTGCTGCGTCCCCGCGGCGGCGGGGCGAGCCTGCGCTTTCCGCTCGGCCACGGCGACCTGGTGGTGATGGGCGGGTCGTGCCAGCGCACCTGGGAGCACGCCATCCCCAAGACCGCCCGCCCGGTCGGTCCCCGGATCAGCGTCCAGTTCCGTCCGGCCGGCGTCGCCTGACCCCGACCGGCTCGGCCGCGCCGGCGCACGCCCCCGGCGCTGCCGGATCCGGCCCACCACACCCGGACGCGGATCCGTGACGTGCTACAAACGACCCTCAGGGTCGATCACGCCCCCGTCACCTGACGACGCGAAGGGCGGAGCATGTCCCAGTCCTCCACCGAGCCACGACCCCGCTGGTCCCCGTGGCACCTGCACGGCGACGGCCGGTCCGTCCGCCCCGGCGACGTGGTGCATCCCGACGAGCGGCTGTCCTGGCCGCGTACCGTCGGCGTCGGCGTGCAGCACGTCGTCGCGATGTTCGGCGCCACCTTCACGGTGCCGCTGATCACCGGCTTCCCGCCGGCCACCACGCTCTTCTTCTCCGGGCTCGGCACGCTGCTGTTCCTGCTGATCACCGGCAACCGGCTGCCGTCGTACCTGGGCTCGTCGTTCGCGTTCATCGCCCCGGTGCTGGCCGCGAAGACCAGCGGCGGCATCCCGGCGGCGCTGGGTGGCATCGTGGTGGTCGGCGCGGTGCTGGCCCTGGTCGGCCTGGTGGTGCAGTGGGCCGGCGCACGCTGGATCGACGCGCTCATGCCGCCCGTGGTCACCGGCGCCATCGTCGCGCTGATCGGGCTCAACCTGGCCCCGGTGGCCTGGGACGGCGGGGGCAGCGGCACCGGCGTGAAGGCGCAGCCGCTGATCGCGGTGGTCACCCTGGTCGCGATCCTGGTCGCGACGGTGCTCTTCCGGGGCTTCCTCGCCCGGCTCTCCATCCTGCTCGGCGTGGTGGTCGGCTGGGTGCTCGCCGCGGTCCTCGGCGAACTCGACCCGAAGGCGGTCACCGGGCTGAAGGAGGCCGCCTGGGTGGGGCTGCCGCAGTTGCACGCCCCGAGCTTCAGCCTGCGGGCGGTGGTGCTGGTCATCCCGGTGATCCTGGTGCTGATCGCGGAGAACGCCGGGCACGTCAAGGCGGTCGCCGCGATGACCGGCCGCAACCTCGACCGGGACATGGGCCGGGCGTTCCTCGGTGACGGCATCGCCACCGTGCTCGCCGGCTCGGGCGGTGGCTCCGGCACCACCACGTACGCGGAGAACATCGGCGTGATGGCGGCGACCCGGGTCTACTCGACCGCCGCGTACTGGGTGGCCGGCGTGGCGGCGGTGCTGCTCGGGCTGAGCCCGAAGTTCGGCGCGCTGATCCTCACCGTGCCGGCCGGGGTGCTGGGCGGGGCGACCACCGCCCTCTACGGCCTGATCGCCATCCTCGGCGCGCGGATCTGGATCGAGAACCGGGTCGACTTCCACGACCCGGTCAACCTGATGACCGCCGCCGTGGCGGTGATCATCGGGGCGGCCAACTACACCCTCACCGCCGGCGACCTGTCGTTCAGCGGCATCGCCCTCGGCACCGCCGCTGCCCTGGTCATCTACCACGGCATGCGCCTCATCGCCCGCCTCCGCGGCACCACGCCGGAATCCCGCCCCGCCCCCGAACCCGAACTCTGACCGTTCCCCCGCCCCGAGACCACCCCGGTGATCATGAGGTTGGCTGGGCGAGATGTCCGTTTCGGGACCGCCAACCTCATGATCAACACGCGGGACGGGGGGAAACGCGGCAGGGCCGGCGGCGTGAGCCGCCGGCCCTGCCGTGGTGCCTGGTCAGTCGCGTTCGATCTGGTGGCCGACGACGGTGGGGCCGAGCATGACCGCGAAGCCGGAACCGTCGCGGCGGGGGTCCGCCGGGGGCAGTTCCACCGGATCGCCGGTGGCGGTCGCGCCGACCGGACGCGGACCGACCCAGGCCACCGCCAGGTCCACCTCGCCCTTGAGGAACCGCTGCGCGCGCACCCCGCCGGTCGCCCGCCCCTTCGCCGGGTACGCCTTGAGCGGCGTCACCTTCACCGTGGCGCCGGTCGAGGTGACCACCATCGGCTCCCCGTGCCCCGGATCGTCGGTGCGGACCGCGCCGAAGAAGACGACCGTCGCCCCGGCCGGCAGGTTGATGCCGGCCATGCCGCCGCCCTTGATGCCCTGCGGGCGCACCAGCGACGCGGCGAAGCGCAGCAGTGACGCCTCCGAGGAGACGAACGCCAGCGTCTCGGCGCCGTCGGTGAGCCAGGTCGCCCCGACCACCTCGTCGCCGTCGCGCAGGGAGATCACCTCGAACTCGTCCGAGCGGACCGGCCACTCGGGCGCGCAGACCTTGATCACGCCCTGCCGCGTACCCAGCGCCAGGCCGGGCGATCCCTCGGCGGACGGGCCGAGCGGCGCCAGCCCCACCACGGTCTCCCCCGGCGCCAGCGGCGCCAGCTCGGCCGCGGACATGCCGCCGCGCAGCGACACCGTGCCGGACTGCTCGGGCAGCACCGGCAGCGGCAGTACGTCGATCTTGAAGGCCCGCCCGGCGCTGGTGACCACGAGCACCCGGCCCCGCGCGGTGGAAGAGACGACGGCGCGTACCGCGTCGTGCTTGACCCGGCCGCTGCGCCGGCGCCCCTCGGTGGCCTCCTCCGACTCGGCCGCGGTCCGGGCGACCAGCCCGGTGGCGGAGAGGATCACCTGGCACGGGTCGTCGGCGACCTCCAGCGGCCCGGCCGGTACGGAGGCGGCCAGCACCTCCTTGAGGTCCCCGTCGACCAGGGTGGTGCGGCGCTCGGCGCCGAACTGCTTGACCACGGCGGCCAGCTCGTCGGAGACGAGCTTCCGCAGCACCTTCGGGTCGTCGAGGATCTTCGACAGCTCGGCGATCTCGGCGCGCAGCTTCTCCTGCTCGGCCTCCAGCTCCAGCCGGTCGTACTTGGTGAGGCGCCGCAGCGGGGTGTCCAGGATGTAGGTCGCCTGGATCTCGGAGAGCTTGAACTTCTGCATCAGGCCGTCCTTGGCGGCCTGGGCGTCCTCGCTGGCCCGGATCAGCTTGACCACCTTGTCGATGTCGAGCAGGGCGATCAGCAGACCGTCGACCAGGTGCAGCCGCTCCTCGCGCTTGCGCTTGCGGTACGCGCTGCGCCGGGTCACCACCTCGTACCGGTGGGCGAGGAAGACGTCCAGCAGCTCCTTGAGCCCCAGGGTCTGCGGCTGGCCGTCCACCAGGACCAGGTTGTTCACGCCGAAGGACTGCTCCAGCGGGGTGAGCCGGTAGAGGTCGGCGAGCAGCGCCTGCGGGTTGACCCCGACCTTGCACTCGACGACCAGACGGGTGCCGTTCTCCCGGTCGGTGAGGTCCTTGACGTCGGCGATGCCGGAGAGCCGCTTGGTCTTGTTGACCTCGTTGGTGATGGCCGCGATGACCTTCTCCGCACCGACGCCGTAGGGCAGCTCGGTGACCGTGATGGCCTGCCGGCCGCGGCTGCCCTCGAGCGGGCCGATCTCCACCCGGCCGCGCATCCGCACCACGCCCCGGCCGGTCTCGTACGCCCGGCGCACCTCGTCCAGGCCGAGCAGCAGCCCGCCGGTCGGCAGGTCCGGGCCGGGGACGAACTCCATGAGTTTGTCCAGCGTGGCGTCCGGGTGGTTGATCAGCCAACGGGCCGCCTGGACGACCTCGCCCAGGTTGTGCGGGATCATGTTGGTGGCCATGCCGACCGCGATCCCGGACGCGCCGTTGACCAGCAGGTTGGGGAAAGCTGCCGGCAGCACGGTGGGCTGGGTGAGCGAGCCGTCGTAGTTGGGCTCGACGTCGACCGTGTCCTCGCCCAGCTCGCCGACGAGCAGCATCGCCTCCCGGGACATCCGGGCCTCGGTGTTGTGGTTGACGAAGCCACCGGCCAGGAAGGAGTGATCAGCGGACTCGACCCGGACCGAGTAGACCTCTGCTGGCTCCTCACGCGTCACTTCGGCAATCTGCTCGAATCGATACCCGGAGTCCATGATCGGAAGGATGGTCGCGAGGATCTCGGTGTCCTTGATCCGATCGATGATGCGGAGCCGTTCGGTCTCCCACTTTTCGACGCGGTCGAAGTTGTGCTGCGTCAGCCACTTCCGTCCGCTGCCTCTGCGGTCGAAGTCGAGGGCGCTGCGCACGTAGTCAGCGACGAATGGGACGTGATCCTGGCTAAGGCGATGTGGACGCAGCGGCGCATGCCCCAGCACCTGGTTCAACACTGCCTGCTTCGTGCGGAGGAAGCCGACCCGGTTGGCGAAAGCCTTGATGTTTCGAAGACCGGAAACAACCAGTCGGTGCTCCACGGAACCACTGGGACGCGTGTATTGACGCCGACAGGCGATGACGCCGAACTCCGCCAGCAGCTCCTGAACTTCCCGAGTTAGTCGTTCGCTATAGCTGGTGTACTGAATCGTGAAGCTGCTGTTCGCGACCCGGACCCCGCCGTCACCCTCGAAGAGGGCCATCAGGAAAGCGCGCTTCACTCCCCATCCGCCGTTCCAGACGAACTGGGGTACGAACTTCTCTCGCGCCTGGTGGCCGATGAACTCGGCCAGAGGACTCGCCCGGAAGGCTTCCATACCGCCGGCGAAGTCCTGGACATCCAGTTCCTGGATACGCTTACGATCCCCGCGGGTGTGCCGCTCGCTCACATAGCGCCGGCCGCCGACGACCTGGTCGTATGCGTGCAGAACTTCCCCGAAGAAATGCTCGTCAGTGTTGCTGAAGCCGGCGCGAGAGCCGCTTGCGAAGCCTTCAGAGGCCCACGCGCCACCGAGAACACCCAACATGTACTCGCGGGCGGCCGGGATCACCTGGGCCCAGGCGTTGCGCGCGACACAGACAACCGTGCCGGCGGCGACTTCATCGAGGCGTCGCCACTGAAAGACGGGGACGCCCATCGGCGCTTCCAGGCAGAGCACGAGATGATTCTCGCTACCGCGAAGCGAGAAGCCCGCCTCCGTCGTAATCCGAATCGTCGGATGCACGCCGGAGTTAAAGACCTTGTTGACATGGACAAACTTTCCATCCTTGTCAACTACCTCGAAGTCGGCATCCGCCTCACTGTCCGACGGAAGTGACACAAGGTCTTCGATGCGGGGACTGGTGCCATCGGCGAGACGGATACGAGTGTCACCTGTGACGCAGTAACGCGCCGCGGCCGGTCCATCGTCTGGGCTTCCAAAGTTTCCATGCCCATCGATGAGCGGGGCGTTGAGCGAGAAGTCCTGGGCAAGGCGGACCATCGCGTCGTAGATCGCGGCGTCGCCGTGCGGATGGTACTTACCCATCACATCCCCGACAATTCGGGCAGACTTCACATGCCCCCGGTCGGGGCGGTGGCCCTGCTCGTACATCGACCAGAGGATGCGCCGGTGCACCGGCTTGAGGCCGTCCCGCGCGTCGGGCAGGGCGCGGGAGTGGATGACCGAGAAGGCGTACTCCAGGTAGGAGTCGGAGACCTCGGTGATCAGCGGGTTGTCGAAGACCCGCGCACCGGCCTGGTCGAACGCGGACAGGTCGGCGCGGGCGCGGTCGTCCCTACGGCGTGCCATGGTTCAGCTTTCCTTCCGAAACGAACCCGGTGGTCAGGCGTCGATGGCTTCGCGGTCGACCCGGTCGGCCGAGTCGATGAGCCAGTTGCGGCGGGGTTCGACCTTCTCCCCCATGAGCAGTTCGAGGATCTGCTCGGCGGCCTCGACGTCGTCGAGGGTGATCCGGCGGACCGCTCGGGTGGCCGGGTTCATGGTGGTCTCCCAGAGCTCGTCGGCGTCCATCTCGCCGAGGCCCTTGAAGCGCGGGATCGGGGTGACGATCTGCTTGCCGGCCTTCTCCAGCTTGCGGACCGTCGCCTCCATCTCGGCCTGGGTGTAGGTGTAGATGGTCTGCGGGTTGCGCCCCTTGGTAGTGATCTTGTGCAGGGGTGGCATGGCCGCGTAGAGCCGCCCGGCCTCGATCAGCGGTCGCATGTACCGGGCGAAGAGCGTGATCAGCAGGGTACGGATGTGCGCGCCGTCGACGTCCGCGTCGGCCATGATGAGGACCCGGCCGTAGCGCATCGCCGACAGGTCGAAGGTACGCCCGGAGCCGGCGCCGAGCACCTGCACGATCGCCGCGCACTCGGCGTTGTCCAGCACCTGCTGGAGGTTGGCCTTCTGCACGTTGAGGATCTTGCCGCGGATGGGCAGCAGGGCCTGGTATTCGGAGGAGCGGGCCATCCGACTGGTGCCGAGGGCGCTGTCGCCCTCCACGATGAACAGCTCGCTGCGGTCCACCCCGGTGGCCCGGCAATCGACCAGCTTGGCCGGCATCGACGCGCCCTCCAGCGCGGTCTTACGCCGGGCGGCGTCCTTCTGCTGCTTCTGGGTGAGCCGCACCCGCGCCGCGTCGACGATCTTCTGCAGCACCGTCCGGGCCTCGGCCTTGGTCTTCCGGTCCTCCAGCCAGGCCTTGAGGTGCTGCTCGACCAGGCCCTGCAGCACCTTGGTGATGCCGGCGGTGGAGAGCTCGTCCTTGGTCTGCGAGGTGAACTGCGGCTCCGGGATCCGCACGTGCACCACCGCGGTCATGCCCTCCAGGACGTCGTCCAGGGTGGGCGCGTCCTCCTTGGGCTTGAGCAGGCCGCGGGTGTTGCGGGCAGCCTCGGCGAGGGTACGCGCCAGGGCCCGCTCGAAGCCCTTGCGGTGGGTGCCGCCGTGCGCGTTGCGGATGGTGTTGGTGAAGCATTCGACGGTGCGCTCGTAGCCGGTGCCCCAGCGGAACGCGACCTCGACCTCGGCCCGGCGCTGCACGTTGGACTGCATCACGCCGTTGGCGTCGGCGGCGTTCTCCCGGTAGGTCCCCTCGCCGGTGACCAGCAGCGTGCCGGAGACCGGGCGGTCGCCGGCCGGGGCGAGGTATTCCACCATGTCGGTGAGGCCGTTGGGGAAGTGGAAGCTCTCCTCGACGACCTCCTCCCCCGTCTCGTCGCGCAGCCGGTATGCCACGCCGGGGACGAGGAAGGCGGTGTTGCGCAGCTTGAGCCGGACCGCCTCGGTGTCCAGCGTCGCGCCGGTCTCGAAGTAGCGCGGGTCGTGCCACCAACGGATCGAGGTGCCGGTCGGCTGGCGGCGCTTCATCGCGCCGACGATCTGCAGGCCGGGGCCGGGCGTGAACGCCGCGTCCGGGCCGTCCCCGTCGAAGATCCCGGGTACGCCGTGCCGGAACGACATCGAGTGGATCTTGCCACCGCGGCGGACCGTGACGTCGAACCGCCGGGAGAGCGCGTTGACCGCGGAGGCGCCCACGCCGTGCAGCCCGCCGGAGGTCTTGTAGCCCGAGCCGCCGAACTTGCCGCCCGCGTGCAGCCGGGTCAGCACCAGCTCGACGCCGGAGATGCCGGACTTGGCGTGCACGTCGGTGGGGATGCCCCGCCCGTCGTCGTCGACCTGCACCGAGCCGTCGGCGTGCAGGATCACGTCGATCTTGGTGGCGTGACCCGCGACACCCTCGTCGGTGGAGTTGTCGAGGATCTCGTTGACGAGGTGACCCACGCCACGGCTGTCGGTCGAGCCGATGTACATGCCGGGGCGCTTGCGGACAGCGTCCAGCCCCTCCAGGTGCGTCAGGTCGTCGGCCCCGTACAGGGTCTCAGGCTGTGCGGTCAACTGGTCGTACTCCCAGGTCTCGGCGGTGTGGTGCCGCTCACCGGCTTGATCGCCTCGCGCGGCGCGCCGCAGCGAGCCTAGCCCGGCGATCCGACAGAGCCGTGGCACCGGGTGGGTGCGGCGTCCGGTTTGGCCGCGTCCGGGGTCTCTGCCACCGCCCGGTCGTGGGCGTCCGGAGGCGAGGAGGCGTCCGTGCAGCACAACCGCTTGACCTGCCGGTTGTCTTCCCCGAACGATCGGCCGAGGGCGATCCGGCCGATCGGTGCTCACCGGGAGCTACGACCCGAGGCTCGCGTTGCGGGCGGGCGGCGCCCCGAGGCTGAGCAGGATCTGGCTGGCGGAGCCGTCCACCAGGTCGCCGAGGCGTACCCCGTCGAGCACGGCGAGGAAGGCGGCCTGGGCCCGGCGCAGTTCACCGCGGAGCCGGCAGCCGGCGACCAGCGGGCAGGCCGGCTGCTCGCAGGAGACCACCTCGCCGTCCCCCTCGAAGGCCCGGACCACCAGCCCGACGGTCAACTCGCCGGCCTGCTCGGCGAAGGCCACCCCGCCGGAGCGACCGCGGGTGGTCACCAGCACCCCGAGCCGCTGCAACCGCTGCACGACCTTGGCGACGTGGCTGCGGGGCAGCGCGAGCCGGGTGGCGAGCTCCTCCACGGTCGTCCGGGCCGGAGACGCGGCCGTGAGCATGGCGGTCCGCAGGGCCATGTCCGTCGACCGGTTGAGCTTCACCACCCGACCCTAGCCAGCCACCGGACGACCCGGCACAGGCCGACCAGCCGGAGCCGGCGGGTGACCTGGATCATTTCCCGTCCGGGACCTTCGACCCTGAAGCGGAATCCCAGATTCCTGTTCAGTTGGGCGCGATCCAATCCCTGTCCGAAGGAGTAGTCGTGCTCTCGGAATCCTCAGCAGCGGTGGTGGCGGCGACCCTGCCCGCCGTGCAGACCCACGGTGAGGCGATCACCGGCCGGTTCTACCAGCGGATGTTCGACGCCCACCCGGAGCTGCTGGACATCTTCAACCGAGGCAACCAGGCCACCGGGCAGCAGAAGGCCGCGCTCGCCGCCGCCGTGGTCGCGTACGCCGAGCACCTGATCGGGGGTAGCCCGGTGCCGTGGGGGCCGATCATGGACCGGGTCGCCCACAAGCACGCCGCGCTCGGCATCACCGCCACCCAGTACCCGATCGTCGGGCGGCACCTGCTCGCCGCGGTCGGCGAGGTGCTCGGCGACGCGGTGACCCCCGAGGTCGCGGCGGCCTGGGACGAGGTCTACTGGCTGCTGGCTTGCGAGCTGATCGCCCGGGAGGCCCGGCTCTACACGGTCGCCGGGGTGACGGAGCACGACTCGGTGTGGCGGCCGTGGCGGGTGGCGGAGACGACCCGGGAGACCGCCGACGTGGTCTCGTTCACCCTGGTCCCGGCCGACGGCGGCCCGATGCCCGGCTTCACCCCGGGCCAGTACGTCTCGGTCGCGGTGGACCTCGACGGCGGCCGGGGACAGCAGATCCGGCAATATAGCCTCTCCGGCCGGCCCGGCGCCGAGCACTGGCGGATCACCGTGAAGCGGGTGTCCGGCACCGCGGGCGCGCCCGACGGCATGGTGTCCAGCTACCTGCACGAGCGGGTGGAGGCGGGCGACAAGCTGCGGCTGAGCCCGCCGTTCGGCGAGGTCAGCGCGGTCGGCGACGAGGCTCCGCTGCTGCTGGTCAGCGCCGGCATCGGACTCACTCCTTCGATGGCCGCCCTGGCGCATCTGGCCGCCGTCGCGCCCGAGCGCGAGGTGGTGCTGGTGCACGCCGACCGGGCCGGCGCCGCGCACGCGTTGCGCCACGAACTGCCCGGCCTCCAGGAGCAGTTGCCGAACCTGTCGGTGCGCCTGTGGTACGAGGACGCCGCCGACGGTGAGATGGCCGGGCTGAAGGCGGAGGTCGCCAGCGGTCTCGTCGATCCGGCGCGGATTCCGTTGGCCCCCGGGGCGTACGTGCATCTCTGCGGGCCGGTGCCGTTCATGACCCTGGTCCGCGGCGCACTGCTGCGCCGGGGCGTGCCGGCGGAGCGGATCGCCTACGAGGTGTTCGGCCCGGGGATGCTGCACGGCTGAGCCGCACGGGCCCGAAGACCCGGGGCCGGTGCCGGGGCGATGCCCGGCACCGGCCCCTCGCCATGCCGGCCCCGACCGGCGTGGCCACGGTCACGCTAAGTGACCACAGCCGGCCTCCCGCAACCACCGGCCCGCGCCCTTTGCTCTGCAGCCACGGACGCAGCAGTCACTCATGGTTCGCTGCTGCGTCTATGGCTGCAGAGCAAAGCCGGGTGGGGGATGTTTCGGCACCGGAGCTAGCGCACGGATTTTCGCTGGTCAGGAGATTGCGGCCAGATCAGGGCCCACGGGGGCGCCACGCGCTGGGGTCACGCTGGGTGACATCGAGTTTCCGCGGAGGCGTGTCACCCACAGTTCTCGGCAGCACGCCAGGCAGACGCCCGACCTGCCGGCCGTCAGGCCCAGTGCCCGACCACGGCGGCGAACACCAGCAGCGAGCCGACCAGCTCGACCAGCCCGACCCGGACCGGGGCCAGCCGCCGGCCCGGCAGCAGCGCCGCGCGGAGCAGCAGCAGCGCGAAGACCCCCGCCACCGCCGGGCCCCAGTAGGCCACCGCCACCACGACCGCCGCGAGGTGGTACGCCCCGGACGCCCACCGGTAGCCGACGCTCTCCCGCTCCCGGATCATCGTCTTGACGTAGAGCACCGTGCCGACCAGATACGCGGCGACGGCGCCCGCCACCCCGGCCAGCCCGGCGGGCGGGACTCCGGCGACGGTGGCCACCACGAACACCATGAGCACGCTCTGCGCCACCGAGGCGAGATCGTTGAGCAGGGCCCGCTCGCGACGCTGCCGGGCGTACCCGATGTTGACGGCCGCGAGCAGGGCGTAGAGCGGGGCGTAGCCGAGGACCGCGGGCCGGGCCAGCAGTACCGGCGTGACCAGCAGCGCGGCCGCGGCGCCGTAGAGCAGCAGCTGGGGGCGTACCCGGTCGGCGCGGCCGGTCTTCACGACCAGCAGGGCGTAGTAGGAGAAGAGGTAGCCGGCCAGCCAGGCACCGAGCAGCGGCAGGTGCGGCCACCGGAGCCCGGCGACGCAGACCGCCGTGGCGTACGGGAGGAGCAGCATGGCCCAGGCGCCGTGCTGCGGCGGCAGCCAGCGGTGCCGGCGACCCCGCTGCCGGCCGGCGGCCCCCGGTCTGGCTGCGGCGGGCGGCGCGATGCTCATCCGCGGGCCACCGTGAGCAGCACCACGGAATCCTCGTCGGCGTGCAGCGCGTGCCGGGCGTCCGGGATCACCAGTAGGTCCCCCGTCTCGCCGGGCCAGGACCGGTCCTGGGCGACCAGGGTCTGCCGCAGCGGCGTGTCGGCACCGCCGTGGATCGTCCGGGCGCTGCGCCCGCTGCCGGTTGCGCGAGCCAGCGTGAGTTGCTCCTCGGCCAGCGCGGGCAGCGATGACGTCGACACAACCGGTCACCTCCCGAAGGTCAGTTCGGACGAGGCGGGCCACAAACCGGAGCCGGCCACACGTCTCTGCCCAGTTTGGCCCCCTCCTACGCCGTCAACCAGGGACTTTGGTCACTGATCCGAGACTCCACAGGTGACATCGAACTCCCCTGGAGAAGTCGATGATCTCAGGTTAGGCAGTGTTCGCGGGGGTAGGGGACTTCCCATGCGCGTCCTCGGAATCAACGCGATCTTCCACGACCCCGCAGCTGCCCTCGTGGTCGACGGCAGGGTGGTGGCCGCTGCCGAAGAGGAGCGGTTCAGCCGCCGTAAGCACGGCAAGCGCCCGGTGCCCTTCGCCGCCTGGGAGCTGCCCGAGCTGTCCGCCGCCTGGTGTCTGACCAGCGCCGGGATCGACGTCGACAGCCTCGACGCGGTCGCGTACTCCTTCGACCCCGGACTCTGCCGGGACGCGACCGAGTTGGGCCTCGACGACCCGTGGGACTGGCTGCGGGTCGACTACGCCAAGCAGGCCCCGCAGTTCCTCGCCGCCGCCCTGCCCGGGCTCGACCCGGAGAAGGTGCGGTTCGTGCCGCACCACGTGGCGCACGCCGCCTCCGCCGGGCTGGCCGCCCCGCCGGCCGGCGACGACACCGCGGTGCTGGTGCTCGACGGGCGCGGCGAGGTGGCCAGCCACCTGGCCGGCGTCTACCGCGACGGACGGCTGTCATCCCTGTACGCCCAACAACTCCCGCACTCGCTCGGCCTGCTGTACGAGGACCTGACCCGGCACCTCGGCTTCCTGCACTCCAACGACGAGTACAAGGTGATGGCGCTCGCCTCGTACGGCCGGCCGACGCATCTGGGCATGCTCCGTGAGCTGGTCCGGGTCACCGACGACGGCGGGTTCCACGTCGAACGGATCGACTGGGCCGGCATGGCCAAGGCGCGCACCGCCGACGGCGAGATGACCGACGACCACGCCGACCTCGCCGCCAGCGTGCAGGCCCGGCTGGAGGAGGTCGTCCTCGACCTGTCCCGCTGGCTGTACGACACCACCGGCGGCACCGGCACCCTGGCCCTGGCCGGCGGGGTGGCGCTGAACTGCGTGGCCAACGCCCGGCTCGCCGCCGAGGGGCCGTTCCGGGACGTCTGGGTGCAGCCGGCGGCCGGCGACGCGGGCACCGCCCTGGGCGCGGCCCTGCACGTGGCCGGCGAGTTGGGCGACCGGTCCACTCCGATCGCCGGGGTGGACCTGGGCCGCGGCTGGTCGGACGAGGAACTGGAGGCCGAGCTGCGGCGGGCGGCGCTGCCGTACCGCCGGCCGGCGTCGATCGCCGCAGAGGCGGCCCGGGTGCTCGCCGACAACGGCATCGTCGCCTGGTACCAGGGGCGCAGCGAATACGGCCCGCGGGCGCTGGGCCACCGGTCCCTGCTCGCCCACCCCGGCGACCCGGACACCACCCGCCGGATGAACGACGTCAAAGGCCGGGAACAGTTCCGGCCGATCGCCCCGATGGTCCGCGCGGAACGCTTCGCGGAGCTCTTCGAGGGCGTCTACCCCAGCCCGTACATGCTCTTCGTGCATCGGGTGAAGGCGCAGTGGCGGGACCGCATCCCGGCGGTCACCCACGTCGACGGCACCGCCCGGGTACAGACCGTGCACGCCGACACCGAGCCACTGGTGGCCGAACTGCTGGCCGAGTTCGAGCGGCGCACCGGGCTGCCGGTGGTGGTCAACACCTCGCTGAACACCGCCGGGCGGCCGATGGTGGACACCCCACGGGAGGCGCTGGAGCTGTTCGGCTCCGCGCCGGTGGACCTGCTCGCCCTCGGTCCGTTCGCGGTGCACCGCCGGGCGCTGGGCGGTGGCCGGTGATCAGCGTGGTGGTGCCTACGCTCGGCCGGCCTAGCCTGGCCGTGCTGCTGGACACCCTCGCCGGTCAGCTCGGCGACCTGCCCGGGGCCGAACTGCTGCTGGTCGACGACCGGCGCGACGAGACCGGGGAACTGGCCGTGCCGGGGGCGCTGGCGGCGTACACGAAGGTGCTGACCGGTCGTGGCGCGGGCCCGGCGGCGGCCCGCAACCTGGGCTGGCGGGCCGCCCGCGGCGAGTGGGTGGTCTTCCTGGACGACGACGTGGTGCCGGCGCCGGACTGGGCCCGGCGGCTGCGCGCCGACCTCGCGGTGCCCGGCCGGATCGGCGGGGTGCAGGGCGTGGTGACCGTGCCGCTGCCGGCGGACCGCCGCCCCACCGACTGGGAACGCGCCACCGCCGGTCTGGCCGAGGGTAGGTGGATCACCGCCGACATGGCCTACCGTCGGGCCGCCCTCGCGGCCGTCGGCGGGTTCGACGAGCGCTTCCCCCGGGCCTATCGGGAGGACGCCGAACTGGCTCACCGGGTCCGGCTGGCCGGCTGGGACCTGGTCCGCGGCCAGCGCCGGGTCACCCATCCGGTACGCCCCGAGGGCCGCTGGGTGAGCCTGCGCACCCAGCGCGGCAACGCCGACGACGCGCTGCTGCGCCGGTTGTACGGCCCGAACTGGCGGACCGCGCTCGACCTGCCCCCGGGCCGGCGGCCCGGGCACGTCGCGGTCGCCACGTCCGGCGCGGTCGCGCTGGCCGTCGCCGTGCTGCGCGCCGTGGCCCGTCCCGGCGCCCGGCGGCGCGACCTCGGAGCGGCCGCCCTCGTCGCCGGACTGGCCTGGGCGGCCGGCACCGCCGACTTCGCCCGGGTCCGCATCGCGCCCGGCCCGCGTGCCCGCAACGAGGTCGTCACCATGCTGGCGACCAGCGCGCTCATCCCGCCACTCGCGGTCGTCCACTGGGTACGCGGCTGGTGGCACGCCCGCTCGCAGCCCGCCGGGGCGATCGTCACGGCGGACGGACCCGAGGCGGGACGATGACGTTCCCTTCGCTTGCCCCGGGCAACTGGGCGGCCAACACGCCGCCCGGTCCCGCCCTGTTCGACGCGGTGCTGCTGGATCGGGACGGCACGCTCGTCGAGGACGTGCCCTACAACGGCGACCCGGAGAAGGTCCGCCCGGTGCCCGGCGCGCGGGAGGCGCTGGACCGGTTGCGCGCGGCCGGGCTGCGCCTGGCCGTGGTCAGCAACCAGTCCGGCCTGGCCCGGGGCTACTTCACCGAGCGGCAGATGCGCGCCGTCAACGCCCGGGTGGAGGAACTGCTCGGCCCCTTCGACGACTGGCAGATCTGCCCGCACGAGGACACCGACGGCTGCGGCTGCCGCAAGCCGGCGCCGGGTCTGGTGCACGCCGCCGCCCGGGCGCTCGGCACCACGCCGACCCGGTGCGTGCTGGTCGGCGACATCGGCGCCGACATGACCGCCGCGCTCGCCGCCGGGGCGACCGGCATCCTGGTCCCCACCCCGGTCACCCGCCCGGAGGAGGTCACCGAGGCGCCGACCGTGGCCCGGGACCTGCCCGCCGCGGTGGACGAGATCCTGCGCCGGATGCGGGCGATCCGGCCGGTCGCGCCCCGCGCCGGGCGGGCCGGGACGGTCCTCGTGGTGCGCAGCGACGCGGCCGGGGACGTGCTGGTCACCGGCCCCGGCATCCGCGCCGTCGCAGCCGGCGCCGACCGCGTCGTACTGCTCTGCGGACCACAAGGCCGCGCAGCCGCCGACCTGCTACCCGGCATCGACGAAATCATCGAATGGCCACTGCCCTGGATCGACGCCAACCCCCAACCCGTCGACCCCCACGACATGCACCACCTCACCACCCGACTCACCACCACCCACGCCGACGAAGCAA
The DNA here is from genome assembly GCF_040642675.1 of Micromonospora sp. NPDC047738. Lineage (NCBI taxonomy): Bacteria > Bacillati > Actinomycetota > Actinomycetes > Micromonosporales > Micromonosporaceae > Micromonospora > Micromonospora sp. NPDC047738. Next base: position 168,669 of record NZ_JBEYSO010000014.1, read on the forward strand.
TCATCTTCACCTCCTTCCACCAATCCCCCCTACCCCTCGCCCTGCTCCTACGCATCGCCGGCATACCCCACATCAGCGCCATCAGCGACGACTACCCCGGCACCCTGCTCAACATCCGCCACCACGTCCCCACCGGCATACCCGAACCCGAACGAGCCCTCTCCCTCGCCGCCGCCGCCGGATACACCCTCCCCACCGACGACGAACCGGGACTACGACTGCGGGACGACCTGGAGCCACCGACCGGGACGGAATCCGCGCCGGACCACCGGGTCCCCGCACCGACCGACGACTACGTGGTGGTGCACCCCGGCTCGTCGGTGCCGGCCCGGGCCTGCCCGGCGGATCGCTGCGCCGAGATCGTGGCCGCCCTGGTCGCCGACGGGCGCCGGGTCGTCGTCACCGGCGGGCCGGACGAGCGGGACCTGACCGCGCGGGTCGCCGCCGCCGGCGGCGTGGACGTCGGCGGGACGACGGACCTCACCGGGCTCGTCCGGATCATCGCCGGCGCCCGCTGCCTGGTGGTCGGCAACACCGGGCCGGCCCACCTCGCCGCGGCCGTGGGTACCCCGGTGGTCAGCCTCTTCGCCCCCACCGTCCCGTTCGGACAGTGGGGACCGTACCGGGTGGCGACCGTCCGGCTCGGCGACGCCGGGGCGGCCTGCCGGGACACCCGCGCGGCCGTCTGCCCGGTCGCCGGGCACCCCTGTCTGGCCGGCGTCGACCCGGCCGAGGTGGTTGCCGCCGTGCGGCTCCTCGACCCGCCCGACTGACCGCCGTGTCCGCCGCGCCCCGACCAGCCCGATCGTGAGGAGAGGCATGAACGTTCTGCTGTGGCACGTACACGGCTCCTGGACGACGTCGTTCGTCCACGGACGACACCGCTACCTGGTGCCGGTCACCCCCGATCGGGGTCCGTACGGCCGCGGGCGGGCGCGGACGTACGCCTGGCCGGCGAACGCCGTGGAGGTGACCCCGCAGGAACTGGGGCGGGCCGAGGTGGACCTGGTCGTCCTGCAACGGCCCGAGGAGCTGGAGCTGGCCGAGCAGTGGCTGGGCCGCCGCCCCGGCCGCGAGGTGCCGGCGATCTATGTCGAGCACAACACCCCCAAGGGCGACGTGCCGAACACCCGCCACCCGATGGCCGACCGGGACGACCTGACCATCGCCCACGTCACCCACTTCAACGAACTGTTCTGGGACAACGGCGCCACCCGCACCACCGTCATCGAACACGGCGTGCTCCCACCCGCCGTCGAATGGACCGGCGAGCTGAACCGCCTCGCCGTGGTCATCAACGAACCCGTACGCCGCTGGCGGGTCACCGGCACCGACCTGCTCCCCCG